>JANPJL010000122.1:0-20365 GCA_031425495.1 Acidobacteriota bacterium
CCCCTGCTCCGCCCGCCCCGAACGGCGACGCGCGCGCTCGTGTCAACCGGCGGCGAAAGGGGTCATTCCTAAGTTATGGCTGTTCGTCTGAGTAGAACTTTTGTGCTGCGCAAGCTGCACCAGTTGTCGGGCATCGTCCCGCTCGGCGCGTTCCTGTTGGAGCACCTCTATACCAACTCGAAGGCGGCGCACCCTACGCGCGGCGCGGCGGATTTCAATCAAGCCGTCGTAGACTTGCAGGCGATCCCCTACGTCCTGTTCATCGAGATCGGGTTCATCTTCATCCCGCTGCTGTACCACGCCGTCTACGGCCAGTTCATCACGTGGGAGACGCGCCCGAACAATTTGAGTTATCCCTACCCGCGCAACTGGTTCTATACGATCCAGCGCGCGACGGGGATCATCCTCTTCTTTTTCATCCTCTTCCACCTGCTCAACTTCCGCTTCGGCCTCATCCCGGGCTTGAACGAGCGCGCCGTCGCGCACTACCCGAACGAAGCCTACGAGATCGTCTCGCGCGAATTTCAGATGCTGCCGATCCTGATCATCTACATCATCGGCATCGCCGCCACCGTCTGGCACTTCGCCAACGGCATCTGGCTGTTCCTCGTTGACTGGGGCATCGTCATCGGCGAGCGCGCGCAGCGCGTCACCGGCTATGCCTGCATCGGCTTCGGCGTGCTGCTCTACGTCCTGTGGATTAACGTGACCTTCGCTTTCCTACGCCCCGGCGGGCTTCTGGGAGGGATATTTTACTAATGGCGGCGACTTCTAAAGGTACCAAAATTGCGATTGTCGGCGGCGGCCTCGCCGGACTCGCGGCGGCGATGAAGATCGCCGAGGCGGGACACGAGGTCGACCTGATCTCCGTAGTTCCGGTAAAGCGATCGCACTCGGTGTGCGCACAGGGCGGTATAAACGGCGCGGTCAATACGAAGGGCGAGGGCGACTCGCCCGCGAAGCACCTCGACGACACTGTTTACGGAGGCGACTTCCTCGCCAATCAAGGGCCGGTAAAACGCATGTGCGACATGGCTCCAGAGATCATTTACCTTTTCGATCGGATGGGAGTTCCGTTCTCGCGTACGAAAGAAGGCTTGATGGACTTTCGCCGCTTTGGCGGTACGCTGCACCATCGAACTGCTTTTGCCGGAGCGTCGACCGGGCAGCAGCTTCTCTACGCACTCGATGAACAGGTGCGTCGATGGGAAGTCGAAAAGCGCGTTACCAAATACGAAGGCTGGGAAATGCTTTCCCTCATACTCGACGACCATCAAGTTTGTCGCGGTTTGATCGCGATGAATCTGCAGACGCTCGAGTTGAAGGCGTTTCCCGCGGACGCGGTGATCATGGCGACCGGCGGTCCGGGATTGATCTTCGGCAAGTCGACGAATTCGATGACATGCACGGGCAGCGCCGTTTCTGCTTGTTACCAACAGGGTGCGCGATACGCTAACGGCGAGTTCATTCAGGTTCACCCGACCTCGATCCCGGGCGAAGACAAGCTGCGTCTGATGAGCGAATCGGCTCGCGGCGAAGGCGGCCGCGTGTGGGTTCCGAAACAGGATGGCGACGAGAGAAACCCTCGCGACATTCCCGAAACCGAGCGATGGTATTTTCTGGAAGAGAAATATCCGGCATATGGCAATTTAGTCCCGCGCGATATCGCGACTCGCGAGATTTTTCAAGTCTGTCTCGAAGGTCACGGCGTGGCGGGCGAAAACCAAGTGTATCTGGACCTCACGCACATCCCCGCCGAAACACTGACAAGAAAGCTCGGGGCGATCCTCGAGATCTACGAAATGTTCGTCGGCGACGATCCGCGGCATGTCCCGATGCGAATATTTCCGGGTGTGCATTATTCGATGGGCGGTCTCTGGGTAGACTCAGAACAACGGACCAACATTCCTGGGCTTTTTGCTGCAGGCGAGTGTGATTATTCGATCCACGGTGCGAACCGGCTCGGTGCCAATTCGCTTGTGTCGTGCGTATACGGCGGTTTTGTCGCCGCACCATCGGTCATCGAGTATGCGAAGAATGTCGAGCGGGGAAGTTCTGAGACAAACGGGATCCATGATGCAGAACTAAAGCGCCAGACCGAGATCAACGCGCAGATCGTCTCGAATCAGGGAGGTGAAAATCAGTATAAGCTGCATGAGGAAATGGGGAAGTGGATGACCGACAATGTCACCGTCGTCCGCTACAACGATCGTTTGCAGGCGACCGACGAAAAGCTACTCGAGCTGCAAGAGCGGTTTCAAAAGATCTCTATCAACGATTCTAATTTGTGGGCCACGCAGGCCGTTCCTCATGCACGACAATTGTGGAACATGCTCCAGCTTGCTCGCGTGATCACTCTCGGAGCTCTGAACCGGAACGAATCTCGGGGAGCTCATTACAAGCCGGATTTTCCTGAACGTGACGACGAAAACTTTCTGAAGACGACGATCGCGGAATATTCGGACGAAGCTCCGATATTTTCTTACGAGCATGTCGATGTCTCAGCAGTCGAACCGCGGAAACGCGATTATTCGAAGGGGCAGAAAAAATCGCCGCAAGTTCCGCGGCCGGGAAGCGAGTTAAAGCCGGAAGGACGCGAGCAGATTTGGGTCGATCAGTCGCGTACAAAGGACGGTGAGTCGTTTAAGGACCTAACCGAGGACAAAGACAAATAGTTTCCGCACCCTAATTACTTGTACGATGAGTGAACCACACGGACATCAAGAAAAGAAGCGGCTCGACAGTCCGCCAAAGTCGATCAAGTTCAAGATCCAGCGGCGCGAAAAGGAAGGCACCGCGGCGTACTGGGAAACGTTCGAGATCCCCTATCGCCGGAATCTAAATGTCATTTCCGCGTTGATGGATATCCGCAAGCACCCGGTCACGATCGAGGGGAAGCAAACTACCCCTCCTGTCTGGGACATGAGTTGTCTCGAACAGGTGTGCGGCATCTGCACGATGGTGATTGACGGACGCGTTCGACAGTCGTGCTCGGCGCTCGTTGACGATCTGCTTCTCGAATCCGGTGGTGAAACTATCACGCTCGCTCCGATGTCGAAGTTTCCCAATGTCCGTGATCTGATCGTCGACCGATCAAAAATGTTCGATCATCTAAAGCAGGTCCACGCATGGATAGAACTGGACGGCACCTACAACCTTGGGCCTGGTCCGGCGATCTCAAATGAGACGGCACAAGAACGTTATGCATATTCGAGATGCATGACATGCGGCTGCTGTTTGGAGGCGTGTCCGCAGTATGGAGATGACAGCTATGTCGGTCCGCAGGCGATCGCGCAGGCAAAGCTTTTCAACATGCATCCCGTCGGGAAAACCAATATCGAAGATCGCCTAAACGGTTTGATGGGCGACGATGGCATCACAAACTGCGGCAACGCGCAGAATTGCATTCAGGTATGCCCGATGGGGATCCCGCTAACGCGTGCGATCTACGAAACCAATCGAGACATTACAGTGAACGCATTGTTCGGCTGGCTGAAGAAGTAACGGCACGAAATCTCAAATCTCAAATTTCAAATTTCAAATCTCGAATCTCGAATCTCGAATCTCGAATCTATTCGGAAGACATACTCGCGATGCATTTCGAATAGATTCAAGATTCGAGATTCTAGTTTTGAGATTTTGAGATTTCAGATCTGAGATTTGAGATCTTGGATTGATGAGCCGCCTCCTCGCAATCTCGAAAACCATCCACACTTACAGAAAACCATCCACACCTACATCTGTATTCAGTCGAGAATCATCACGGCTGCTTCACCCTTGACAAGCATCTCGCCGTTTTGATTCGTGCAGATCGTTTCAAGTGTAATGATCGGTTTATCGTCGCGGATCCTAATGACCGTTGCCGTGGTCGTGACTGTGTCCCCGATAAAGACCGGCAGTATGAACTTCAACGACTGAGAAAGGTACACGATCCTGCGCTCGGTTAACTCGTAACCGAGGACTGCTGAGATGAAAGCGCCGCTCAACATTCCGTGTGCTATCCGGCGACGGAACCTGGTAGTCTTCGCGATCTCTTCGTCAAGATGAATCGGATTGTAGTCACCCGACACCTCAGCGAACTTGCGAACTAGCTCATCCGAAACGACCCGGTCGTTTGAAAATTTGTCGCCGATCTTGATTTTCATACGTGTACCACGCGCGACTACCCGACGGTCTTAGTCGGCTCATTGGTCTCCCAGTCGGCGGTGCAATCTGCTGCCTAATCTACTGTACCGTTGACATGACTGAGAAATCGAAGTCAGGTACGGGTATCGGAGTGTCGACGTCAGCATCCAGAAAGCGTGCCAACTCCTCAGCCGACATCGGCTGGGCAAGAAGGAATCCTTGGCCGCTCTCGCATCCGAGCCCTTTGAGGACATCGAGCTGCGCTTCGTTCTCTATCCCTTCCGCAATGACTCTTAGTTCAAGGTTCTTTGCCATTGCGATAATGGTTCTGACGATCTCGGTGTTCGCTCCGTCGCCGCAGATCGGATCCACGAATGTGCGATCGATCTTCAAGGTTGAAATTGGTAGACGAACAAGATAGCTCAGGTTCGAATACCCGGTGCCAAAGTCGTCGATGTCTATGTCGATTCCCAGATCCCGCAGCTCGTTGAGCATGTCGATCGCGCGTTCCTGGTACTCGAAGAAAACAGTTTCGGTTATTTCCAGCTTGAGGCGAGCAGCCGGAAATTCGGTTCGGCTGAGAATGTTCTTGACCTGATGGACCAGAAAAGGTTGGGCGAACTGCCGGCATGAGAGATTGACGCTCAGTTTGATCGATTTGTTATCGATCAAAGAATATATCTCACCGATCTCGGTACACGCCCGATCGAGAACCAGTTCGCCGAGCCCATCGATCATCCCGGTCTCTTCGGCGAGAGGAATGAATTTGGAAGGCGGGATCTCACCAAGCACCGGATGCCTCCAACGAGCTAAAGCTTCCACACTCTCTATCTCGCCAGACGAGAGAGAAAAGATCGGCTGGTATTCAACCTCAAACTCATACCGTTCGATCGCCTTTCGCAGATCTGTCTCAAGCAGCAGCGTCTCCTTTGCGGCCGTATGCATGTCCTCGTCGAAAACGGCGTGCCGTGAGCGTCCGGATCGCTTGGCCTGGTACATTGCCGTATCCGCATCCCGCATTACGTCCTCGGAAGTCATGTGCTGCTCGGACGCCCTTAGGATCCCGATACTCGCAGAGCTATAGACCTCTTGGCCGTACAGATCAAAAGGTTGTGCGAATTGACGTTGGATACGCTCGGCTATCCGCGTGATCTTCTCGGTGTAATATCGCCCCTCGACGAGGATCATAAACTCGTCCCCACCCAGTCTTGCGACGATGTCAGGAGGCCGCATGCAGTCGCGGAGTCGATCGGCTATCCCGATCAGAAGCTGGTCGCCGATCAGATGTCCGAGGCTATCGTTAACATACTTAAAGCGGTCGAGATCGATAAACAGAACGCTCACCTGGTATTTCGCATCATCGCGATGTCGGCTGAGGGCTTCCTCAAGCCGTCGCATAAACAGTGCTCGGTTCGGCAAGCCGGTCAAAGCGTCGTGCGTCGCTTCATGCTGGAGCTGCTGCTCGACGATCTTCTTGTCAGTAATGTCTTGCAACTGGAAGATGAGGTTCGAGCTGTCTGACGTGATGTCCCCCGATGCCGAAACGCTCCACTGTGTCCAGACCGTGCGTCCGGTCTTGTGAACATATCGCTGCTCCATCTGGCAGCTCGCAATTCGTCCCGCCATCAATTCGTGGATCTTTACCAGCGTTCCGCCGAGGTCCTCAGCAAACATCATTTTCTGGAATTCCATCGACAGAAGTTCGTCGGTATCGTATCCCAGGATCTCGCACAGCGCGTGATTTACTTTTAGCCATCTGCCATGCCGCGATACCAAGCCGATTCCGATCGGTGCGTATGCAAAGGCGCTTCGAAAACGCTCTTCCGATATGCGCAAGGCGTTCGACTGTTCTTCGAGGACTTTGGCGTATCCCTCCGCCTGCTCGGCCTGGGCGATCGACATCTCGACGTTCTGGAGGTACATCCGATACGCCAGGAACACGAAAAGAATTACCGGGAAGGTTGCTGCGATCAGACCGAAGCCGGCGTAATGGGCGAGCTTGACGAGTGCACCTGCGCCGACCGCTCCGGCAAAGTATGTGAAGAACGTCCAGATGTATTTGCTCTTCCAGGTTTCCCACCACGGGAGAGCTCCGCTTAACGAATCGTAGACGGACGCAATAAGGGTATTGACGAAAAATTGAGTGAGAGTGATTACCGACAACGCAATCACCAGGCTGCGGATACTCGTGTCCCTGGGTAGTGTTGTGCCGCCTGAGTAAAGCCCGAAGACCGTAAGCATGAAGACGACGGCCGATGTCGATAGAGCCATTGCGGCAACATTGAACAGGATGGTTATTCTCTTACTGCAGAACCGCCATGAAGAAAAAAGAGCCTCTATCGCCGCGAGAGTTATGGCGATCTCGCCGCCATAAAGCAATACCGTGAGGAAAACGAAAATGTCCGAAACTGCGATGTGTGTTTTTACCCGGGGGATCTTGACGGTCGCCCACGACCCGAGGCCGATAGTCGCTCCGGCAAGGATCATAAAGTACAGGTCAAGTCTTTCTAGCGGAAGGTTGAATATTGCGATCCCGAGACACACGAAGCCCACAGCAAGAACCGAAACCATGTAACCGATGGTTAACTTGTGGTAGTTCATAAAGTGCGCGACGTGCGGCTTAAATCAAGCGTACGGAGAGGGGCTCAAGCAGGACGGGTTCCGGTGTACAAAAAGGAAGGCCGAGCCGGGATTGCCCGACCCAGCCTTATTATGAATGGGCATGCCGTTAAAGTCTATCCTTTTTCTCACACGAACAGTGTCGTACAGGCACCCGTACTGTGCATCCCAGCCCTGATAAAGCTCCGGTGAGCTTCTATTGATTCGGTGTTGCTTAGTAAGCACACGTTGTTGAACCGGCCGAGGAGTTCGAGGCAAAGTCTCGAGAGACACGAAGGGCCGACACCTTTGCCGCGATGATCCGGCGAGACGTAAACGCCTTCCAGATATGCCACAGCTTCGGTTTGAGCCACGATATCGGCCTTGAAGACCAACTCGTCGCCGTCGAACACAACGAAGACTCGACCCTGCTCGATCCGGCGGCCTACGCGGGCCAGGAATCCTTCTCGATCCTTAACCAACGGATTAACTCCGCACTCGAACTCGGCAACCTCTGCCTGTGCAATGGCAACCGCTTTGAGTTCTTCCTGGCGAGCCGGCCGTAAGTCGTACTCGCATTTCTGGACCGGAAAGGGAAAACCGACTTCGAAGAGGAGCTCTTCGCAGACCAATCCCGGCTCATTCTGAAATCCGTCTAGATAGTTCCAGAACGACCGGGCGGCCGTCCCACCCGACATTATCAAATGGATCGGCGTGGAGGACGAACGGGCGGCGAATGCGAGGGCCTTCAGCGCTTCGTCGTTCCTGGCTTCGACCAATGTCGTGTGTCCTATGAGAGCAACGCCCTCCAGGTTTCCGTCCCGATCTCGCGATCCGTAAAACTCGCCGCGATTCAGATCGCTCACCATTCCGTTGTCGTTGATGAAGCTCGCCATCGCTACCGTGTGAACCGGACGAACGTCAAGGAACGCTTTAACTTCTTTTTCGTCTTCGACCGTCAGTCTGCAGACCCGCGATAGATCGGGTGTTGCGCATAGGCTCGGCCGAGTCACGGTTGCGAATTTGTGCATTGTTTGTGTTGTTTGAAATAGCATTTTTTTATCCTCCTGTCTCTTCGTGTGTGATAGAGACCAACTATTCCAAAACGGGCTCGACGTGCGAAGCGCGTTCGCCATCCAAAAAGACATCGTTACTCATAACGGTGAAGGCTAGTGCTTTCAGCGCCGCATCGATTTGAGCCTCGACCAGCGTCGTATGTCCGATAGGGGCGACGCCTTCAAGCTCTCTTTGTTCGTTCCGGTAGCCAAAAAACTTACCTTGATTCAGCGAGTTTTCGATTCCGTTGTCTCTGATGAAACTTGTCATCACAACGGTGTGTACCGGTCGGAGTGCGAGAAAAGCGATCGTCTCGGTCTTATTGATATTTGTAAGTTCCCGTCTGCGGGAGAGGTCCGGTGCTACGGTCAACATGTGACCGTAGCATTGCGGTCTTCCGGTTATAGGTACCTGACTGGTCCTCATACGATTTTCTCCAGTATTTATTCTTTGACTGAGAAATGTTATTGCATGCAGGCGGTAGGATCGCCGTTGAGAATAACGCTGAAGGCAACTGTCGAATCACCGATCAGCACACCGTCACCGATCAGCACACCATCGCCAATGAGTACACCATCACCTATGAGCACACCGTCTCCGATAAGCACGCCGTCGCCTATCAGCACACCGTCACCGACAAGAACACCATCTCCCACGAGCACTCCGTAAGAAACGAAGATGTTTCCGCCGCCCATCGCCGAACCGTTGCTTGTCAGGACCTGTTGATGGATCGACACGCCGGGAGCAAACATGCTGTTGAGACTTTGCGTATTGTTCGCGCTGTAAGACACGCCCCATTCAAACCACCACCAGTTGTCATAGACATCATGATACGTGGTTGCAAGCGACGAGCCACGGAGGTACGCGTGGTCCGAAAGAGCGCCCTGCGACCATGTAAACGTCGTGCCCGATATCGAGCTGGTTGCCGCCGGGAATGACTGGTTCGCTTGAAGAAGCGCAGAGCCTTTTAGAACGTTGTTGAAGTCGTTATCGAACTTGTATGAACGCGCCAATCTCGCGGCACCTTCCACGTTCAATTGACCGGCACCCTGCTCGAACATGTTTACACCGCTCAAAGGCTGAGCTGTATATTGCAGAAGCATCTTTACCATGGTCGGCGTAAGCTTCGGATTCATTTGGAACAAGAGTGCCGCTGCACCTGCAGCGACCGGGGCCGCCATCGAGGTACCGCTCTGGTACATCATGTCGTTGTCAGTGCCGGTGATGTTCAGCGAAGTGTTCGTCAGCCCGGGATATTGCGTAAGTAGGGTACTGCTCGGAGCCGCGGCTCCAATTAACTTATTGCCGGGTGCAATAATGTCCGGTTTGATGACATTGTCGTAATGCTTATAGCCCGAGGCATCGGTCGAGTAGCTGCGGGTCGGACCGTGCGAGCTATACGTTGCCACTACATCGTCTGACCTTGCGTCGGTTCCAAAAGTGTTCGAGGCACCGACGGTCAAAACCGACGGATCGTTACCCGGCGAATGCACCTGACCGTACACCTTTGCGCCGTTGGTCGTCTTTCCGTTGTTGCCAGCCGCCGCAACGACGAGTATCCCGTAGTAGCTTAGATCCTGCACCGCGTGGCATAGCGGATCATTCCACATCGAATCGATCGCCGGCGTACCAAGGCTGATATTAACTACGCGGATGTTGTAAGTCGTGTGATTGAGGCGGACCCACTCGATCGCGTTCAGCAAAGAGGAGGTCGTGCCCAGACCCTGCTGATCAAGAACCCGCAAGTTGATTATCTTCGCCTTGGGCGCGATACCGCGGTAAGCTCCATTATTTCGGGTGGAGCTTCCCGCTGCTATGGATGCGACGTGTGTTCCGTGTCCGTAAGCATCGGCTGTCGATGCATCGCCGAGCACAAAGCTCTTGCTGTAAACGACACGCGATGTGCTCGACCCTTCGGTAAACGATTTGATATTAGAAGCGATTCCAGAGTCGAGAACGGCAATCCCGACGCCGGCTCCGTCGAGCGAGTAGGCAGCGCTGCGCCCATACCCGGATGGCTGCGAGCGCATCAGGCTGGTACCCGTCGTTGCTTCCACATGTCCCTGCATCTTGATCTGTCGGTCAGGCGAGATGTAATTAACGAGTCCGCTCTTGGAAAGACTTTCTACGGTCGAGAGCGTCATGTTGACGACGAGGGTTTCCGTTCGACCGATGCGATCGACAATTATAGCGTCGCCGGCTTCGATCAAGGCTCGAAGCGACGGGTTGTCAGCGTTCTTGGCCTGGACGATCACGTCAACCCGCTGCTCGTTAGAGTCGGAGTTGCCCATCATCGCACGAAGATCCGGCGAGACGTTGTCACCGCGATATGACCGCGGACGGGGACGCTCTGCTTCGACATTTTCACCCGATTGCTGGCGTTCAACCGAAATTACTTCAAACAATTTATTGAGCGTATCGTCGGTGACGACCTTTTCGTCAAAAGCCGCACGTGAGCTTCCGCCGATCAGCTTGAGTTTGCCATCACGGATCGCGCTAACGAATGCGGAATTGTGATTGCCCGAATTTACGAGAGCTGTTAGATCGTCGACAAAGAGGATAGTCTGCCCATTCGTCCGGAGAACCGTTTCCAGAATGGTGGCGAGAGCAGCCTGGAGCTTTGTTGTGTTCACCGCGTTCGAATACAACGACGTGGTTTCAAGTTTGACTATAGACCGATTCTGCATTGCGACAGGTGCCGAGCCTTTTGCCACGCGAATCGCGATTTGTTCAACGATCTCATCCTGGACACTGCCGTTCTCATCGACGAGGACCGGTTGACGAGTTCCACCTTTCCCCAACACTTCAAGGGCCTTATTGATCTCGGCCTCAAAGCTTGAGCTCTGACGCAATCTTCCTTCACGGCCAAGCTGCGTAAGATCAGTGGTAAACGTCTGGAAAGCCGTGGCTGTCCGATCGGATTCGACGGCAATTGTTTGCACTGCGGCCCCGTTCGTAAGGACGAAGGCAGCGAGCAGGCACAGGGAGATCGCTTTTCTAAAGAAAGAAAATTGACCTGTTTGGGGTTTCATCTCGGTAGCTCCTTTATAATAAAAACGTGCACCCATAACGGATGTCGCCGGTTTGTCTTTAACAACGCGCGTGCCATCAAGCTATCTGGATAAATGAAAGGGTTTAGCGGGATTTCGCGGCCACAGGAATGGTCTTATTCGGTCAGCGTGAGTGACCGATTCGGTCAGTATGACAGAGGCAAAAAAAAGGAAGGCCCGGGAGCCTTCCTTTTTAGAAACTTCTACTTTGGAGCGGATCAGATCTCCAGGATGTCGATCAACTCCTGGACCGAGGCGGCGCTTTTTTGAAGAGCCGAACGCTCGTCATTAGTCAGGCTGATCTCGATGATCTGCTCTACGCCATTCTTGCCGAGTTTGACGGGGACACCGACGAACAGATTGTTGATCCCATACTCGCCTTCAAGGAACACCGCGCACGGAAGTATTTTTTTCTTATCTTTCAGGATCGCTTCCGTCATCTCGACCGCTCCCAAACTTGGGGCATAGTACGCGGAACCCGTCTTCAGCAAACCGACGATCTCGGCTCCGCCGTTCGCCGTCCTCGCGATGATCGCATCGATCTGCTCTTTCGGTAACAGTTCGGTTATCGGGATACCGGCACAAGTCGAGTAGCGCGGTAGCGGCACCATCGTGTCCCCGTGGCCGCCGAGCACGAAGGCTGTAATATTCTCGACTGATACGTTAAGTGCCTCGGCGAGAAAACATCGCATACGTGCCGAGTCGAGAACGCCGGCCATTCCCATCACGCGGTTCTTACCGAAGCCGGACCGTCGAAACGCGACCTGGGCCATAGCGTCGAGCGGATTCGAAACAACGATGAGGAAAGAGTTCGGCGAATACTTCGCAACCTGTTCGGTAACTTGTCCGACGATATCGGAGTTCGTCTTCAAAAGATCGTCGCGGCTCATTCCCGGTTTTCGCGGCAGACCGGCAGTAATGATGACAACGTCCGAATCGGCCGTCGCCTCATACGAGTTCGAACCGACGAGCTTTACATCAAAGCCGTCGATCGGTGCGGCTTGAGCCAGATCCAGCGACTTACCCTGCGGCGTTCCTTCGACGATGTCGACTAAAACTACATCAGCAAGTTCCTTACTCGCTATCCAATGTGCAGCCGTCGCACCCACATTTCCGGCACCAACGACGGTAACTTTACTTCTTCCAGTCATTCTTATTCCTCACTGTTGATATAAAAAGCACAAATTGCTGCGTTGCAAAGCGTCAATTTTATTATGCTCAGTGGGTATCGGCAAACAGACAACAGAAAAAGCCCAGCATGCTCTCCCCTTCACGCCGGGCTTTCTCAAAATGGCCGTGGGATTTTCGCCAACGACCAAACTTAAAATGTTTTTTACTGTTCGTCCAAAGAAACTAGCGAAGACCTTTGTCTGAATTCGAAATAATTCTCATCCGTTCTCGATCTTCGCAGGTTTTCAAACGACATCCGCGGGATAGAATTGCAATGAGCGTGCCAGCCTTCGTAGCTCTTCGTATACTCGCAAAAACGCTATTTTCGGGGGACGATATTACTGCCAGCCTTTTGTATCGTGTAGGCCGGGTGACATTATCGTTTACACCGCACACGATATAGGGCGACTTACTGCAAGATAGGATGCCCGCCGCCGCCGCTGTGGTCAGCAGTTTGCGAGTAGCGCCGCCGGTCGTTGTGATAGAGAACCAGATGCTCTCCTTCGTACCGCACGACATCCGACACTCGATTGAAATCGCGGGTATGCTCGGCGATCACAAATGACATCGGGTTGAAAGCGACAACCATACCGGCCGCGTAAACGTAACCGCCCTGATCGTAATCCGTGCCGGCGTACTGGGCCGCGCCGACTGCAATATCGGGCGAATACTGACCCGCCGCGTTCCGACTCCGGTCAGCGTTTGCTATGTAAATCGTATATTCCGCGAACGAAAGTCTCCGTCCGTATCCGTTCTTTCGCGCAACGGTGAACAGATCCGATAGTCCCCGGTCGATGGCAGCAAGCATCGCTGGGGATGGCCGTTTGACGGCGTAGATATTGGCTCCATTTGGCGTACTTACCCTCAAGGCAAATCTGTCACCCGTGATTCTTTGTGCCTGCCCCAAAGCTCCCTGCGCCCACGACACAGAGACTCCACCAATGCATACAAGCATCAACAAGCCGAAAATCGATACGATATGTTTTTTCATATAATCTCCCGCTAGCAATTTGCAATGCCCGTGCCACCAGGACAGAACGTCGACGCGGTGATCCGCTCCACGCGCCGATCGACCGGACATTCTTACGCACCTATCCAATCTTGTGAGGCAAAACGCCCCTCCGATCGTTCGGATTTTCTTAAATGCTTAGGCTTTACCATTGGTAGCAAAATTGCACTCCGCAGGCCCGTGCACCGCGATTCAGGTGGAGATTTTGTCCTCATGACATCCTGAACGTTCCACTCTCGTCATCTTCAAGGCTTTCTGACACAAATCTGAAATCAGTCGCAACGGAACAGAGCCGAGCTCCATTCTGGATCAAAGTCGCGGGATTGAGCCGCCGGCAAACCCGAGTCTGGTTTCATCCAACATGACCATCGAAGAATCGGCCATATCGAAAAAGACGAAGACCCTCCTCGTTATCACGAGCCTTTTTTGGCTTGTCATACTTGTTGGAGGCATGGCTTTGTTTATGCGATCCGAAAACAGAGCTGGACTCATAGCGGAAGCTCCTGTCGATTGGCCGATCGCAAGCCGGATCCGGAAAACCACCGATCGCTCGACGCTTGTCGTAATGGCTCACCCCCGATGCCCGTGCACCCGCGCGACGATCAACGAACTTGCACGGTTAATGGCCCGAGTGCGTGACCGGCTAGAGGTCTACGTGATCTTCATCAAGCCTACCGGTGTAGAGCAGGGATGGGAGCAAAGTGATCTTTGGACGAGTGCGGCAGAGATTCCGGGAGTAGAAGTAGTAATCGATGATCAGGGATGGGAGTCGCAGATTTTCGGCGTCCGCACCTCAGGGCAGTCACTGCTTTACGATCCAAATGGGAAACTTCTGTTTAGCGGCGGTATCACTATCGGACGTGGAGCAGAAGGCGACAGCGCAGGCGCGGCAGCGATAGTATCGCTAGTCCTCGGTGAAGGTGGGCCGGTCCGAGAAACAAACGTTTTCGGATGTCCACTACGAGCCGGTGATCTGTATTGCGATTTGAAAAAGGAGCCCTTGAATGAAGAACCCATCCGTTGATATCAAGGTTGACCAACAATCAGAAGAACTTTTTACCAGCCATCAACACTCGATATTCGTACATACTGACCGAATGTTTGCGGCCTTGATGGCTCTGCAATTTTTAGGCGGGATCGCGGCGGCGTTTTGGTTTTCGCCTAAGACATGGGTGGGTGAGTATAGCAGTGTCCATAACAATGTTTGGGCGGCAATCTTTTTGGGCGGCCTACTCAGTCTATTTCCTATCTTTCTGGCCTTGAGGTTTCCCGGGGATAGATCGACTCGATATGTGATCGCGGTGAGCCAGATGTTGATGTCGTCGCTCCTAATACATATAACGGGCGGTCGTATCGAAACGCATTTCCATCTTTTCGGCTCTCTCGCATTTCTCTCGTTTTACCGTGATTGGCGAGTCCTTGTTCCGGCAACCGTTGTCGTGGCCGCCGACCACATAATGCGCGGCATTTTTTGGCCCCAGTCTGTCTACGGAGTGCTCGGAGGGCAAAACTGGCGATGGGTGGAACACGCCTTCTGGGTGCTTTTCGAAAACACGTTTCTCTTTATCGCAATAAAACGCAGCGTAAGCGAAATGTGGGAAATCGCCCGCCGAACATCTGAGACCAAACAATTGAATGACGGTCTTGAACACCGTATCGCAGAACGAACCGCCGAACTAGTAGCGACTAATAACAACCTCGAAAATGAAATTGTCGGGCGCCGTCGTCTACAGGTCGAAGCGGAGGTCATGTCCAAAGTTATTCAAGGCGTGGCGACGACAAAGAATCCAGACGAATTATTTGAAATAGTTCATCAATCGCTTGGAAAGCGACTCTACGCTGAGAATTGCTACGTTGCTCTTTGCGATCCGCAAACCGAAGTACTTCACTCACCCTTTCTCGCCGACAAATTTGGCACGGCGCCGGATCCTCTAGATTTAGGAACAGGCCTGATCGATTATCTCTTAAGACAAAAGGCAGCGATGCTGTTGACGGCGGAGAACATTGCGGAATTAATAGCGCGCGGCGAAGTTTCAATAAGCAATACGAAACCAGCAGTCTGGTTGGGAGTACCGCTCCGAACTCCCGATGGGATAATGGGCGCTCTAGTCGTACAGCATTACGAAGACGCAACCGTTTACGACCAACGCGATGTCGCATTCTTGAGTTCGATCGGAGATCAGGTCGCTTTGGCTCTGGAGCGAATACGGGAAGAGGAAGCACGGCTCGAGAGTGAAAAACAATTCAGGGACATGTTTGACAACGCTCCCGTTGCCTATCATGAGCTCGACACGGAGGGGCGGTACACCAGGATCAATCGTACCCAGGAATTATTGTTAGGTTATACGAACGATGAATTGATAGGGCGGCATCCCTGGGAATTCATCGTAGAAAAAGTGTCGCAAGGCGCTACAGCCGATAAACTCGCGGGCAAGGTCCCGCTTAAAGCTGTCGAACGAACATTTATCCGAAAGGACGGACGTCACGTTTCAGTCTTAAATGAAGACCGATTGATCTATGGTGAAAATGGCAAAGTTACCGGAATACGTACCACTCTCCAGGACATCACTGCTCTGAAATCTCTTGAGGAACAACTGACCCACCAAGCTCTGCACGATCCGTTGACCAAGCTTGGTAACCGCGTATTATTCCGAGATCGGGTCGAGCACGCGATCAATCGTATCAAGCGTACACAGGCCCCGATCGCGGTGCTATTTCTGGACTTGGATAATTTCAAATCCGTTAACGATTCTCTTGGCCACGCGGCGGGTGACGAACTGCTTGTAAAGGTCACCGAGCGGCTGCAAGCATGCTTGCGAACCAGCGATACACCCGCGCGATTCGGAGGTGACGAGTTCGCAGTACTTCTCGAAGATATGGAACGTGCCGATCAAGCGGCCATGATTGCGGAACGCATTCGGCTGGTCCTTTGCACACCATTTACGATCGCGGGCAGCGAGACGTTTATAAGTACGAGCATTGGTATCGCGACAACGACAACTGCTAACGAAACGCCGGAAGAGCTGCTCCGCAATGCCGATGTCGCGATGTATCTGTCAAAGAGCAACGGCAAAGACCGCTATACGATCTTTGAGAATGAAATGCACGACGTCTTGATCAAGCGCGTCCAGCTCGAGTCGGACATGCGGTCGGCGATTGAGAGTCGACAGTTCGAACTACACTACCAGCCGATCATGGACCTCCATTCGGAACGGATGATGGGAATGGAAGCTCTTGTTCGATGGAATCACCCCGAGCAGGGCCTGATACCTCCCCTTGATTTTATCCCGATCGCCGAGCAGACGGGTTTGATCGTACCGCTCGGCCGATGGATCCTCGAAGAAGCATGCCGTCAGGCACGTGAATGGCAAATCAGCTTTCAGCACACCAAACCGCTTTCGATAACCGTTAATGTTGGGAGCCGTCAATTCCATGAAGGCGACTTACTAAAAACCGTCGAAGACGCCCTCGCTATCTCACAACTACCTCCGCAAAGTCTGGTTCTGGAGATCACGGAAAGCACAATGCTCTCAAATGCGCAGACCACCATTAAGAAGCTAAATCAGCTTAAAGAATTAGGCATCCGTTTTGCGATCGATGATTTTGGCACCGGTTACTCATCCCTCAGCTATCTGCAGCGGTTTCCCGTCGACATCCTAAAGATCGATAAATCGTTCATTGATACAATCGACCTCGATAAAGAGGGAGCGGCGGTCGCGAAGGCGATCATCACCATGAGCGAAACCTTGAACCTGAAAACGATCGCCGAAGGTATCGAAAGCCTCGGGCAAAAGGCCGTGCTCCAGAATCTCGGTTGTGAGTTAGGCCAAGGCTTCCATTTTGCTAGACCCCTGCGAAGCGCAGATATGAATGAGTTCTTGCGTACCTCGTGCTTGGAACAAAATGAAATACGGTTACTCGCTCCTCCGGAGATCGTTTCCCTAAATGAGGAGAACGTCGCTTTAGCATGATCGGGATGGCAGCGTTCCCGGATGTCGTCGCAGTCGAGGTCGATTCCCCCCAGGTCTGATGTACTGCCTCAACAGCGTAACCATCGATCTGCCGCCTCTACGCCATAGGAAGAAGGACATCCCAAGATCTCAATCTTTCGACAAACCCCACAGAGACAACGCCAAAACCCGTGCCTAACCAAATATTCTCCAGATTTAAGATCGGAACGAAGTCATCTATGGTCGAAAAGCGTCGTTTCAGGTCAAAGATGGACCCGGATTCCTGTCTAAAATTCCCCCGAATTCCCGCCTGAACATGATTGTCAAAAAAATAATGGCCAGCCTTTTTCAAGGCCGGCCCATAAGTAACTGTAAATAAATGACGTACTTATCCCCTCTTTGCAGGTAGGAGGGATAAGTGTTAGTTTATACTAGAAACGATCCGTCCGACATTCAAGAAGTTGAGGGAATACTTGTTAACGTGTATGTAAATGAGATGATACGGAAGTGCGCAACCTTCTTGTACGAAGATTGTCAGGACGAAGAAACGGGGGAGATGTATCGTCGCGTACTCGGCACGGCTTTTCTTGTAGCAAAGTCTCTTGATGATTCCGACGAAGATGTGAAAATCTTTCGGGTGTACCCTGAACGATATGTTTGCTATCTCGTAACGGCTGGGCATGTAATCGCTAACCGTAAAACGAGCACGGTGTATGTTCGGTTGAACAAAGCTAGCCATCCGAGCGAGGCTATCGGTTTCGAGGACATCCCAACCGCTAAAGATGACTGGGTTTTTCACGTAAACCCGGATGAAACAGATGTTGCCGTCTACCATCTCAAGGTGCCGTTTCTTAGATACGGCATTATGGCTATGCCTTACGCCACTTTGATGAAGGTTTATTACGAAAGAGACGAGGGGATTGGCTCCGGTGACGAGGTGTTTTTTGTGGGGTTATTCACCGGACACCAAGGCAGTAAGCAGGTCGAGCCGATAATACGTTTTGGGCACATCTCGCTAATGAAACCATACGAGAAGGTGGAGGTGTATCTAAGGGGTGCTGACAAAGCCCCAACTCCGATTAGCGCATACTTAGTTGAAGCGCGTTCTCACGGCGGTGTAAGCGGATCGCCCGTTTTTATCTACTGGCCGCCCCTGCAACGCGAGAGCTTGTCGTTTGGCGGTATTCACAGGTTTCGCCAGCAGCCGTTGCCGCTAATTTTTGGGTTGGTGTTCGGTCAATACCAAGCGACTTATGATGCACCGGACGGCGAGGACACTATCAACTCAGGAATTGCTATAGTGATTCCAGCAGAAAAAATTCGCGAAACGCTTATGCAAAAGAAGCTAAGAACCAAGAGAAAAGAAATGCGTGAAACGACGGAGAACCGGTCGCCACCCGGCACGCCAAAACCAGTAGCTGGGTCGGTAGAGCGAAGCGTTGAATTTACGGCTCACGACATGCTTGGTGCGCTTCAGAAGGCGAGTCGGAAGCACCCAGTTTCAAAAAAGGATTCAGACTAATTCAGAATCGTTTACAATCTCTTTGCCTCGTATCGGCATACACCCGTTGCTATTCACTTAGCAAAGTCGTTTCGGACGTTGAAGGGAAGGAGTTACGGGGCGTTATTTTTCCTCTTTACGGTAAGTATCCTTTAGACCCCGTTCCTGTTCCCTGCGTTGGATCATCTTTTGGAGGGCTGAGAGTTCCTTTACCGTGAGTGCTGGTTCGTCTTTCTCGATTCGTCTGATTATTAACTTTGGTTTGTCGGTTGGTTTTTCCATCCGCTTATTTTAGATCAATTAAGAACTGTTGTTAAGAAACGCCGATAAGCAGCGCTCCTGCAACATTTTAGCTAAGGTTTTAGCCTTGACAGCCAAAGGTTTCGAGATAGACTCAAAATTGCCCCTGTAGCTCAGTTGGAAGAGCGCTTGTCTACTAAACTTGAGGTCGCAGGTTCGAGTCCTGTCAGGGGTACATTTGACACGTTGTTTGACACGTATGGTATGCTTGTCCGCAGTAGACAAGCGGTTCCGCTCTGGGTGATATCAGGGAAGAATCGACCTTAAGTTGAGGCTGGGTGAGATGGGCGGCTAACAGGACGCTCTAGCACCCGGCCTTTTATTCTTTTTCCACTTGCTCCATAAACGAAAGAAACATCGGCTTAACTGAATTTCGACGGTTATACCTAAACGAATATTCGTTGATGTAGTTCTGCAGATATTGCTTCTCAACTCGACCGCGATAGACACCACGTAAACCGCCTTTCATTAGCGACCAGAAGCCCTCGATTGTGTTTGTGTGCGAGTCGCCCACTACCCACCTCTTTGCCTTGTGGCTAGATCGCTGATGTTCATAGCCACAGTCTTTGAGAACGCTATAGGGATGCCATTCGTCGGTGTGAATTAAAGAATGCAGCTGAACGTTTTCTTGGATGAAGGGAATCAGTGTTACCCGTTTAGCATCGGGAACCACTTCGGCTTTTACCGATCCTTTACGCTCGACCGCTCCAACGATAACGGTTTTGTTGGAAGCTCCGCGACCGGGCTTACTACCTTTCCGAGATGCTCCGATGTACGTTTCATCAACTTCAACCGTACCCTTGAGTCTAGGTGATTCATCGAGCATCGAGCGAATCTGTTGAAACATTCTCCAAGCGGTTTTGTACGTTACACCTAATTCTCTTTCGAGTTGCTTTGCAGAGATACCGCACCGAGTGGACGCCATAAGAAACACAGCGTAGAACCAACTTGTAAGAGGCGTAGAGGACTTGTGATAGATCGTGTCTGCTGTCGGGTGTACGTGGTTGCCACAGGACTGGCATGAGTAAGACTTGCGACCTTGAACGCGATAGTGATTAGTGATCTTTTCGCATTTGATACAATTGATACCGTCAGGATAGATATAATCTTTGAGCCAATCGAGACAAACATCATCATTCGGAAACTGTTTACGAAAGTCTTTGATCGAGTACTTTTCCATTGGTGACTTGGTGGCTTTCTTTCTCATATCTACAGAGCATACATGAAAGACTACCTACAGTCAAGGGATAAGTACGATAAATGATTAGATTGGTACTGGGGACGGGAATCGAACCCGTACGTCCCTAAGGACACAGGATTTTAAGAACCCTGCCCGTTTTATTTGTTGACAATGACTTACCGATGTAAGATACTGGTACAGAAGGAGTTAGGGAGACAGATTTGGACGGAACTTGCCACAAGTGGACACATTTGGACAGATATTCCCCCCGACATTCCCCCTAAAATTCCCCCCAATCTATATATGAAGCTATACATCGGCAAAGCACACGAACCACACGGCGACTTTCAGACCGTCCAGAAAGACGGCAAACCCGGCGGTACACAAATGTATCGCGGTGTATTCGCCGTCTACGATTCGAAGGCG
>JANPJL010000123.1:0-3561 GCA_031425495.1 Acidobacteriota bacterium
ACCGTTTCGCTTCGCAGCGGCAAGCTAGTCTCTTTATCTACCAGAACGAATGATTCGGTCGCGACAGTCCCCGCCTGTGTCTGTGTGTTAGCGGCTGCACTGTATGCGTATTTCACGACCGCTCGCCCATTCACCGTTTCCTCACCGACAAGACGCATTCCCGGAAGGGTCTTTACCTGATTGACGATCTGCTCGGGCATCAACATTCGACGCACCTCGAAGCCGACTGCATCTTTTGAAAGTTCTGCGTACTGCTTACGATTAGGAAGTATGACGTAGTTCATCCCGCCCTTGTCGAGGTAGATTATCTTCTCGTTCGTCGGCAGGGTGAATTCCATGACGCGATCTACACCGGATCGGGCGACGACAGCTCCCAGCGGCGGAAGGGCCGCTTGCTGTGTTTGGCCAATCGTCTGAAACGTCAGTTTGATATTCGCCTGATACTGCTCCGGCTCGCTCGTCGTGATCGTTGTCGTCGTCGTGGTTACCGAGTTCGTGTTTGAATTAAGATTCGTGTTCGTTCTGACGGTCGTGGTGTTCGTCACAGTGTTGGTCGCCGGCGGCTGGCAGCCTACTGTAAAAAGGATCGCCGTTAGAACGATCGAGCCTACCAACGTCAAACCATGCTTGATCTCTCGCATATCGTGTCTCCTCAAAAACGTGATTGAATTCGATACAACTTCAGATAACGATCAACAAGTGCAAGCCTTATGCCTTTTCGAGATTCGCGTACTTCTCAATAAGCTTTTTCTGTCCATAGCCCGGGAAACTCACGGTCAGCTTAACGTTATCGCCGGTGCCTTCGCGCCTGAGAACCAGTCCCGTCCCGTACTTTGCATGCCTTACATGCGAACCGGCAACAAATGACGGGGTATCGCGGATCGCGGATTTCGGATCCTTCGATGTCGCCTGGGCGCGAAGTCTTTCGATGGTCGAAGGCGGTCGCTCGGGTTTGACCTCTGGATCTGCTGAGGGTTGTACGAAGCTCGGAGTGGACGGCTTCTCCGCCCCTCGCTTCTTGAAGAACTCCGCAACAGCCTCGGTGCTGTTGTAGGTCTTTCCGGTGTATAGATTCTTCGGTTTTTCGATCATCGGAGCGTCACCCCGAAGAGCTTTCGCCGCGGCCCGGTTAGATATTGCGGTGGAGCCGCGAGCGAACGAGAGCCACGATGAACCGTACGAAAGATCGTCGATCAACTCGAGCGGCATCTCGTTCAAGAACTGCGACGGCTCAGCGGCGATCTCCTCTCCATAAACGCGCCGCCGCATCGAGTGCGTCACGTACAGGATCTTTTCGGCACGGGTGATCGCGACGTATGCCAGTCGCCGCTCTTCTTCCATCTCCTTTTCGTCGTTCAGACTACGCGAATGGGGAAAAACTCCGTCTTCGAGACCGACCAAAAACACAACCGGAAATTCAAGACCCTTTGCCGAGTGCACCGTCATCAACGTGACCGAAGCATTGCGATCGTACTTGTCCGTGTCGGCGGTCAATGCTGCGTGATCGATAAAATCACGCAGGCCCGCATCTTCCGACTTGTCGTAATCGACGGCAGCGTTGACCAACTCTTCCAAATTCTCCAATCGCGCCTGAGCTTCATCCGAATCTTCCGTGCGAAGCATCTGTGAATAGCCGCTGTCGTCTATCGCAGCGATGACAACATCCGAGACCTTGCGATCGGTACCCGCAGTTTCGCCGGCCGTCGTCTGGAGTTGTTCGATCACTCGCTTAAACGCGCGTAGTGCGTCTTTCGCACGCGGCGTAAGCGCAGACGCGATGCCGGATGTCGGCTCGGTAAGCACGGCAATCGCTTCCCAAAGCGGGAGTTTGAGATCCCTTGCCCGCGTCTGAAGCTCATCAAGCGACGTTTTTCCTAACCCGCGGGGCGGGTTGTTGATCACTCGAAGCAATGCGATGTCATCCGCAGGATTGAGCGCAAGCTTCAGGTACGAAACTACATCCTTCACCTCGGCTCGTTCGTAAAACGAAAACCCGCCGACAATGTTGTAGTCGATACGGAGCCTGCGCAATGCCTCCTCAAAAACACGTGACTGCGCATTCGTTCGATAGAGGACCGCGATCCGCTCATTCGCATTTCGTCGGTGGTGCTCTTCGATCTTGGACGCGACAAAGCGGCCCTCGCCATCAGCGTCGCTCGACTGGTAGTAAAAGATCCGTTCGCCACCCTCGTTCGCCGTCCAGAGCTTTTTCTTTTTCTGATTAATGTTGTTCTCGATGATCGCGTGAGCAACATCGAGTATTGTCTGCGTCGAACGATAATTCTGCTCAAGCAGGATCGCCTTTGCATTCGAGAAATGTTGTTCGAAGTCGAGAATATTCTTGATATCCGCCTGACGAAATCCGTAAATGCTCTGCGCGTCGTCGCCTACGACACAGATGTTCTGTTGCTTTTCGGTCAGGTAATTGATCATCGCGAACTGCAAAGAGTTCGTGTCCTGATATTCGTCGACGAGAATGTATGTGTACCGGTCGTTGTATTTTTCCCGGACCTCGGCAGACTTTCTCAGCAACCTGACGGTTTTGATCAGCAGATCGTCGAAGTCGAGGGCATTGGCGACTCGCAGACGATCCTCATACATGCGAAACACTTTCGCAGTCGCGGCCCGTTTCTCGTCCGTCTGTTCGACTCGCGAGGCATACATCTCTACATCCTCGCCCCGATTCTTTGCGGAGCTGATCGCGTTGCGAATAACACGGGGCACCGTCTGTTTTTCGTCAAGCCCGAGATCCTTGATGCAAGCCTTGATTACCTTCTGCGAATCGTCAGTGTCGTAGATCGTGAACGTCTTCTTGTAACCCTCGTCGAGCTTTTCGATATCCTGCCGGAGAATACGCACGCAGAGGCTGTGAAACGTCGAGATCAACGGAAATGACCGAAGGGTCTGATCCTTCAATAGATCTTCCACGCGGGAACGCATCTCACCTGCGGCCTTGTTCGTAAAGGTCACCGCAAGAATGTTTCTCGGTTCGATCTTTTTCTCGGATATCAGGTACGCGATGCGGACGGTTATGACACGTGTCTTCCCCGAACCGGCACCGGCGAGTATGAGCAGCGGACCTTCGGTCGCCTTAACGGCATCGACCTGCTGCGGATTAAGTGAGGATAAAATGTCCATAAGAAAAAGGTTCAGAGTGCGCGATTGTTAGTTCAGAGTGCGCGATTTATCGCGTCGGGCGACGGCGAAGAACGCGATAAACCCCGCAGTCTGAACTGAAGCATCGCGCACTTATTTGATAAGAGACTGTATCTCTTTGAATTTTTCATGCCGTGCGTCTCGCATCAGTTCGAATAAGGCCATTTCCAGACTCGACGATACCGTCCCGCTCGCAAGCATCTTTGTAATTCCGGTCCGCCTGTCGTGTTCAGATCGCGACGCGACGCAGTCCATCAGTAAGTGAGCGTCGAAGCCGCGATCCAAAAGGTCGTGTACCGTTTGATTAACGCAGACATGTGTTTCAAGTCCGCAAACGACGATCTGTGTTGACGCCGCGGCATTGAAACCTGATTCAAGCTCCTCCGCCCCGCAGGAGCTGAACGA
>JANPJL010000124.1:0-6564 GCA_031425495.1 Acidobacteriota bacterium
GACGAAGGATTTATTTGTCACGTCGGATTTATTGTCGATGGTCAGCCGTACGTCATACCGACCGGCTATGCGCGTGTCGGGGACGACGTCTACATTCATGGGTCGGCGGCGAGCCGCATGCTGCGCAATTTATCTGAGGGAATTGGTGTCTGCCTGACCGTGACATTGCTCGACGGGCTCGTGCTTGCACGATCGGCATTTCATCATTCGATGAATTACCGTTCCGTTGTGATCCTGGGAAAAGCCGAACTAGTTACTGACAACGAGGAAAAAAACCAGGCCCTCGAAGCATTGACGGAACACATCGTCCCCGGCCGCTGGCCGGAGATCCGATGGCCTAACGAGCTGGAGTTGAAAGCGACCACCGTTTTGAAACTCGCCATCGACGAAGCCTCAGCGAAGATTCGCACCGGCGACCCAAAAGACGACGAAGAGGATTACGAAATGGATGTCTGGGCCGGCGTTTTGCCGCTCTCGCTGGCGACCGGCACGCCCATCTCGGATGATCGTCTCAACCCGTCAATTGAGGCACCGGAACATGTAACCGGCTACCAACGAAGCAGGGGTGAACAGAAGAACTAGAATCTAGGGGTTAATAGTCCCAATGAACGTGACCCATTTTGATCGAAGATTACTTAATGTCGGCGTATAGATCGGTCGGTTCGTGAAGCCGGCCAGCAATTAAAGAAGTCACTTCTGAATTTCGGGTGTTTCTTGTTTGTGTTCTTTTTCGTGTGTTTCGTGCATTTCCTGGTTAGATTTAAGAAAAGATAACCACTACACGAAAAGGACACGAAACAAGAAAGGTCCGATTCTCGATGCACGATCATCGAGTGAACAATCCTGCTCAACGGACCAGGTCAATGCGAGATCCTAGATTCCAGATTCGAGGCGCCGGCAAATGACTTCCTCCAAAGAACACCGATTCTATTACGGCTGGGTCGTCCTCGCCGTTGCTACGCTGGCACTTGTCGTTAGCAATGGACTTTCGATCGGCGGCATCCCGGTCTTTTACAGATCGATCCGCGAAGAGTTCGTTTCTTCAGGAGCGGTCGCGCCTGAACAGGCGGAGAGCTTTATCGCGTTCGGCGCCTCTCTTACGTTTCTCTTCTCCGGCCTTATCTCGCCGCTCTCGGGCTGGCTTATTCAAAAATTTCCGCTGAAGAGGCTGATGGTCGCCGGGTGTCTACTTCTCGGAAGCGGCCTGGTCCTTCACGCTGTCGCGAATTCCGTCGCTGAGGTTTACGCAGCGCGGATCATGATGGGTGTTTCGCTCGGGTTTGTCGGCGTGCTACCGAGTGTCGTTCTCGTTTCGAACTGGTTCGCCCGACGACGCGGCATGGCTCTCGGTATTCTTCTTACGGGTACAAGCCTTGGCGGAGTTCTGATACCGACGCTTGCTACGCCGCTGATCGAACGTTTCGGCTGGCGCGCGGCGCTCATTCTCGTCAGCCTACTGATCTGGTTGATCCTCGCACCTGCGATCATCTTCATCATTAAGTCGCATCCGTCCGAGGTCGGCCTTCTGCCTGACGGCGGAGGCATGCCTGCCAGCGAGTCCGAAGAGCGGCAGACAGAAGGTCTTACATTCGCACAGGCGATCCGAACGCCACTGTTCTGGATCTTTGCCATCGGTGCGGCGTTGATCTTCTATCCGATATTCGTCACTAGCCAGCAACTCATACTTCAGACCGCGAGGATCGGATTCACTCCGTGGCAGAGCACACTCGTATTGTCCGGCCTGTTTGCCGTCAGCGTGGCCGGAAAGTTCCTTTTCGGGTTCCTCAGCGATCGTTTCAACCCGGTCCGGGTGATACTTATCTGCACGTCGGTCATGTTTGCATCGACGTTCTTGTTACTCGATCTGAACGCGACAACGGCGCTGTTGTTTCTGATTCCGTTCGGTCTTGGTTATGGCGGAGCATTCGTGTTGATCCAGCGCCTCGTTGCAGACTTTTTCGGCGAGAGAGATTATCCAAAGATCCTCGGTGCGATAACGATCGGCGACACTGCCGGAGCCGTCCTCGGTGGACTCGTCACCGGCTGGCTAGCCGACCGTTACGGCGGTGACTACACCGCGGGCTTTTACGGTGTCATCGTCGCGACGGGTATCGCGGTGGTGCTGATGCTGATTTTGAATTTCAGGACGCCGCCACCGCGGGGATAGATCCGCGAGCCTCTTCACCCTTCCCGGTCCTTTGGTCCGCTCTGTCGAAATCAGTCTTTGCCGATCCACGAACCTCACGCTCAGAATGGCTCCAGTTCATCGATCATCCGCCGGTACGTGTTTGAATGCCCGCCGTGTTTCCTTTCGAATTCGCGATCGAACCTTTCTCGCTCCCGCCGCTCGTAGCTCCACTCTTCGAGCGTCTTATACGACGAGAATTCGAAACGGTCGTCCATATTGCAGCCATCGAGAAACCAGAACATCGGCGTGTCGAAATCCTCCGCAAGTGCGATGCAGCATGGGCAGTTCTCATCGATGATCGTCTCCTTCGCCGATAATGTAATGTTGATCCGCTGCCGCTCGTGATCGATTATCTCCAATGGTGTTCTTCCGGAGATCTCGGTATCAGGCGTCCTCAGCCATTCATCGCGCAGGCTCGATAAACGGAGTATCTCGGGTTCGATCTCAACGTGACCGCCGGACCTCCGCCGTTCGTACGCATCGGCCAGGAGATATCGGAATAGATCGTAGTGGAGAACCCATTCATGAGTTCCGAAACCCGCATTCAGATACGCAAGCGAATCCTTTCGAAGCGGTGGCGGGCACACCTTTGTGATCGACCACTGCAGGGAACGCGAATGCAGGTCGAAGTCGATAGTGTCCTGTTTCTCGAGAAATACATCACGCGGACTTCGGTCACGAAGATCCTTGCGCCTGGATAGCAACCAGTCGGCGTGGATGTCGGCAAAGAATTCGTCGGTGTTACGATCCGGCATGTCCGAAATGGCGGTCGCGATATATGTGACCATGGGCCGGCCGAACAGTATCGGACGTGCATCGAACGGAGCGCGCCTCTTCCGATCGTGGCTCTGAGCATTCCGCGTCCCGCGATAGAGTGCCATGGATTCGACGAAGGTCCAGTCACCGGGCACTTTGTATGGAATCCAGACTTCATCGTCGTCGGCAAACTCCCGCGGCACCCGAACCCTACCTGCCGCGCGTGGAATCGTATAGGTGGTGTCGAAACCGACAGTCCGGCTTGCCAGATCGATCGCGACGATACCCGCGTCGAAGGGTTCGAGATCCTCGTGCCGCTTAAATCCGCGGAGTGGTGGCCAGTCCGATTCCGATCTTACAAAACGGCTAAGCGCGGATTCGAATTCCGGGATCGTCTCGGGCTCTGCGGTCAGGGCGGCGATGAGCGGGGCAGTCATCGAACCGTGCAAGTCGCCGCTTATACACTGGTCGTTATCGGAGAGATTGAATCGTACAGAACTCATATCGTGGGAGCCTCCTAAAGAATATGTTTGTTTGAATTTACGTTTGACGTTTTGAAATGAACAGACTCACGCCCTCTGCCGGTAAGGCGATTGGGCTCGCCAATCCATCGATGTCGGATCGAAGATACGGCACCCTCGGCCACTGACTGGTCTCAGTTTGTCCATGGTCTGGAGATTGTAGACCAACAACCTGCTCGTCGATATTGTTTATTCTGAAATCTTCTAAACAGATCGGGACTGGTACTGGCTAACGAACTGGCTGAAAAAGAAAAGCGTTACCCGGGCGGGTAACGCGAAGATTAATGCGTAGATGGAGATCGAATTCCTTAGTCTCGGCATTGCGGACACGGCGCTCTGCCAAACTGGGCTCTCCCAAATGGAAAATTCGATTTTACGATCGGTTGGGAAAGGTGGTCATGCAACGTTCACTTCGTCAGTTTGTCATGCTCGCGGCCGGCTGCGTCAATGTCCGCGTTTCCCGCCCCGTCTTTAAGTCGTAAAATTTAATCGTTGTGTCGGCACTGCCGCTTATTAGAAGACGGTTGTCGGGCGTGAAAACGAGCCCGCCAATGTCAAATTTCTGTCCTTCAAAAGTAAATAGCTTTGTTCCGGTTTCCACGTACCAGACGTAGGTTCGGGTGTATACAAACTGTCGCAGCGTTGCGTTGAATCCGGTAACGCTTGCCGCGATCAATTTCCCATTCGAACTAAAGGCTACCGCGTGCGACTGTTCAAGCAGCCCTTCGGTCTTCTTCTCTCCGAATGTCCGTATCTCGCGGCGCGTTTCGACATCCCACAACTTTACATTTGCTTCATTGTAACCGTCGGAAGCGAGTAGCTTGTAATTAGGACTAAACGCCAAAGCGATGACGGTGTCTTTGTGCGCTTTCCAGATGTTTGTTTCTTTTCCAGAGGCCGCGGCCCATTCGCTAATGGTCCCGTCACCGTTACCTGTATAAATCTTTTTCCCGTTCCGGTCGAAGATGACGGAGTATATAGATATGTCCACGTCAGGCGAATCCGAGTGAACAAGCGATTTCAATTCTTTTCCAGTCCCTGCATCCCAGAGTTTGAGCATTCCGTCATTGCCGACAACGGCAAGTTTTTTTCCGTTAGGACTGAAAGCAACGGATTTAACCGAGCATTTGAACCCGGATAATTTATAAAGCTCGCGTCCCGAAGCGAAATCCCAAATTCTTGCGGTGGCATCACGACTTGAAGATGCTATCAATCTCTCGTCAGGACTAAAGTCGGCTCTGTAAGTCGAGTTTGTATGTCCGGTCAAAGTTCGTTGCATCTCTCCGGATGCTACATCCCAAACTCTGATAATCCCGTCCGTGCCAGCAGTAATAAGAATCTTACCGTTGCGGCTGAGACTCAAACCGATAACTCCAGGCTTCGGATTCTCCGGCAAAGGCCGCGAAGCTCTGCAACGCGACACTGTCTGTGCCTGAACCGAAGTAATCCCCGCCACCAGTAAGAGCGCTACACAAGTTGAATGAAGAAGGGTGTTAGAAAAACAGCTTAACGTCCGCGGTAACATTGAAATCAAATGGTGGAGATGAGGAGGATCGAACTCCTGGCCTCGGCATTGCGAACGCCGCGCTCTCCCAGCTGAGCTACATCCCCGGGTAGGAGTTTAGAGTTTAGAGTCTCGAGTTTAGGGTTTAGAGTTAACCCAAACTAACTCACAACTCTGAACTCCAAACTCTAAACTCTAAACTCTAAACACTGGTTACTGTACACCGGCGGGCAAAAGCGAACCTTTTGGATCCGTCGCAAACGCATGTCCCTCTTCGATCTTCCCTATGATGCCGTGGAAATGTATTTCGTCACCGGTCACGACGACCACGACGTCGCCGGGGCTATAAAGTTTTTCGTCGATTGGAAACTTGATAATCGTCGCGTTCCCGTTCTCGTGTGCAACCGCTTCGTACTCAAAAGTGTCTGCGTTAAAGCTGATGGTCTGACAAAATGCTACTTCCATACCCTGGATTTTACTTATCACCGAGTACAAAGTCCAAAGTGATTGCATCGTGATCGGAAAGGGGAACGCCCTGCTTATCGACCAGATCACCGACCGTTTTCGGGTTTGAGCCCACAATCCCGCGGCCGGCGAACCAATCCAGCCGCCCGGAAACACGGCCACCGACACGGTTGGCTGCCCAGAAGATGAACGGGAAACACCATTCGGGAACCCAGTCACGCAAGTTCGTATTCTTCTCTATGCTCGAGACGTCGTAGTGGATCGTTCCCGCACCGGTCTCGTTTAGTGACCTATATTCGTAGCCACGATCCTCCAGCATTTTGAATAGGCCGCGCTCAAAATATCGATCGGGATGCGGGTAGTGATTCTTGACGACGTTCTTTACACCCATCATCACGCGCCGCCAGTAACCCAATATCGCCCTACGCGCACTCTGCGCGTTGAAGGTCGTCGTGTTCCAGTCGCCGCCGATCAGCGTAGGGAGCGCGGGAAGCTTGTCGAGATGATCGACGATCAGCTTCATCTGCATCTGACGGTGCGCTCGCGAGCAATGTGCGTCGAGGTGGACGGTCACCGTGCGGAATTCTCCGGCAGGATGATCTATGTCAGCGAATAACGCTCGCAGATATCCGATCCGCTTTTCCTTTCCCCACATTTTGTCTTTGCCATTCGGCAGCGGGATCGCGTGCGCGTTTTTTATCGGCCATTTCGAGAACATCGCGAGGCCGTGTATCGACTTCGTGTTTTCGCCTTGCGATTCGGACTCGACGCCGCTTCCCTTTTGCAGTGCGATATAAACCGGTGCGAATGAGTAGTTCAGTCCCAGCCGATCGGCGATCTCGCGTGCGACGAAACGATTCCCGCTGCGGGCCATTCCGTAGTCGAGTTCGGTGAGTAGCAGAACATCTTTGTCTTTTAGGTGTTCGTGATTCTGCAACGCATCGACGATGCCTTCGAAGATATTCCCACGCTCAATATTCCAAGCCACCGCCCCGATCCTGTTCCGAGTGCGCGATTCATCGCTTTCCAAGTTCAGAGTGGGGGGTTTAAGGCGGTGGTGGGTGTTGGGGTGGGCGGTTTATGGCGCCCAGAGGAGCCAGGCAGCACCCCCGGGGCAGGGGCCCGCGGGG
>JANPJL010000125.1:0-13331 GCA_031425495.1 Acidobacteriota bacterium
CGTTAAACTCTTCGCGATATCGTAAATACCGAACGAGATCTTCGTTCCACCCTCAGCAAACAGCAGAAACGCATCTAAAGAACCTGTCCCTAACAGGTCTGCAACAAAAGTCATTATTTTTCCTCCAAAGAAATCAAAAGAGTTTTATGATTGCGATCTTGCGATAGCAATTCGGAGAGCGGAACAGCGTTCCCCTCTCCGACGGTTCCGAGATTACGGAACGAAATTATATGTGATCACACCCGAAACCTTGACGGGCTGACCCGACAGTTGAGTCGGGCTAAAACGGGCGCTTCGCGCAGCCTGAACAGCCGCTGCTCTAAGAAGCGGATGGCCGCTAACGGCACTCGCCGAAACGACACTTCCCGCTTCATTGATAAGCACCTGAACGCTAACCGCTCCGGCCGCTCGAACGGCTCGAGCCGCAGCTGGGTATGGTGGCTTAGGAAGACTTGTCGCCTTACCGTTAAGAACACCTCCCGATATCTGCTTCGGCACTACCTTCTTAGGCGGGGGCGGCGGGGGCGGAGCTCCGCCAGCAGTCTCGTCATTTCCTCCAGCACCGGGAAGACCCGCGTTACTGCCGGTGCCGCCCGTGTTAACGGGCCCCTTATAGTCAGGTGGCAGGGGGTTCTCGGCGTTGAAATTTATAGCACCAACTTTCGTTAGTCTATTAGGATCGCGCGGAGGAATCTCACTCTTCACGACGCTAAGCTTCGGAACTTCCTTAGGAGTTTCAAAGGTCGCCTGAATAATTTCTTTCCGGACGTCTACGTTCGGGTCCTTCTGCTTTTCGGGTTGCTTCTCTGGCTCGGGCTCAGGCGCATCTTCGATAACCGGAGGGGCTACCAGGGTCTCGAGCGAAAGCTCGTCGCCGCCCATCCCGTAGTCTTTTGCGAATAAGCTGTAAAGCCAGGCGCTCATTAGCACCGTGACCATAAGTATGAAGGTAGTCAGCAGAAATCCGCTCCGCCTCGTATCTTCACCTGCATGGCTTTTCGATTCAACAAGTTGGTCTAACATAATTTCTCCCTTTTTCCGGTGCCAAACATAGGTCTAAGGGCTACGAAACCTTTACGCCTTTTGATGTTCCATCTCAAACTCCAAGTTGTACCATTGTAATCAATGATCTGTCGGAGGATATCTACCTGGTTCCTGAAGCTCGGAGCTAGTTCGTAAAATGCGGGGCAAACGAACTTAGCCGCCAACGCATAATGAACCTCTACGAGCTTCCGTCTTCCGAAAAGAAGGCTGACGGAAAAAAGCAGATACAAATATTAAATTGACCAGCAACGTTAAGAATACTAAATTCTTACATTTCGAAAGTCAAGAAATATAACGGTAAGTAGGTCGTCTTTACAACAATTTACCGTGTCACCGGCCGACGCGTCACCGAGCGTCGCGACGCCGAAGCCATCTTTTCGCCACTCTGCGAAGCGATCTGAACTTCTTTGATCTTTGCCGCCCCCAGCTTTGCCTGCCACCAGATAGCGATCGGACTCGCGATAGCGATTGTCGAGTATGTTCCTGTGATCGACCCGACGAAAAGCGCAAGCGAGAAACCGCGAAGCACTTCGCCTCCAAACAGAACAAGGGCAAGAACAGAAAGGAACACTAGACCGTTCGTGACGATCGTGCGTGACATCGTTTGATTGATCGAATCGTTAGTCAGCTGATAGAGCGACTTGTCCCGATGGAGTGTAAGATTTTCCCGAATACGATCGAAAATCACAATGGAGTCGTTTACCGAAAAACCGACCAGCGTAAGCAACGCGGCAAGAACGGTAAGGCTGATCTCCCACTGGAAGACCGAGAAGAAAGCGAGAGTGATCAGAACGTCATGGAACACCGCGATCACAGCACCTGCGGCGTAGGTCCAGTCATATCGAAACGCGATGAAAAGCAAAATACCCACAAGCCCGAGCAGCGTAGCGAGTACCGCCTGGTTTCGAAGCTGTGCACCGGCGACCGGTCCGACAGCATCGGTTCCAACAATCTTGTACGCAGCGGTCTCGTCGTCCTGAAGCTGATTCGCCCCCTCGGCTTCCTTGCCAAAAGTATCGAGCGACATCTTCACGATGCACCGACCCGCTTCAGGTATCAGCTTGTCCTCCGTTTGTGGGGCCAGCTCGTCCTTCGGTTCCTTACATTCCTCTCTCTCACCGAGATTCGGAACCTTTATCAACACTTCGTCCTGCTTGTCCGTGGAATCCTGGATGATGGCTTCGTTGATCCCGACGTTTTGCAAAGCGCCTCGAATCTCATCGGTTGCCGGCTTCTGTCGAAACTTGACTGTGACGACCGTTCCGCCCTGGAAATCAACTCCCAGGTTGAAAGCGTCCGTCCCACCCTCGGTGAACTGGCGACCAACGGCGGAGCCTAGTCCGGCTAATAGGATCAGAATCGAAATTGCGATCAGCGGCTTTCGCAAGCCCATCCAATCGACGTTAATCTTTGTAAAAAATTCGAACATTACTTTCTAAATACTTAGCTTCTGCAGATTCGGATTCCGCTGCAGCAGCCACATGAATATCGTTCTCGAAACGAACACCGCCGAAAATAGATTGATCAACAGACCGAGGATAAGTGTCACCGCGAACCCGCGTATCGGCCCCGAGCCATACATGTATAGGATGACGGCCGAGATGATCGTCGTGACGTGTGTGTCGATGATCGTGATGAACGCCCGGTCAAAACCCAGCACAACAGCCTTCGCTACATCCTGTCCGGCGCGAAGCTCTTCCCGCATACGCTCAAATATAAGAACGTTGGAGTCGACGGCCATGCCGATGCCGAGAATTAGACCGGCGATACCCGGAAGCGTAAGGGCCGAGTCGATCGCTACGAGTGCGGCAAGCGTAAGCAGCAGATTCAAGAGTAGTGCGATTACTGCGTTGACACCGGACCCACGGTAATAGACGAGCATAAACGCGACGATGAAGATCAGGCCCGCAAGCGAGGCGGTAACGCCGGCACGGATCGAATCGGCGCCGAGGCTGGGCCCGACCGTCCGCTCTTCCTGATATTCGATCTCTGCGGGCAGGGCTCCCGAGCGAAGTGTAAGCGCAAGGTCATCCGCCGTCGATTTTGTAAACTGCCCGGAAATCTCGCCCTGATCGTCGATCCGCGACTTGATGTAGGCCGCTGACTTAACCTCGCCGTTCAGCACGACGCCCATGTAGTTGCCGATATTCTTACTCGTCCAGTCACCGAACTTAGCTGCACCGGCCGGCTTTAGAGCGAACGAGATTTGGTAATCACCTTCGTTGCCGGTCCTCGAAACTGCGTTAGCATCGCGAAGCTGGTCCCCGCTGACTACCGACGGGTACTCGACAACCACAAACTGTTTCGGTTTGTTCTCGGGCGTCTGACCAGCCGGAGGAGGCGTTGTCTCGCGCTCAGCGTACGGAATAACTCTTCTGTTTGTGGCTCCGCCGACAGACTGTTTCGCAGCCTCTTCCGTCGGAAATGTCTGGACCGGTGAAGGATTTGGCGGTCCTACGATCTTCATTAGCTCGAGTTTCGACTCTGCTCCGATAATCCTCTTGATCCGCTCTGGATCATCGACGCCAGGCATTTGAAGCAGGATTTGTCCGGCCGATTCGGCCCCATGCCGCTGGAGGGTAGGTTCCTTAACGCCGAACTGGTTGATCCGGCCGTCAACGATCTTCATGGCTTGGTCGACCGCCTGATTCTTTAGTACGGTTTGAATATTCGAGGGCAGGGACCAGGTTACCGTGTCGCCGTTATTCGCCTCGCTCCAATTTGTTAGATCGACCTTCTTTTTGACCTCATCAATTACCGCCTGCGACTGGGATGCGTCACTCAGCTGGAGCGAGAAGGAATAATTACCGTTCTCGGCGGCGACGCTGTTTCCGCTGACAGGGAGTTTAGCGTCCTGCGAGGCCGTGAGAGCCGCTTGCGCATTATTTTCCGCCAACGTCTTGAGATACTCATCCGTCTTTACTCGCATCACCAGATGCGATCCGCCACGGAGATCGAGACCGAGATTGATATTCTCGGCGAGGTTCGCCCTGATCCCTTCCCCAGTAAAATCCGCGGTGGTCGGCGCTCGGCGAGGGCCAAACACGATGTAGATTCCCGCAAGCGTAACGACGAGAATAATGACGGTCCTGATCCACAAACTGTTGTTCTTCATTTACTACTAGCTCTCTTCTGCCTTCTTTCCGACGACAGCGCTTTTACCGACCTCTAGAAACGATTTCTCGGCGCTCTGGATGATGAAACTTGTGTCTTTTATCTCTTTGATCTTGCCGATGATGCCGCCATTGGTAACTACTTCGTCATTGATCTTAAGTTGCGTGACCAAGTCCTGAAGTTGTTGCCGCTGCTTCTTCTGGGGCAGGATGACGAGGAAATAAAATATCGCGAAGATGAAAACGAAAGGCAGCAGGGTGAAGATCAAACTGCTGCCGCCGGTCTCCTGAAAAAATAACAGAATCATACTTATCACTTGCTGCACGGAAAAGAAAAACCCAATGATATACCGTTCAGCGAGCCTTTATCAAACGCCTGCTTCTTGATTCTCCTGCAATTTGTTGAGAAATTCTCTTCGGAATCGCGAGAACGTGCCGGATGTGATAGATTGCCGAACACTTCGCATCGTGTCAAGGAAGAAGGCCAAGTTGTGATGAGAGATCAGCGTCGCCGCCGACATTTCTCCGGCCTGATACAAATGTCGTAGGTAGGCCCGCGAGTAACGCCGGCAGACAGAGCATGCGCAATCAGGATCCAGCGGACCGGGATCGTCGGCAAACTTTGCGTTTCGAATATTGAGTTTGCCACGGGATGTGAACGCTCCGCCTGTACGGCCATTCCTGGTCGGAATTACACAGTCGAACATGTCTACGCCGCGGGCAACGGCTTCGATCAAGTCTTCGGGAGTTCCAACACCCATCAGATACCGCGGTGCGTCGGCCGGCATCAACGGAGCAAGATACTCGAGTACTCCGTACATCACAGATTTTTCCTCGCCGACGCTAAGACCACCGATAGCGTAACCGTCAAAGCCGATGTCGATAGTGCGGTCGAGACTCTCTTTTCGCAATTCCAAATGCCCTGCACCCTGGATGATGCCGAATAGTGCTTGCTTCCCGGTCAGGGTGTTCGGCTCTATAGGGCTGAAGCCCGCACTCTGAGCTTTCTGCAGATCGTCGAATCTTGTCTTCGAACGTCTCGCCCAGCGCGCCGTTAGCTCCAGGCTTTGTCGGGTTCGGTCTTCACCTGCATCACCTGGGGGACATTCGTCAAATACCATGACAATATCCGACCCGAGTGCGGCCTGGATCTCCATCGAGATCTCCGGCGACAGGAACCGCCTGCTGCCGTCGATATGCGAGCGAAATTCAACACCCTCTTCAGTCAACTTGCGAAGGTCTGTCAGCGAGAAGACTTGAAATCCACCGGAGTCAGTCAAGAGGGATCGGCTCCAGGATGAGAACTTGTGAAGTCCGCCAAGCTTGCGAATAAGTTCGGGCCCCGGACGAAGAAAAAGATGATAAGTATTCGCGAGAATGATCTGTGCATCAAGCTCTTCTTCGAGCCACTCAAAGCGCACGCCTTTGACGGCCGCCTGCGTTCCGACGGGCATGAAAACAGGAGTTTCTATCACCGAACGCCTCGTCCGGAGAATGCCGGTTCGTGCCTCACCGTCGGTTGCGGTGACTTTCCAATCAATGGGCATCAGTACAATTACGAATTATCAATTACGAATTACGAATGTTTTTCTTTGTAGTTATCTGAATCCTTCCGATTATACGTAGGAGCTCTTCGGTATCTTTTAGCAAACTTTCCGCCTGCTTTCTATCAAAGTAACCGGTTGCCTGCAGCAGTCTTATCCAGTACTTCGTTTCTCGAGCTTCTTTGTAAGCGATTGCGAGTTTAGCTACGAAATCATTTTTCGACTGGCCACCGACGGCTTCTTCGGCGTTTGCTCCGATCGACGTGCCGCTCCTCAGAAACTGCTTCGACAAGACAAACTCACGGCGCTCTGTGACAAGAAATTGGTAGACATTTACGACTCGCACCGCGAAGTCAAACGATTTTTCCAGGAGGATGTTCTCTTTCATGGGAGTAAAAGAAAATCTAACTATTCTAATGTTAGTGGAAATTCGAAATCGTAATTCGTAATTCCTAATTCGTAATTCTCATCAGGGTTTCCGACCGATCAAAGCCCAAATATTTGCGGATCCTACACCTGTCTCGCTCGCGATGCGACCTTTCTCATCTACTACGACCGCAGAGGGAGTGCCGTACATGCCGAATTTTTCGGCCGTCTTATAGCCAGCATCCAAAACTACAGGAGCGTTCAACGCGACATCTTTATGATCTTCCGGCGTACCTTCGGAAAAGACGATGAGCCCTGGATCCGCAGCCGAACGAGATTCGTTCCAGCGTCGCAGATCATTCATCATCGCAACGCAGTGCGGACAGGTGAGGCTCCAAAACACTACGAGTGTCCGTCGACCTTTCAGATCATCGGAGCCGACCTCGTTTCCGTAAATGTCGTTCAGAGAGAACTCCGGTAGCGGTTCGCCGATCTTCGGCTGACGACCACCATTATTTGCTTCGCCTGCGAAATAAACGTTCTCATCCGCGAGATTCCCCGTACGAACTTTATCGATCAACTCTCTGATGGCGGCATCGCCCGCTGCCAGGTGACTGCCGATCGTACCATCCGCACGTACGAACATAGCGGTCGGCGTCCAGCGTGCCCGAACCGCGTCGGCGAATTCCCTCTTCTCTTGAAGAAGGATCTCGTCCGCAAATACACCGGAGAATTTTTCCCTATTCGCCTCGGCGGAACCGCTGCTGATCAAAACGAAGTTTACCCGCTCACCGAGTTCGGCCTCCCAACTTTCCATGTCGGGCAATAGTGCCTGGCAAGGATCGCAGGTTGAACTGACAAAAAAGAAAACTGCCGGCCTGCCGTTTTTGAATACATCGCTCTGTCGTATTAATGCCTTCGAAGTGTCCGTTAATTCGAAATCCGGAATCGGCGATCCGATCGGCAGACCGTCTAGCGGATGACCGGCATCGGAGCGTTCCAGCGGGACGCCGTCGCGCGACACTATCTCGATCAGCTCCAAGCGCCGGAGGATCTGCGTTTGATTTTCGAGAACCTTCTTTAGATAGAAAAGCACCGCGGAGGTAAGCGCGACAGTTAGAAATATCAGTATCAGCTGCATCGTATCGGAATTGCTATCCGTCAGACTCGGCCCCTGACCATCACGGCCCTGAGCAACCAGAAATAAAGCGAGGACGGAGAAAATAATATTACGGACCAGGGTTTTGCTGCCCACCGGTTCGCTGTGGATCTGACCAAAGCAATGACAGTCGGGAGCACGTCCCTGAGCCATCTGCCAGATGATTCCGGCGGTGAACGTCAGCAGCAGGATCAAACCACCCAACGCCCCGACCCAAGCCATCGATGTGAACAGAAAGCAAAGCGCGAACACGATCTCGGCAAATGGAAGCGCGATCGCAAGCGGCTTCGCTAACTCGTCCGGAGCACCGAAATCTTTTACAGCTTTTTCGGCACCCTTAAGATCAAGAAACTTCCCGACCGCGGCGAGCGCGAAAACGGCGAACAGTGTGAGCCGGATTATTAGAATTATTGCGTCCACAGAAATAGTGCTTAACGGTTAGTGGTAAGTGGTAAGTTCGTCGCTAACTCAAACCCTTTTTCGCCGTACGGATGGAGCTCGTCAGCATTCTCTGGATTTCATTACAATCTTCGATTAGCGAATCAGCCTGCGGCCGGGAAAGATATTCGGAATCGCGTAATAGTCTTAACCAATAGTTGGTTTCAAACGCCTCTTTTTGTGCAATGGAAAGCTTATGCACGAAGTCGGCCTTCGACTGGCCCTGACCCGCCTCCTCCACATTCGCTCCGATCGACGTACCCGAACGCAGCAGCTGCTTTGATAGCACATACTCTTTTTTTTCCGAAACAATAAATTTGACCAGATTCACAATTCGCAATGCAAACCGATACGACTTTTCTCGGAGAATACTTTCAGACATGGGAGCCTCCTTAGTATGTTCCTGTTATTTTCTTGTCTTATTTCATCCTTCTTTCCTTCTTCACTCACCACTCACCACTAACCACTAACCGCTTACCGCTTACCCGCGCCCCCGGGTCGAATCTTATGCTTCTCCTTTAATCGAATAGGAGTCGCGAAGAACTCGAATGCCTCGCGGAGTTTGTTCTCAACATACCGGGTGTATGAGAAGTGTAATCCCGCTTTGTTTCCGCCAGAGGTGAATAAGACAAAGAGCGGCGGACGCAGCCCGCCTTGCGTGATGTACTGGACCTTCAGTCGCGAGACGCCGCCTTTGACCGGCGCGGGTGCGGTACCACCTTTCGGCTGAGAGATCTTCTCTTCAAAAAATTTGTTTAGCTGCGCCGTGGGCACTCGGAAGTTCCGTGCCTTGTTCGCCTTTGCGACAAGCGGCAGGATGTTCGTCACTCGCTGACCGGTTAGAGCCGAGATCGTGACCATCGGCGCCCATTCGAGAAACTTTACGTGTCTCCGGAGCTCACGCTCGAACTCGTAGATCGTGTTGGTTTCCTTTTCTTCGACTGCGTCCCACTTGTTTACGGCGATGATCACCGAACAACCGGAATCCACCGCATAGCCGCCGATGTTCGCGTCAAGATGCGTAATGCCCTCGACCGCGTCGATGATCAATATCGCGACATCCGCTCGTTCGAGGGCCTTCCGCGCCATGACGACGGACATCTTCTCCGCCATCTCGTTCGTCTTCCCCTTTCGGCGGATCCCGGCGGTGTCGATCAGCAGATACTTTTGATCATCAACCGTCAGGTACGTGTCGATCGCATCGCGCGTCGTCCCAGGGATCGGAGACACGATCACACGTTCCTCGCCGAGGATCTTGTTCAGGAGCGAAGATTTTCCGACGTTCGGACGACCGATGATCGCAAGCCTGATCTCCTCCGGCTTGGCCTCGTCCTCATCTTCACCAAACTCCAGCGCTTCGAAGACTTTATCGAGAAGATCACCGACCGAAGTTCCATGCTCAGCCGACAGCGGCGCCAATTCAAACCCGAACTGGTAAAACTCCGCCGCCTCGTCCTCGACCTTCCGCGATTCGCACTTATTGGCCGCAATAAACACGGGCTTACCGATATTTCGGAGGTAGACGGAGATCTCCTCGTCGAGCGGCGTAACACCCGCTCGTGCGTCCACGACCCAGATGATCGCCTGTGACTTGTCGATCGCAAATCCTGCCTGTTTGAAAATGTTCGCTGGGATTATCGCTTCGTCGTCCGGCACGATACCTCCGGTATCCACGAGTTCGAATCTCTTCGATTTCCATTCGACCTCGCCGTAGATCCGGTCGCGTGTAATGCCGGGTTCGTCGCCGACGATAGACTTACGCGAACCGGTCATGCGATTGAACAGGGTCGACTTGCCGACGTTCGGTCGACCGATAATTGATACTAGAGGTAATCCCATGCGTTGGATACAAGGATAGTAGAGTTTTCGACGGAATGCATATCGCACCCAGTTCAGACCCGTATTCTTCCGACGCGAGCAAGCGAAAAAAAGCCCCACTCGATTCGACGAGTGGGGCGTGAGTTTGTGAATTAATCCAGAGTATTAGTAACGAGCGATCTGGAGAATCCCACCGATGATAGAAGAAAGGATCTCGAACTTGCCGTTCGAATACTGCCCGTATTCGTTCTGGCCAGTGTAACCATCCTCATATCCGCGTTGGAAGCCTTCGCGGAAGTAGTGACTATACTCGTCCATCCCGACGTGGTACGAATCATATCCGTAGCTCGCGTCCTGATAGCCGTAGGAGTTCTGATAGTTGTAGCCCCATCTGTCCTGACGGTCGGCCTGTCCGGCGTAGAAGCCTTCTTCATATCCACGGTTAACCGCGTTCTGAAGCATCTGTGCACCGTACTGACTGGTGTAGTAGTAATTCCCCTCGCGATTGTAGCGATAATTGTTAGTCAGATTGTCATAGTACTGGGCCTGCTGCAATCGCAGTTGGTCCTGACGGATCCGGTTCCAATACCGCTGCTGATATCGAAGGTATGCCTGACGGCGATCGCGTTGAAGTGTTAGCTGTCGCTGTCTTTCCAATGCCTGCCAGTTACTCCAACGGCTGTTGTACTGCTGCCAGCGCTGCTGCCGAAGAAGCTGTTGCTGCTGACGATTGTAGGTCTGGTACTGACCGCCGTTCCATGTGTTTTGCTCAACCTCCGTGCGCTGGGTTCGCTGCTGCTGCCAAATTTGCTGCTGCTGCTGTTGTTGCTGCTGCTGCACGCGACGAGCTTCTTCCTGCTGTTTTGACCAGGTGTTCTGATCATCCTGCTGGCGTACCCTTCGCTGCTGCTGCCAGACTTGCTGTTGCTGATCGGTCTGCTGCTGTTGTTGAATTTGGCGGCGCCGATCTTGCCGCTGCAAAACCTGCTGCTGTTGTTGCTGCTGACGCTGCTCCTGAATCTGACGACGCTGTTGCTGCTGCAATTGAACCTGCTGCTGATGGTCCTGTTGAACCTGGCGACGTTGCTGTTGCTGCGCCCAAACCTGCTGCTGCTGTTGGCCCTGACGCTGCTCCTGCACCTGTTGCCGTTGCTGCACCTGCTGCTGCTGAGCCTGCTGTTGAGATGCACGCTGTGCTTCTCGCTGCTGACGGATCTGCTCCTGCTGTGCCGCACGCTGTGCGTTTCGCTGATGAGCTTCAGCCGCGCGCTGATGCTCTTCGGCCTGCTTCGTATCTGCCTGCTCCGCTTGCGCTGCAGGCTGTTCCTTCCGATCCCGGCCTCGTCCGCGATTTTGCTGAGCGTTCGCCTCCAGGGTCAGACCAAACAACATGCCCCCGGCCAAAAGCGACGTTAAGCTAATTCGTTGTATATAACTTGAATTCATTAAGTTCCCCTTTCTCGAAAACGTATCCGGACGGAATCCGGTCTTGCGTATGTTTTTAGCAATCACCGTTCCAGTTAGTGTGGAGTAGATCCTGCAACAATTAGCGAACGGACAGACCTAAACGGAACACCTTTTCGTGTGAGCGTTTACTCCAATAGGCGAGGTGGAATGCGTGGGGCGTCTAGAGAGGTCTAACGTGCCTTTTCGAATTCGTACGCAACGCGAACGTTCAACTGGCCATTTACGATCTCGCGAGTAAAGCCGGTCGCCTTCATCCGGAGACCGTTAGAGTTTTGCAACGGGAGCATGAAAGATACTTTATCCGTTCGGATAAGTTCGATCGGGTTGATCTTCTTGTCGATCGAGCTTTGTATCATTTTGCCGATAAGAGCACTTCCGACCCCACCGGTGCCGCTGAGCGAGACATTGTGAACCCGGGCCCTCGCGACCAATCGTTGCCCCGGTTGATCGAATTCAAGTTCAACCGTTGTCTCCGCCCACCCGGCGAATGGCACACACCCGATAAAAGGCGGATTATAACTTCCCGAAAACGCCAGCGGCGCCAGGATCTGACCGTTGCGGAATCTGACAGCAGTCCGAACGCCTTCGCTTTCACGCATCAGTTTTATTGATTCAGTGCACGCTGATCGCTCAGGTCCAAATGCGTTGGCAATCGGTTTACGTTGCGGCGTCGTGCTTAGCTTGAATTCGGGCGGGGCGGAATGCTGAAATACCGCATCGAGAAGAGCGTCAAAAAATTGCTCGGTGAAACTTATCGTGATCTCGGTTCTCTGTGCAGAGATGCTCACGGCCGAAAAGAGAAGAGTGGAGGCGAGAAGCGCGGTCTTTAGACGATTCATATTTTGATCCCTGGGTTCCGGTCCGGCGTGGGTTAAGATGCGTACCGCGTTAAGGTATGTTGTCAGGCTTATCTCAGAGGCCGCTTTTAACGATGTCGTGAAGACGGAGCAGGCCGACACAAATTCCATTCTCATCAACGACCGGCAGGACAGAGATCTGTGAAGAACGGTTCTCCATCAGCTTTAGGGCATCGTACGCCAGCATGTTGGGTGATGCGGTCACGGGAGCACTCGTCATCATCTGATCAGCCCGGAGCTGCGACAGATCGTCGCCGTTGGTCTGCTCGATCGTCCGGCGAAGATCACCATCCGTAACGATCCCCGTCAAACGGTTTTCGGCGTTCACGACATTTACAGCACCGAGTGCGAATTGCGATATGGCTTTTACAACGTCGATCCAGTTCGCGTCCGGTGCAACATCGGGGCTGTCGTGCATCAGATCCTGAACCTTCATCGTCAACCGTTTTCCCAAACGGCCGGCAGGATGATTCACCGCGAACTCCTCCGCCGTCAATCCGCGCGATCCCATCAACGCCATCGCCAACGCGTCACCGATCGCCAGTGCAACGGTCGTCGATGTTGTAGGTGCGAGATTCAAAGGACAAGCCTCTTTGTCGACCGACGCGTCGATGACGACGTCAGCCTTACGAGCAAGTGTCGAGTTCGTGTTTCCGACGATCGCGATTAGCTGTACGCCCTTCTGAGTGAATGCTGGTAACAGGGCGATGACCTCGTCGGTCTCACCCGAGTTGCTGAGCGCGATAACGACGTCGCGTGACGTGATGATCCCGAGTCCGCCGTGCATCGCGTCAGACGGGTGAACAAATATCGCCACCGTTCCCGTGCTCGTCAGTGTTTGCGCGATCTTCTGCGCGATGACACCGGATTTTCCGACGCCCGTGATGATTATTTTATCGCTGCATCCGGCGATGAGACCGATGGCGCGCTCGACGCTTTCCGCGTCGAGCCTATCTGCTGCACGCTCAATTGCCGACGCTTCAAGCCTCAGTAGCTCTACGACTTTCGAAAAGTGGTCCGTCACGACTTGGAATTTTGGGACTTTGCTAATAATTTATCAAGGCAGGCAATAAGCAGGTAGTGATCCAGCTTGAGTTCACGCGCGTGCACTGCATATGCTACGCAACGCAAGCCCCATCTTATTCCGTGTCTTCTCCGTGTAGTTCCGTGTATTCCGTGGTCATCTTGCAGGCAGCAACCACCGAACACACGGAATAGCGCGGAGCAGGAATCAGCGGTTTTTCTAAGTGAGCTATTACGAATAATTGAATTTCTTTCTCATCCAGAAGTCGCACAGTCACATTCGTACCGATAAATGAGAGCAATCAACTGCACCCAGTGCGGAGCGACAATAAACGATGTTTCTGAACACTCGGTCTTGATAGACTGCGGTTATTGCGGAGCGCGGATGATGCTTGATCAACGTTCGGTGCCGATCAAACACGATCCGATCGATGCTCCGGACTTTGAACTCGACTCACCGACGGTCCCTACGGCGAAGTTGCTGGCCGTCATCGGCGGGGCG
>JANPJL010000126.1:0-4487 GCA_031425495.1 Acidobacteriota bacterium
ATATGAGGTTGCGGCTCAATGGCTAAGAAAAAGGACGAGTTCGTACAAGAGAAAGAGATCCTGCTGGAGCATATCCAGAAGGCGGGGCTCCGTAGGACTGGCCAGCGCGATCTGATAATGGAGATCTTTCTGCGGACGGAAGACCATCTTACGAGCGAAGACCTCTATTGGCTGGTACAGAAACAAGATCCTTCCGTTGGTCATACGACCGTCTACCGGACTCTAAAGCTTTTAACGGAAGCTGGCCTCGCGCGTGAAGTTCGTTTTGGCGACAACAAGACTTATTACGAGCATCACTATAATCACCAACACCACGATCACATGATCTGTACCCAGTGCGGCAAGGTGATCGAATTCTTTTCGGCGGACATCGAGGATCTTCAAGACCAAATGGCAGCCAAATTTAAGTTCCGTCCGACGCATCATAGTCTGCGGATGTGGGGCGTGTGTGCGGAATGCGAGGAACCAGCCCTCCACTCGTCGAGTGCTGCATCCGGAGCACAGCCAAAGGTCAGGGTTAGAGCGGGGTCCGGAAATCAGTGAAATAGGGTGGGCAATGCCAGACACGGAAGTAAAATTTAAAAGAGAAGGTTTGGAAGGCGTCGTCGCGGTTGGGTCTTACCTGATCGATATCGCAAAGCGATTCGGTATACGTTTTGACGACGTGTGCGTGCTGGAGAGGAACGAGCACTTCTGTGCAGTGGTAGTGACGACAGGATCAGAACTCTTATCTGGCGAGACCAAGGCTGAGAAGGATTATTTCCTATCTAACAACAGAAAAACTCGCGAGCGGCTGGCGTGCCAGGTAAAGATCGAGAAGCCGGGAGAAATAGAGATCATGACCAGGGAAAAAGCGAAAGAAGAAGCGTCCGAAAAGGCGGCGGAAGATAATAGCGCGCAGTACCGAAAGGAATTCGAAGAGATGCCGCTTGAGAAAAAGATCGCGAATCTCGTCCAGCTTGAGACGATCGCCTTGGGAGAGACTGTTTCGTTCATCATGAATTCTCCGTTCAAGATCGCCGATATGATGATGGGCGTCATGGCCGAATTCGGATTCAAGAAAGAAGAGCAGCAAAAGACGTCAGTCCGTCCCGACGAGCATAAGAGCGACACTAGCGCAAAAGATTCGAGTAAGAGGAAGAGCACTTCCACAAAGCCGGAGAACACTGCCACGAAATAAGAGTCACAGTGTCGGCGAGAACACATCAAATCCATTGTGAGCGATAGCCAACTTCAGAAGAGAGTTCCGTCGTCGATCAAAGAAAAGGGGCAGTACTTTCTTGCGTTCGGTGTAGTCGCTTCCATGCTCCTTGTCACCGGGTTCCCGGTATTCGTTGTTTTCTTTTTTGGCATATTCGCTTATTTCCTCCTCCGGATGTTTTCTTCCGGTTCGCGTAGTGAAACGCGAGAGATCTTTGAGTTTTACCTGACGGCGAATGAGATGCTGCGCGACAACGAGCGCCGTTGGTACGGGTTCGAGATCAACGAAGCTATAAAACGGGGCGAAGATATCGTGCACCAGATGAGCTCTGCACCGCCGCTGGTTTATTTTGCGCTTGGAGCGTTGCAGAACAAGACGGGGAATCACAAAGCGGCCGTCGGAAACCTGGCTCACGTCGTTGAGAATCCGGGCTCGGACGAGCTGGCGTACGCGTTTCCTTCTCCGGAGCTTCGCAATTACGTTAAGGTGCTGCGAAAGATCGAACGTGACCCGGCGGATGCTCCGCTGACATCTGCGGCCGTTCGAGCTTTAGAACGAGCCAGAAAGATGCGTGGAAAGACGTTGCTTGAGGAGAGCCGTCAAAAGTTTTCCGAACTTCCCGCGTCGAACCTGGATCAGAGATCGGCGATCGGTACGAGTGACGGAGGCGGCAACCCGAATTCAGTCACTGCGTTTCATACTGGAATTGGTAGCGACGAGGCGGAAAAGCGGGCCGAGATGCGGCTGGTCAAATCAGGAAACGGTACGACCGGTCCGGCAAAGAAACAGGCCGCACAGGAAGATCAGTACGCCGATCGCAAGTCGATCTCCGAGGTCCTTCACGATATCTACGACAAGAACGCTTGACAGTGGCAGAGAGTTACGGCGAATTAGCGTGGGCCCTTAACGAAATCCAAAAAACTTACGTAGCGAGGACAGGACGCCGGGATCGGATTTCGTTCCGTCCATTTCTTCCGATTCGGTCTGGATAAGTAACGTCCGCCTTTCTTCGATGAGGTCGCAGATCGCCTTCATCAGAGCCGGATTTACTTCGAAGAGTGGCTTGAGCGCCGTCTTCTTTATCTGAACCACCTCGGTCTCCTCTTCCGCGATAACGGTGGCCGTCCGCGGCTGGCCTGTGAGCAGACTCATCTCGCCGAAGAAGTCGTTCGAATGAAGTTTGTTGATCGTCTTTTGATGATCGTTCTCCGGTATCTGCACCTTTACGGATCCGCGGACGATTACGAACATCGAGTTTCCTTCCTGCCCACGACGGACGATCGCCTCGCCCGGTGCATAGACACGCGTCGTCGAGCCTTTCGCTAGTCTCTCGATCTCTTCTTCTGCAAGCGGTGCGAAGAGGGGCACCTCCTGCAGGCGGTCGGAAACCGAGCTGACATATTCAACAAAAGTCTTCTCATCCTCTTTCTCAACGATGTGAAGAGTCCGCGTCGGGAACGCGAACTTGATCTTCTCGCGGCTGAACGCGTACCAGATCCGCTGCCGAATCAGAGCGTCCGTATCGTTATATTTCGAATAATCCTCGGTCCAGTATTTGATCTCCCAATCGATACCATCCGCCGCAAGATTTCTGATCCTGACGATCGGCCTGATTTTATTCGATACGTTTTCTACCTGGCGGGCCGCATCGCGAACCACCTGAATAGTTTTCGCCGGTGAAAACGCATACTCGGTGTTAAAGAACACCACCCGTGCATTAAGATTGTCACGCGGGGCGACCTCGATCATTTCCTTTCCCATCACGCTGTTGCTCATCACCAGAATCTTGTTTTCGAAGGTTCGGATCTTGATTCCTCGCCAAGAAACGCCTTCAACAACACCAGTCTGGCGATTCGCCATTGTCACGACATCCCCGACCTGAAACGGCTGATCGGCCTGAAGCGCGATCCCGGCGAATAGATTGCCGAGCGTGTCCTGCAGCGCAAGACCGACCACAATACCGAGGATCGTCGATCCCGTGAATAGCGGTGCGAGCGGTACGTCCGGGTACTGAGTTTGGAAAATAATGAAGAATGAAACGATGTAGAGGATGACCGAGAGAACGGTTTTTACCAGCGAACCGGCTTCGGACTGTGCTCCCCGGATCGTCTTGAGGATCATGTAAGCGACGAACCGGATAATGGAAATTACCAGGAGCATCCATAGAATTATCTTGAGGATGCGAAGGAAATTTATCCCGAGTGAGATCGACGTTTCGATCACCATTTCCGAGCGCTCCTCGCCCGACGCCGCGACGGTGCTTCCATCCGGCATTATGGAGATCGCGAATTGATCGAGGATATATGCTTTTAAATAATCCTCGGCGAATGGCAGAAGCACCAGGATCATCAAGACGATCCCGGCGAACACGACAAAGACTATCGCTTTTTTCCTGAATTCCGAGGCAGACATAAGGGCAAGGAAGAAGCTAGAACATATCAGCAATCGTTTTTCCAATCAACAAAAGCGACAGTGTCGAGATAACGGCGGTCGTAGCTCCGGCGGCGATGTTCAGCCACATAGGATTTCGATATTCGCCCATGATCTCGCGATTGTTTGCGAGTGTGAGTACGGCAACGAGGATCACGGGAAGCAGCATGCCGTTCATCGTCTGCGTAAAAAGCAGCAGACGGATCTGCGGGATGCCCGGGATGAGTGCGACGACAGCCCCGATTAAAATCAACGTAGTAAAGATGCCGAGGAAGATCGGTGCTTCACGAAACGAACGCGACAGTCCTTTCTCGAACCCGAGCGCCTCGCTAACCGAGTAGGCGGTTGCAAGCGGCAGCACTCCCATGGCCAGCATCGCCGCGCCGAAAAGTCCGATGGCGAACAGATACTTCGCATAGACGCCCGCGATGGGTACGAGCGATTCGGCCGCAGTGGCGGCAGAGTCGATCATAGTCACGCCGTTAGCGTGCAGGGTTGCCGATGTGGAGATCACAATGAACGCCGCAATGACGCACGCGAAAATAGTACCGACAATGACATCGGCTCGGGCAACGGGTAAATCGTCCTTGTCCATCCGCTTTTCGACGACGGACGACTGAACATAGACCTGCATGAAAGGCGTGATCGTTGTTCCGATCAGGGCCATGATCGTGAATAGATAAACGGTGTCCGCATTAAATGTCGGCTCGATAAAGCCTCTCCCGACCTCCGGCCACACGGGGTCCGAGAGAAAGGCTGAGATCACGTACGCAAAAAACACGAGCGACATCAGCAGGAATACGCGTTCAACCCGCTTCTGTGAACCCTTCACTACCAGCCACCAGATCAGACCGGC
>JANPJL010000127.1:0-8006 GCA_031425495.1 Acidobacteriota bacterium
GACCGGACCTCGGATGCATCTGAGTTCGGTATACTTGCAGAGAGGGATAGCGAGCACGGGAGATGACACATCCGAAACCAAAATTCGACGCGTCAAAGGCACGCCTAACGATCGAGAAGGGCAGACGTGCGAAGTGGTGGCAGCGTAAGGGGTCTAAGTCGAAGGGCTTTCATTACGTGGATCATGCTGGCAAGAAGATCACGCGTCAGGAAGACCTCGATCGGGTCTCGTCGCTGGTAATTCCGCCGGCATGGCGTCATGTTCGAATATCACCCGCCGCCAGCAGTTCGATTCAGGCGGTCGGCATGGATACGACTGGTCGCATCCAGTATCTGTATCATTCAAAGTTCTCCGAGAAACAGCAGCGAAAGAAGTTTGAAAAGATCGAGCGGTTCGGCGAGTACTTACCGCGTTTTCGCGCCGTGACCAACGAACACATCTCGCTCGAAGGATTTCCGCGCGAAAAGGTGTTGGCCGTAATGATGCGGCTCATCAACTCGCTCTACATTCGAGTCGGTACGGAGAAGAGTGCCCATCATTACCGGACCTACGGGATCACGACACTGCAGAACAAACATGTCGAGATCAAGCGGGGCGGTCAGCTGATATTCGACTTCGTCGGTAAGAGTCACATAAAGCATCGAAAGGTCCTCGTCGATGAAGAACTCGCCGCGGTCGTGAAGGAACTAAAGCAACTCGGCGGCGCCCGAAAACTATTTCACTATGTTGACGAGGCGGGAAAGCCCCGGCCCATCAAACCGGCGGAGATAAACCGTTACATCAAAGAAGCAACAACGCCCGACTTCACTTCGAAGGATTTCCGCACATGGGGCGGCACACTCATGGCTGCGGTCGCGCTTGCCGACGCCGGAAAAGCAGACGACGAACGTCAGATCAAAAAAAACGTGGTGAACGCGGTGAAATGGGTTGCCGAAAAGCTTGGGAACACACCGACAGTTTGCCGCGGGTCTTATATCCATCCGACGGTGCTCAGCTCCTACGAATCCGGCATCACGCTGGATGAATTTCGACCGAAGAGTAAACGTCGCATCCACCGTACGGAGTCGGAATACGAACCCGAAGAAAAAGCGCTGCTGGAACTTTTGAAACGCACGAACGGAAAGTAAGGATTCAAAGGTCGCGTCTCGGCAAAATTACCACCTACTGCCGGGCAAATTAAAAGAGGCCATCTTCTCAGACAGCCTCTTCTTTTTTAGCTCGCCATCGACGCTATTTTTTTATTAAAACCACTGGTGATTGTTCAGCGTTCCGCATGCTGGTAAAGAAGTCCCTCACTTCTTTGTATCGATCCACCGAAACCATCGTTCGGTTCATCGTCAGCGTTCGGGTGAATATGAGGCTCCCGTCTTTCACCTCGTAGGTTGTCGCGTATTTTGCGAAACCGGTTTGGATCGAAACCGGGTCCGGGACCTCGTCGACTGCGAAACCAACAGGCAGCTTGAACGTCGCTTTCTCACGAAATGAATTCGAATCGAGCATCACCGGATGCTTCCTATCTTTCTCGGTCAGATAGATAGAGTTCGTCCGGCTCGCAACCGCGGGTTTGAAAACGAGCAATCTGTCCTGCATGAGCTGTCCGTAACCCGGCGCGGTGAACTCCACGTCCATATCGAACGCCGCCTCGCGATGACGGTCCTTAGGCGATAGTTTCGTGAGCTTGGCCGCCGTTGCTCCGCGAGCAAGCCATCTCTCGATCATCTGCTTGAAGTCATCGCTTGAGAGCGATCTGAGCATGTTTCTTGCGGATCGCGATTCCTGACCCGTCGAACGCTCGCGCATCACACCCGTGATGCTGCCGTCGTTTGCCAGATCGATCTCGGTCTCGCGACTCCACGCATTAAAGTCAGATGGGGTGACCGGCATATTAACGAGGCCGCCGTTCTCGCCGGAAACGATGAGTGCGAGACTTCCCTGCAGCTGCTCAGGCAGATCGCCGACCGGGGTGAACGAATCGGTCGCGTCAAAGATCAAGAGCCGCCCGAGCTTCGCGTGCTCGATGACAGTTGGCCCGGCAGTAGCCGCCGAGACCCGGATGGCGATAATGCAGTGATTGAACTGCGTTGGCGACGCCCATTCTTTCCGGACATAATTCGGGTCGCCGGAATAAATAATGATCGGGTACGCGTCGATCTTTTTGACCCTTAGCATGGCCCGCATCAGGTTTGCCTTATCCTTGCAATCGCCATATCCGCGCCCGAGCACAAGAGTCGAACTACGAGGCTTCATACCATTGCCGTAGCCAACCCCGATATCGATCGAGATGTACTGGAGATTTTGAATGTAGGTACCGATCGCCTGAATGATCTCAAGCTCGGTTTTCGCACCGGCGGTCAGCTCTTGTGTCTTGGCTGCGACAGCGTCGTCAACGATCACCTGTGAATCGTGAAACGGCGTCGCCCATTTCGAAACTTCCAGCCAATCGGCAAACACCCGGTTGACTCCCTGCTCACCACTCGCCGGTGAGTAATTGATCGCCAGCCTCGGAGCAAGGTTGACGAACGACGGGCTCATCGGTTCGGTTGGGATCGGAGCGAGGTCCCGAAGTTCCCACGAGTAGGTCGAGCCTGCGACGTTCGCCTTTACGTCCGCATGATTGAACGTCATGCTGCTCGCACTCCAGCCGGACGGTAGCGTGATGCTGTACTTCGACGAGAGAGTCGGCAGGTTTCCCTGGAATGCGAACTTGTCCTGGAAAAACAGAGGGCGATCCTCGGTGGTGACCGTATATCCAAATACGTAACCGACGTCTGCATCCGACGACGCGTCGATGATCTTGATACGGCCCTCGTCGTAGATATCATCCGTATCTGAAATTCGATCGATGATCTCTTTCTTTCCGTAGCTTTTTACCGTGCCCGCCGGTGCTATCAGCCATGCTTCCATGTCACGCACCTGACTGAACTTTGAAAGGTAAAAGGCGATCGCTGCAGCTTCTCTCCTGCCCTCTCGTGAAAGGATCCGAACCGCATACTTGTCAACGGTCACAAGTTTTCCATCGGTATCAAGCGTCACATGCTGCTCGTTCCGCAGGACTACCGCATTGACGTCATTACCGTAGGGCTGAGGCTTAAGTGCCGCCGCTTGCGCGAGCCATGCGGGTGCGTCGCCCGCCAGCGCGACGGCGGACGCGGATAAAATGATCGAAACAAAAATCACTATTCGAGAGAACATAATCGTTACCTACTGGGCGTTAAAACACGCCGATGTGCTCCTACTTACGGGCTTTGAGCGTGATGATATGCGAGTCCGCCTTATGAAAGGCATCGAATAAATCCTTTAACGGAGAATATGTCGTAGCCGGAAAAAGTATGTGTCCGGAGCCGCCGAAATGAAACTCGCGCCTCAATCGCATGAGGTTTGTCGACTTATTGATGCTCATCTCGACCTTAAGAGACGCAATGTTTTTTGGATCTGAGATCCGCGCCGGCTGGTCGGCACTATCGAGATCGAAGCCGGACGGCAATTGAATGTCTATCTGATCCGTCTCGGACCACGGATACGCAAAGTGAATGCTATGCTGTCTCGTCGCCGACGAGAAGAGTGGTTTAATTCCGAATTCAAAGAAGCCCGGCTGAAAGAACATACGCTGACCGGTCCGCTGTGCGTAGTTAGGCACGCGAATCCGGTAGCTGTAGATCAGAGGCTTCGACGGGTCATCGATATTCTCGATCGCCAGTTCGGAAATTTCCGCAGTAGTAATCCTCTCTTTCAGCGACGCCTCAAAGCTCTCTTTTCGTCGGGCGTCCGAGTCCCGGTAAATGTCCCGCCGCCGTGAGATCGCCTGCTGACCGAAATACACGATCTTCACCGTCCCTTCGAGGTTCCCGTCCGCGGAGAGGGATAGGTTTGCTGTCCGCTTCGCCAACGATCGATCCGCTCCGGTGATCGGCATCTGTTTCCACACGAAGCCCTCCTCGCCGACAAGCATCGCGATCACACCCTCGTGGTCCCACGTCTGCAATCCGTAGGGGACGTAGGGAGAACTGGCATTGAAAAATTTCCAGTCCGAATTCACTTTTACAGCTACGGCGGCCAGATGAACGAACGAGGAAAAAGGATACTTGTCGGGTGAAAAAAACGACGCGCTTCTGTCTCCGGTGAATACGAGGTTAACCTCGTAACCCGCGGCCTTGGCCAGGGCAGCGAAGAGTAGCTCTACATAGACGCTGTTACCCATGCGTCGCTTAATCGTGTCCTCCGCGTGATCGTGATCCAGATCTTCGCGCTGCTCTTCGGTCAAGAGGCGATCATAATCGACGTTCTTGATGTCCTTTTGAATGTAGTCATAGATCCGTCGAAGCTTCTCGTCATCGGTCGCGGCATTTAAGGTAAGCTCGGCGGATTTCTTTTTGATCAGGTCGGTTGGGGTAGCGTAGGTTGCAAGTAATGGCGCATACTTGCGATAGACGCCTCTCCATACCGCCATATCGCGCACGGAGTAACCAACGAAGGCCCACTTCCGGACCTCATCTTCGGGCGGCATGTTCGGCTCGACCCGGTATGCCGGCACGTTGCTGAGGGAGGCAATCAAAAATCCTTTCTCGGCCGGATCCTCAACGAATGCCGTCTCCGGCATATTAAAAAAGTTGGGTACCAGCTTGTAACCCTTCTGCGGGCGAATATGATAAACGATCTTCTGCGCCGGAATGTCGTGCTGGAATATCAGCCGGATACCGTTGCCCCAGGCATCCTTGAAAGTCTCGCGATACCTGTACTCGACAATGACGCCGGGTTCGATGCCCGGGATCGCAAACGACTTTGCCATCACCTTGACCTTGCCCGCTTTGACGATCTCCCGTTCGTAGATATCTTTCGCGTCCAGGTTCTGTATGCTTCCATCAGGCCTGATTACCCGGGCCGCTATGTTCTCGATTTTCTTTCCCTTCGCAAAAGGTATGTCGAACTTACTGAATTTTTCCTGACCACGTTTGGTAAAAATCTTGACCCGCACGTAGTGATCGTAATACATGCTGCTCAGCTTCTTGTCGTCGAGCCACACTTCCCAAAAGATCGCCTCGGCATCTGCGTCCGGCTCGACCCTTGGAGCTTTCATTTGAAGCTCATCTGGGCTGATCGGCCTCCATACGGGAGGCTCATCACCGGCTGCTGCATTTACTGCCAGCAGTCCGATGATCAGGGTCAAAACGTATAGTGGGAATTTAAACTGCATGTGGTCGAAACGAACCCTCGATCTATTTCTGCTTGAGCGTGACTGTATGCGCTTCAGCTTTCTGAAATGCGTCAAACAGACCTTTCACTGCAAGGTAAGAACGTGCCGGAAAGAGTGTGTTGTTTCCGTTTCCGAAGTAAAACTTGCGGTCGTATAGGACGGCGTTGGTCGCAGTATTGAAGCGGATATTTATCTGGAGAGATCCGATCTTCTGCGGATCGATCAAGGGCGCAGGAGCATCCGCGCTGTCTAACGCAAAACCCGGGGGGAGCTGGATTGTGATGTTATCCGACTCGGACCAGGGATAGCGAAAGAATATATCGTACTTTCGAGCCGCGCTCGAGAATAGCGATTCGCTTCCACTCTCGAAAAAGCCCGGCTGCAGGAACAGCCGCTTACCGGTCTTTTGGGCGTATGCCGGGATCCGGATACGGTACCGCTGAGTGAGCGGCTTGGCGACCTCAGTAAGATTCTCGATCTTAACGTCTGAGATCTCCGCCGTGCTGAAGCGTGCTTTCAACGCATCTTTTAAGTTCTCTTCACGCTTATTCACCGATTCGTCGTAGTTCTCGATCCGGTAGACCGTGGCGGGGTGTCCCGAAAGTTCTATCATCACATCGCCTTCGAGAGCTCCGTCCTCCAGCAAACGGAAATTGCCTGTCCGCTTCGCCTCGGACTTCTCATGCGAGCTTAAAGGAGTCTGATCCCATAAAAGGTCCTTCTCTCCGATGAGCAGCGCCCACGTGTGCTCTTCGTACCAGACAAGCATTCCATACGGGAGATAGGCGAGACCCGGATTAAAATACTTCCAGCCGTCGCCGACCTTTACCGCGATAGCAGCGGGGTGGAGCAGGCTCTCATTTGTCATCTCCGGGTTGAAGAACATCTCACTTCGGTTTCCCGTGAACGCAATACGTGACTCGAAACCCGCCGCGGTGGCCAGGGCTCCGAACAGCATATCGATATACTGCGAACTTCCCGACTTTCGTTTCAAGACGTCCGTCAGCGAGTCGACTCTTGGCAACTTCCTTCGATCCTCGTCGGTAAGCGTCGTGTCGAACGTCGTGTTCTTGATCTGGGTCTGAGTAAAATCGTATATCTTCCGTAACTTTTCCTCAGGCGTCGACGCACCCGCCGTTATCTCGGCAGCAGTTTTCTTGATATCGCTCGACGATTTCGTCATGAACTTAACGAGCGGTACGTAGTCGGCACCCACGCCGGCCCAGTACCTGCTCGGATTGCTCGGGTCCTTGACTGTATAGGTGATCGAAAACGGCGAGGCTCCCGTGATGTTTACATTGGTCCCCGTCAGCAGCATCCACGGACGGACCATGTCTTCGGGGGGCATCCGCGGCTCCTCGCGAAACGACGGAACATTTTTTCGCGATGCGAGCCAGAATCCCTTCTGATCCTTCACGAACTTCGTATCGGTGAAATTGTAGCTCTGATATCGAGGTTCCTGGGAGTTATAGGGTTTGTAGTAATACGAAAGATTCTGGACTGGAATGTCGCGTTGGAAAGCCAGCCGCATACCTTTGGCACCGGCATCGCTGAGGATCTCTCGATACCGGTATTCAACGATCACACCGGGCTCGATATTCGGCACGGCGAATGACTTTGCTTTGATCTTGACGCCACCTGCTTTGACGATCTCGCGTTCGAATATGTCCTTCTGTGCGATCTCAGTCGACGAACCGTCGGCTCGCACGACTCGCGCAGCAAGATCGCGGATCTTCATGGTCTTTGTGAATGGAATATCGAATTTGCTGTATTTCTCCCGCCCGCGTTCGGTAAATATCTTGACACGAACGTAGTGGCGCAGCGACAGGTCTTCGCTCGCACTATCGTCGATCCTGACTTCCCAGAACATCGCCTCGGCGTCGGCGCCGGGCTCTACAACCGGGGCCTTCGATGAAAGTTCATCCGGAGTAACAGGGCGCCATTCTTTGTCCTGGCCAAAAACGGTAGCGCAAGCGGAGCACAAAAAGAACAACGAAAGGACTAGAGACAGTTTTCTCACTGGGAGAACCTTCATACTTAACCTCTTTTGATAAAAGAATCGATTGGATCGGCCTTATTGCGGGGTGCAGGAGGCCTGAACATTTCTATAGCTAGCGGATTTTATAACAGATCGCCGAAAAGCGAAAGACTTTTGACGAACGATTATCGATCCGGGTTGTCCTAAGATTCCGAAAGATCCCGCTCTAGTCCGATTGGCTCGAGAGGTGAAAGACTAGAAGAGGGATCGGCAGAAGCCGCCTTACTCTTATGCTATAATCTCCGCTTACTTAAACGCCTTTTATACCTTAACGATTCCAGGAGATAGTGAATGTCCGTAGATTTTTCAAATATACAGAAGCTTTTGGGCGCCGAGGCCGAATCTCTGTTAAGCCATGTTTCCAAGACGATCCGAAAAGAAGATCTTCACCTGCCCGGCGGCGATTTCATCGACCGAGTGTGGATGGATTCGGACCGGAGCCCTGCGGTTCTCCGAAGTCTTCAGTCGCTCGCGGATCACGGTCGTTTGAGCGGAACCGGTTACCTCTCGATACTGCCGGTCGATCAGGGGATCGAACACTCGGGTGGTGCGAGCTTTGCGCCGAATCCGCAGTATTTCGATCCCGGTAACATTGTCAAACTTGCTGTCGAGGGTGGATGTAACGCAGTTGCCTCCACGTTCGGCGTGCTCGGATCGGTAGCGCGAAAGTACGCTCATAAAATACCGTTCATCGTAAAAATAAATCACAACGAGCTACTGACCTATCCGAATCAGTTCGATCAGGTGATGTTCGGAACCGTAGATCGGGCCCGAGAT
>JANPJL010000128.1:0-68939 GCA_031425495.1 Acidobacteriota bacterium
CAGTAATCCGGCGACGATGCCGAAGATCGAGTTCGCGGCGACGACGTAAATGGCTATCGGCAGAGTTAGTCCACCCGCCAACAATGACGCGGCCGGGAGATGTCCAACTCCGAAGAGAATGGCTGACACCAGGATCGCAACGATAAAGATAATCGTCGGGGGAGGCTGATCGGGAATGCCGCCGATGTCTTTGCGCAACAGGATCCGCCACTGCAGCCACACGAGAAATGTCATCACTCCCCACCTCAGCAATAGCTCTTCGGTAATGCCGCCGTACAGCATTCGGACCGCGTGCGGTATGAACTTGTTAAACTCGACGGCACGCGTGATAAATTCGCCCGGCAGATTCGGTTTTGCGATCAACCATATGAGCACAATCGCGACGCCGGAGGCGAGTCCTGCGATCACGCCGGGAGCGATCTGCGGGCCGAGCGAGGGCCAGATCGGTTTGCGTTCGGCTATGGCCTCGGCAAGGGGCGCGTGCAGTCCGACCTGAGGAGCGAGCCAGATCCCTACCAATACGGCCAACGATGTGAGAACGGAGGGCTGAATGAGAGCAATCAATTTCAGGATAGCGATAGGGGGGAGCTCAGGCGTCGGCGAGCCGGCGGGTTGGGGGAGCGCCGCTATCAACGCCTCAAGGTCAACAAGTAGGAATGACAAGACGCCCGCCATTCCGGCTACAAATAGGATCAGAAATAGTCGTACTTTTGGGCCCATACTGAGCGACACTATAGCATCGAACCGGTGGTGGCTTGACCAAGAGTGTCGCGTTAATCAATACTTTATCAAAAGGTCAGGTTTTCAGAGCCTGCATAGTTTGATACATGATCGAGAGGTAATTTTATGCCATATCCAGAAATGATGATCCACGGGATGCGTGCCGAGTTGGCGCAGCTCGGAATAGAAGAAACAAAGACCACCGAAGATGTTAAGACGGCCGTCGAGAGTACCGATGGAACTCTGATGGTGATCGTGAATTCAGTATGCGGATGCGCAGCCGGCGGCGTTCGTCCCGGTATCGCTATGGCGCTCGCTAATTCGGAGTCAAAGCCGGCCCGTTCGATAACGGTGTTTGCCGGAGCGGACATCGACGCGACCGATACGGCCCGCGAGTATTTTGCACCGTACGCTCCGTCATCGCCGTCGATCGGGTTGATCAAGCATGGCAAGCTCGTGGCGATGTTCGAACGCCGCGATCTCGAAGGCCGACCTCCGGCGATGATCGCCCAGGCTCTGACCGAAGCGTTCAATCAGCATTGTGGAGCAGGCGAAGCGGCGGTTGCTTGATCTAGAGGGCGATTTGTCGCTAGAAAGTATGGAGTCCCGTATGAAGGGCTGAACTGCTAATGTTCAGTCGTTCATACGGGACTTTCGATTCTCCGCAAGCATGAATTGCCTCCCGCTTCAGCGGGAGGTCAGCTTGAAAAGAGATTTCGGCTTTAGCCGCAACTCCTGATAGGCCTGGGTCTTTTCGGTAAAGCCATTCAGAGTTGAGACCCCTCCGGCTGAAGCCGGAGGCAATTCATGGTGCCTGAAACTAAGCGCTTCTCTGAAGTCCCCATTTAATAAACTTGTTGCCATCCCTATCGCCGAATCGTTAAAATGTAAACAGCTTTTCGCGGATCCTCTCCTATCCGCATCGTCAACCTCCATGTCAATCCATCAAAGAAAACACGTTCGCTTCTCGCTCGATATCCCCGCGACACTAATTACAAAATACGGTGTAAAGCAGCAGACACTCTTGCAGCAGGTCAGCATCGGCGGCTGTTTTACGGACTGGGAAGAGAATATTTATGCGGGCGATGAATTTCGGCTCGAGGTCGAATTGCCGAACAAGAATCGGCTGCCGCTCAGCTGCAAGGCTGTCTATCGTTTTGAAGATACGGGTATCGGCGTGAAATTTCTAAACCTCTCGCAGTTTGAACAGGAGTTGATATCGAAGTTGATCGCGCACCGGATGGCTGAAGAGGGCGTCCCGCTAAGCGTTTCCCCGTTTGAGCAACCTGATAGTTTCATTGATACGGACAAAGAACCAAGGCTTTCCACCCCTCGCGAGCAGCGTGAAGAAATGCTGACGGAAGCGATGTCGGGGGAATGACGTCGTTGGTCATTGGTTATTGGTCTTTGGTCTTTGGTCTTTGGTCGTTGGTCATTGGTCATTGGTCTTTGGTCTTTGGTCTTTGGTCTTTGGTCTTTGGTTTTCGGAAGTACCGAGCTCTGAATTAAGACCGAAGACCAAAGACCGAAGACCGAACACCGAACACCGAACACCGAAGACCGAAGACCGAAGACCGAAGACCGAAGACCAAAATCAAATTTTCCCAAACAAAAAGTTCCGAATCTCCCGGGCCGACAGCGATGTCGCCTTTTTTATTTCGGCGTCTCTGAACGCGCGGCAATCCAAGCCTAATCGGAAGAAATTCAAAATCCCGTTTGCTGAAGCCGCGTCGTCGAACGTACTACCCGTTAAGTTCGCACGTGTGGCTTTCTCGATGAAGCCTCGCAGCCGAGCGCCGTCCAAATCGCGCGAGCGTAGAAAGAAAGCGTAGACCGCAGCGTAACGTGCTACCAGTTGATTGGGATGCAGGTCCCAGCTCTGGTAAAAACCGTTCGTCATCGATGCGGTCACATTGTCGAAGTGCTCTCGCCAGCTGGCGTGAACCGATTGACGATTTTCATTCTTTTGTTCTTCCGAAAGTTTCCCGTCACGATGGATCGGAACCGGCATTTTTGTCGTCACCGAATCGACGAGCCTGATGCCGAGCGGTGCGAGAGTGATCAACATCAACTGGCGTGCAAAATTACATGCATCGTGACGCAGATGCTGGTTCACGGCAGAGATTCCCAAAGACGATGTAAAGTCGTGGGCCCCGAAGTGTGCCGATCGGCAACGACCTTTCGCAGCGGCTATCAGTCCGGCGATCGCCACGCGGCCCTTTCTGCCGACCACCGCGTGCGGAGTTTCGATCATGATCTCTACGCCGATCGAGCCAGTCTCCAGTCCTGCATGCTTTTCGATCTTATCGAGCATCTTGCACAGCCCGCGAACCTCTTTTCGCCTGGAAACTTTTGGCAGTGTCACGACGAAGTTGGCTGGAAGTTTTTCGTTCGTCTTCCGGAGAAAATTATGGAGAAACAGATGCAGCGTCCTGGTACCGCGGTCGTAGGTTTCGGGTGCGAAGGACTTGATGCGGAAACCGCAGAATGGCGTGATGGAATTGTTTAGGAATGCTTTCGCCAGTTCGCCGGCAGCCGTGATCGCATCCGCGTCTTCCTCATCATCGGGGCGAAAACCGTATCCGTCCTCGAAGTCGATGCGGAGATCTTCGACCGGTTCTCGTGCGAGCTTATCGAGCGTTTTCCTGTAGACCCTTCGGAGGAACATCTTACTTTCATCGAGCCCCATTGCAGCGGCGAACTCGTCAATATCCGGCGAGTAAGCGTCCATCGAGGCGAGTGCGATCTTCCCGAGCTTCTGCGACGTGTCGGCAGTGAAGAGATGCGCGCCGCCGTAGACGACGTGAACTGGCGAACGTGCGAGAGTGCTCCGATGGGGCTTGCTCATATTAAGTTTAGAAAATTTCGTCCAACGCTTCTTCCAGATTCCTAACGCCAACGACGCGTATACCCAAAAGCTTTTCAAGCCCTATCCTGTTCGACGCCGGGACGATCAACTTCTTAAAACCCAACGTCTGTGCCTCGTGAGCCCGTGCCTGAGCTTGTAGCACTCCGCGGACTTCCCCCGTCAAACCGACCTCGCCGAAGACTGCCGTCTCGGGAGGTATCTGCAAATTTCGAAAACTCGAAGCGATCGATGCAACGACACCCAGATCCGCAGCGGGTTCGTCGATCTCCAATCCGCCCGCGACGTTTACGAAAACGTCGTCGCCCGCGAGCTGAAAACCAACCCGCTTCTCGAGAACAGCTATCAAAAGTGAAGTGCGGTTGTAATCGAAACCCTGGGCCATGCGTCGGCCGGACGCTGACTTTGTACTCGACACGAGCGCCTGAATTTCTACCAGCATCGGTCGGGTGCCCTCCATGCAAACGGTCACTACCGAGCCACTCGCACCCTCGGGACGCTCCTGAAGAAACAGTTCCGATGGATTTCCGACAGGTACAAGCCCGGCATTCGTCATCTCAAAAACACCGATCTCGTTTGCCGCCCCGAAACGGTTCTTCGTTGCCCGGATGATGCGATGGTTGTGATGGCGATCACCTTCGAAGTAGAGGACAGTATCGACGATGTGCTCGAGCGTCTTCGGTCCGGCGATCGAACCTTCCTTCGTCACATGCCCCGTGAGAAAAACCGGTGTGCCGGTCTGCTTTGCGAACATCATGAATTCCGAGGCGACCTCGCGAACCTGCGAAACGCTCCCCGGAGCCGACTCGATCTTTGAGCTAAAGATCGTCTGGATCGAATCTACGATCACAAAATCGGGTCGCAGCTTTTCGGTTTCGGCGACAATGTTCTGCAGATTGGTCTCCGGCAGGATGAAAAGGTTATCGGCGGCAAGCCCGAGGCGTTCGCCGCGCATTTTTATCTGTCGTTCCGATTCTTCGCCGGAAACGTAGAGCACCTTGGCACCATTACGGCCGAGATGGTCGGCCATCTGAATTACGATCGTCGACTTTCCAATCCCTGGTGCACCCCCGATCAGAACGAGTGAGCCTGCGACTATACCGCCTCCGAGAACGCGGTCGAGTTCGTCGATTCCGGACGGAGATCGTGAATCATCCTGCGATTCGATCTCACTAAAGGCGACGGGCGATGTCTTATTGAACCGTGCGGCAAATCCGCCCGTGCCGCTGGCAGGCGCCGATGGACGAAAACGCTCTTCGACCATAGTGTTCCACTCGCTGCAATCAGGGCACTGGCCGGCCCATTTGCGTGCCTGGCCTCCGCAGTTTTGACAGACAAAGACGGTAGTGGGTTGTTTTGCCATAATTGATGGAGCTGGATTCTAAGATAATACACGCAGGAGTCAGCAAATCTATACAGGCGGCTTCGCATGCTTTTTTAATTGGATCAGGAACTGGGATCATTATTCGGCACGGTGATTGTAGCGAAGCTAGATTACACTCGATGTGTACGCATGGGAGACGAATAATGCCAAATAACAAAGATAACCAGGACACCGGTGCAGAAAAGTCGGTGGTCGATGATCGAGATATCCCGGATAAGGCAACGAAGGACGAACAAGACACGGCGGGTGGTCGGGAAGGCCAGTTCTCGGATAAGGATAGACGCAGCAAGGACGCGTGGAGTCCGGGCTCGAACCAGCCACCGGAGCGATAGACTCTAGTAAAACTCTACTCAAGAAATCGCGGAAAACGGACTTTGCTCCCTTTTCCGCGTTTCTTGTTTGACCGCGGTAGATGAGAAAACCTCGGACGGGCCGGCCGTTTCACTGGGATGAGGCTGGTTTTCGTTATTTGTTGTAAATAATTCGTGGTAAAATTCTGGTCGATGAAGTGGGACGTTTTAATTATTAGGATAGCTTTCGTGGCCATACTGGCGGCGGTCGGCTACCTGTTAAATCCTCTCGCGAACACCACGCACCTTGATCTCGCAGCCGCGTCGAAAGAGCGTCAGTTTATTTCGGCGATCCTGGGGGCTTTTGTGGCGCTGTTCATAATCATGTTCGAGATGCGGGCGAGAATGGCCAGTCTCCGGACCCTGATCGGTGCGGCGATCGGCTCGATCCTCGGAATTGTCGGTGCTTATCTGATCGGGATGCTGATCAGCGCTCAGGACATCAACACCGTTCCCGGTGAGATGCGAACTTTCCTGACGATAGTCCTCGCGTGCTTTATGGGCTATGTGGGCCTGATGGTCGGTGCCGCGAAAGGCGAGTACCTCGACCTCTCAGCCCTTGGTGGGATCTTTAGCGATAAGAACGTAAAGCGGGATTACAAGATCCTCGATACGTCGGTGATCATCGACGGACGTATTGCGGATGTTGCCGAGACGGGATTCTTGGGCGGAACTTTGATCATCCCGAATTTCATCCTGAATGAACTGCAGCAGGTTGCCGACTCGGCAGACTCATCCAAGCGCCAGCGCGGCCGTCGCGGCCTCGACATGCTTCAGCGTCTGCGTAACAACAGCAAGCTCGATATTCAGATCGTGGAGACCGATTTTCCTGCAGTCAAAGAAGTTGATCTAAAACTTATCGAACTCGGCAAGCAACTCGATGCGGTTATCGTCACGAACGACTTCAATCTGAACAAGGTCTCCCAGCTGCGCGGCGTTTCGGTCCTCAACATCAACGAGCTTGCGAATGCTCTGAAACCGGTCGTGCTTCCCGGCGAAGCGATGCGTGTTTTCGTTCTGAAGGAAGGTAAGGAATACAACCAGGGCGTTGCGTATCTGGATGACGGCACGATGGTCGTTGTCGACAACGCAAGACGGTTGATCGGCAAGACCGCTGACATTGCCGTTACAAGTGTGCTTCAAACAACTGCGGGAAAGATGATCTTCGGTCGGCTCTGGGAAGATAAGGACGAGCATCACGAAACTAATGTCGGGATACACGATTCGCGTTCGCTTGGATTTAAGAAAGCTACGCGCGAGCTCCGCCAGACAACGATCATCGAAGAGCTGAAATAGACGGTGAAGACAACCGCGATAATCGTCGCTGCCGGCTCCGGCTCACGTCTCGACCCGGAAACCCCCAAACAATTTCTCATATTGGACGGCAAGCCTGTTCTAGCCCGTACGCTCGAACGGTTTCAATCTGCGCCGTCGATTGATGCGATCGTACTCGTCCTTGCCGCGAACCGCGTCGCGGATTTCGAACAGAAATTCGATAAGGTGATAAAGATCGTGGCCGGCGGACCCACACGAGCCGCCTCGGTCCTGAATGGTCTGAATGCCGTCGACAGCGAATCAGTTATCGTCGCCGTGCACGACGGAGCACGGCCATTCGTCTCGGTCGACGAGATAGAACGGACGGTTGCGAGTGCCAAGGTGACGGGGGCCGCGTGCCTCGTGGGATCGGTGACAGACACGATCAAAACAATTCGGGGCGATGAGGTATCCGGCACGCTCGATCGCGACAAGCTCCGCCGGGCTTTGACACCTCAGGCTTTTAGGCTCGAGCTCCTTCGCCGTGCATTCGAGCTCGGTGGGACCGGCGAAGCGGTGACCGACGAATGTTATCTCGTCGAAAAACTCGGCCACCCAATTGCATTTGTGGAGGGCAGTTCGCGGAACGTCAAGATCACGAATCCCGAGGACTTGGCGTTCGCACGGGCGATCGCGCGCGGAGAGGGGGAGAGATAGGGAGACGGGGAGACTAGGAGACTAGGAGACGGGGAGACGGGGAGACTAGGAGACGGGGAGACTAGGAGACGGGGAGACGGGGAGACTAGGAGACGGGGAGATAAGAAGACGAGAGACGGAGATGTGAAGTAAACATACTATTCACTCACTTTTAACTTTTAGTTTTTAACTTTTAGTTTTTTAGTTTTTCACTATGCAAAGAATTGGTTTCGGCACAGATATCCACAGACTAGTCAAAGGCCGACCGTTGATCCTCGGCGGCGTGGCAATCGAATCGGACCTCGGTGCCGAAGGGCATTCCGACGCCGATGCGTTGACTCATGCGATCACCGACGCGATCCTCGGTGCTTTGGCACTCGGCGATATCGGCTCGCATTTCCCAAACACGGACGAACGTTGGGCCAGCGCCGAGAGCTTTGTTTTTTTACGATTCGCTGTCGGGTTGATGAAACAGCACGGGTACCAGCTCGCCAACCTCGACTCGACCATCGAGCTCGAAAAACCTAAACTCCGTCCGTACATCGAGAAGATGGCCGAAGAATTATCCATCGTCCTGGAGATCGAACCGTCGCTTATCAGCATCAAAGCAAAAACAGGCGAAGGAGTCGACGCCGTTGGAGAGAGCCGAGCAGTGCGTGCGAATGCTGTTGTCCTCTTGCATAAAGCGCAGAGATAAGATGCTAAACCGCTGATCCTACGAAGATCAAAAGAACACCGCACGGATCCCATATGTGCATTATTGGAGTATCTCCGACCATCTCAGGTGCAGCGATCTTGGCATGGTCGAAGTTGCCATTTTCAACAATCGGCTTGGCGAAGTCATACCATTCCTTAACACTCGAAACGTCAAACTTCATCATGAAATTTTCAGCCCAGTCTTTGTTGTAGTAGTTCTGAAGCCGGAACTTAGCGCTTCCTAAAGAACAATCCGTAGAATCGCCCCATCCTTCGACCTGATCAAATCCTAAGGCCGCATAGAACCTTTTACAGTTTCATAGTTTTGAGAGGGAACGTAAGTTACCAGTTCATTGATGGTCAGCATGGAAGTATTATCGAGTAACTTCTGAATTTAAGATAATTCTTGTTCGTGTTCTTTTTCGCGTGTTTCGTGCATTTCGTGGTTGGGTTTGAGAAAAGATAACCGCGAAATACACGAAAAAGACACGAAACAACAAACCTACCGCCATTCAGTAGTGCTTCACTTTGAAAAACGGCTGATTCTTGTTCCGTCCTTTCCGTGCAATCGGTGGTTTCCGCCTGCAAGATGACCACAGAATACACGGAGCAACACGGAGAAAACACGGAATAAGAAAGGTATTGCACTGCGTAGCCTATGCACTCCACGCGCGTGCATGGACTTTGAGTTTCGCCATGTGCGAAACTTTGGCCAGTCAGACACGAGATGCGGCCACAAGAGATAATCGAAAAAAAACGAGACGGATCAGAGCTCTCCTCGGAGGAGATTGCGCTGTTTATTAACGGTGTATGCGACGGCACATGGGCGGATTACCAGACATCGGCGCTGCTAATGGCGATGTTCATTCGCGGCCTGAGTGAAGCCGAGGGCGAGACGTTGACTCGCGAGATGCTTTATTCGGGTGACGTCCTCGACTTCTCCGACATCGATATGCCAAAGGCCGACAAACATTCGACCGGAGGGGTAGGTGATAAGACGTCGCTGCTGATCGCTCCGATCGTAGCTGCATGCGGCGTCGCCGTTCCGATGGTCTCGGGGCGCGGCCTGGGTCATACGGGCGGGACCCTCGATAAACTCGAATCTATTCCGGGCTACAATGTGAATCTTTCGACGGGCGAGTTTCGAAAGATCGTGAAGAGCTGCGGGTTCGCGATGTCAGGCCAGACCGATCAGATCGCACCCGCCGACCGGAAACTCTACGCGCTACGAGACGCAACCGCGACCGTTCCATACATACCGTTGATCGTCGCTTCGATCATGTCGAAGAAGCTCGCCGAAGGTTTGGATGCACTGGTGCTTGACGTAAAGACTGGCTCGGGAGCATTCATGCAAAGTCTCGATGATTCGCGAACGCTGTCGAATGCTCTTGTTCGGACCGGTGATGGGTTCGGTCTAAAAGCGCAGGCGATCGTTTCGGACATGAACCAGCCACTTGGACAGTTTGTCGGTAACGCGCACGAAATCTACGAGTGCATCCAGATCTTGCGCGGCGAAGCCGGTGAAAATGCGAGAGGAACTTCCGAGTTATCTGTAGATCTGTCGGCACGAATGCTTTTGCTTTCGGGCATTGCCGATTCGATCGAATCCGCGCGGTCGCTGGTTGAATCTAAGATCTCGAGCGGCGAGGCGTTGGAAAGGCTGCGGGAAAATATCGAACGCCAAGGCGGTGACCCCGCCGTTTGTGACAGTCCCGCGATGCTGATTGCCCCGGGCATTCACAAGGTTGAGCTGAAAGCCCCGCGGCCCGGTTATGTGTCTGCGATCGACACACTCTCGATCGGCAACACCCTGTCTGAGATCGGGGGCGGACGCGTTAAAGCCAGCGACGATATTGACCACGCGATCGGCTATGAGTGCGTCGCGCTGCTAGGCCACAAGGTCGCAGAAGGAGATACGCTCGGTGTTTTGTTTACGCGTGACGGCCTCCGGTCCGGACTCGCAGTCTCTAAGATTACAGGTGCCTATCGGATCGACGACAATGCCGTGACCCCCCCGCCGCTTATTCATGATGTGATTTCTATTTGAACTTTTTCTGCAAGAACAATTTCCTAGATGCGTTCGGTAGATACTAGCCAATCGGCAATCTACCAGTCAGGAGTTGTTGTATGAAAAAGATCATCGGAAGTTTTCTCGCCCTCGCCGTAGTCATAACGGCAGTATCTCTCAGCTCAGTCGCACAAAAGCGGCTAATAAGAAATCAGCCCGTCAAGTCAAAGCCTGTTGTTGCCGATAAGCGCGACACGCTTGAGATGGTATTTGTTCTCGACACCACCGGTTCGATGGGAGGTTTGATCGACGGAGCAAAGCAGCGTATTTGGGGGATCATCAACGAAGTAATGCAGAAGCCTTCGCAGCCTCGAGTTCGCGTAGGGCTTGTAGCGTACCGCGATAACGGCGACGAATATGTAACGCGGATCCTGCCGATCACCGAAGATCTCGATAAGACTTATACGACGCTTATGGACTACCAGGCGAGTGGTGGCGGGGACACACCCGAGAATGTTCGGAAGGCACTTGCCGACGGCGTCCGGAACGTCGGCTGGTCGAGCGCGAAACGAGGTCTTGCGCAGATAGTGTTCCTGGTCGGTGACGCACCGCCGCAGAATTATCAGCAGGAACCCGACGTTCTGATAACGACGGCCGAGGCGGTTCGAAAGAATATGATCGTCAATACGATCCAATGCGGAAACATCGACGGCACACGAGAGATCTGGGAGACGATCGCACTCCGGGGCGAGGGAAAATATTTCGCAATTGCGCAGGATGGTGGGGTTCAGGCGATCTCGACCCCGTACGACATAAAGCTCGCTGATCTGGCAGCGAGGCTTGGTAAGACATATGTGACCTACGGCGACAAGAAACGGCGTGACGAAAACGTTTCGACTCAGTCTAAGGCCGAGTCCCGGATCGCGGCGGGTGCGCCAATGGCAGCGCAAGCCGAGCGAGCTCTGAACAAGGCTGTAAACACTTTTCAATATGACGGCGATCTGGTGCAAGCCGTCGAGAATGACTCGGTGAAAATTGAGGACGTTAAGAAGGACGATCTTCCGGAAGCGTTGCAGAAGATGTCGGTCGCGGAACGCAAGAAAGAGATCGACAAGAAGATCACGGAGCGAAAACTTATCCGTGCGGAGATATTGACGCTCTCGAAGCAACGCGACGAGTTCGTCGCCGCAGAACGGAAGAAGCAGGGCAAGGCAAACGGCTTTGACACGGCGGTCGCACAGGCTTTGCGCGAACAGTTGTTGAAGAAGGGAATTAGGTGACGCGCAGCGCTACTTCCGTTAGCCGCGTTAGCGGCAGCCCGAGTTTAGCCGTGGGCCACGCCCACGGATGGTTTTCAGTTTGATCCGCGTCGCGTCAGCGACCGCTCGAGTAATTTCGAGCGTCGCTGACGCGACGCGGATTATTCGCCCTTTTCCGTGGGCTTTGCCCACGGCTAAATTCGTACGATCGCTACGCGACCCAAAGCGGCCGTATGATTCCGTTATTCCTTGCCCATCGCCCGTATTCCCTGTAATCTAGGACGAAAATGAGAATCAAATACCTTCTGTTGTTTTGCTTGGTTTCTTCGCTACTTGCCGGCTGCGGAAATCGCACGGAAGCTCGTCGGGAAGGTTGCCAGATCCGAGTCGGTATTGTTTTTGATATCGGTGGCAAGAACGATCGTTCGTTCAACGCCGCCGCCTGGGAAGGTGTGAAACGAGCCGAACAGGAGTTGCCGATCTGCCTCTACGATGTGGAGCCCGGCAATCCGACCTCGATCGAGCCTGCGATGCGTGCATACGCGGAGAAAGGTTTTGATCTGATCGTAGGCGTCGGCTTCGCACAGGGTCCGATCCTCAAACGCGTGGCGACTGACTACCCGAATATTAAGTTTGCGATCGTCGACGGCGTCATCTTCGAGGACGACGGTAAAACACCAAAACAGAACGTCGCGTCGCTTGTCTTTCGCGAGCATGAGGGGTCGTATCTCGTTGGAATGATAGCGGCAGAGAAATCGAAGACGGGTGTGATCGGATTCCTCGGCGGTATGGATATTCCGCTGATCCACAGATTTCAGAAAGGGTACGAAGAGGGTGCAAAGTCGGTGAACCCGAACGTCGTACTTGTCTCCAACTACGTGGGCGTAACCGACCACGCGTGGAACAATCCAGGTAAAGGAAAGGAACTTGCACTTGCGCAGATCGAGCGGAAGGCGGACGTGATCTTCACCGCCGCAGGAAATTCCGGTCTCGGCGCTTTTGATGCGGTCGAGCAGTATGGCAAGAACGATCAAGGCGAAGCGAATAAATTCGTGATCGGAGTCGACTCAAATCAGAATGGCGTGAAGCCAGGCTATGTCTTAACGTCTATGGTGAAGCGAGTAGACGTCGCGGTGTATGACGCCGTCAAAGAAGTTCTCGGCGGCAATTTCAAAGGCGGCTTCCATGTCTTCGGTCTCGACAAGGACGGCGTCGCATACTCCCTCGACGATAACAACAAACCGCTCATTTCAGCCGAAACTCTCCAACGCGTGGAAGCGGCGAAGGGGAAGATCGTCGGGGGAGAGATTAAAGTGACAGACGCGATGGCAAACTAGGTAAAAGTTGATAGTTGATGGTTGATAGTTGATAGTGAAAGAAGAAGCCCACTCAGACTATCAATTTTCAACTATCAATTATCAACTTTCTTGTCTCATGCTCGAACTCAAAAACATCACAAAAACTTTCGGAACCGTCGTAGCGAACAACGACGTGTCGATCACCGTTCACGATGGGACGATCCACGCGATCGTCGGCGAGAACGGCGCCGGTAAGTCGACGGTCATGCGGATCGCGTATGGGTTTTACAATGCGGACAGTGGGGAGATATTCGTCGGTGGGCAGCGAGTTGATATCAGGAGCCCGCACGATGCGATCGCGTTAGGTATCGGCATGGTGCATCAGCATTTCATGCTCGTCGATACGATGACCGTCGCCGAGAATATAGTCCTCGGAGCTGAGACGGGTAGTTCGACGAACCTCGATCTCGACGCGGCGAATAGAGAGATCAAAAGCTTGTCCGATGAATTGAAGCTAAACATAGATCCGGCAGCTTATATCGAAGATCTTTCCGTAGGCCAGCAGCAGAGGGTCGAGCTTTTAAAAGCTCTCTACCGGGACGCGAAACTTTTGATCCTCGATGAACCGACCGCAGTTCTAACACCGCAGGAGGTCGAAGAGTTCTTCGCGATCCTCCGCCGCATGAAGGAGCAAGGCAAGACCATTATCATCATCACGCACAAGCTCGAAGAGGTGCTCGCGATCTCTGATGAGGTGACGGTGATGCGCGACGGCAAATCGGTCGGCAACGTGAAGACGTCCGAGACGAGTGCGAAGGATCTGGCCAGGATGATCGTCGGTCGCGACGTTTTGCTTCGGGTTGAAAAAACTGATGCCTCGCCGAAGGACACCGTTCTTGAAGTTCGTAACTTGAAGATCGGCGGAAAGCACGGGGCCGCGCTCGACGATATTAGCTTCACCGTCAGGGGCGGTGAGATCGTAGGTATCGCGGGTATCGAAGGAAACGGCCAGACCGAATTGATCGAGGCGCTCGCGGGATTGTGCAAGGTTTCGTCAGGCACAGTAGAGTTTGAGGGCAAGGACGTCACCAACCTGAGTGCCAGGCGATTAAAAGAACTCGGCATCGCGCACATACCCGAAGACAGGCACAAACGCGGTCTGCTTCTCAACTCCGATCTTGCCGAGAATGCAATCCTCGGTGTTCACTATCGCTCCCCCGTAGCGGCCAGTGGATTCATGAACAGCATCGCTATCGATAAACGTGTTCGTGAGATCGTCGAGAATTTTGATGTCCGCCCGCCGATCCCCGAACTGTCCGCCAAGTCGCTCTCAGGCGGCAATCAACAAAAGCTGATAATCGGTCGCGAGTTTGAGCTCGATCCGAAACTTCTACTCGTATCGCAACCCACCCGCGGGGTCGACATCGGTGCGATCGAGTTTATTCACCGTAAGCTGATCGACCTGCGCGACGCCGGTCGCGCGGTCTTGCTCGTGTCCGCCGAACTAGAAGAAGTAACCGCTCTAGCCGATCGATTGATCGTCCTTCGGAAGGGAAAGATCGTCGGCGAAGTCGACCCGAAAACGACGTCGACCGAAGAGATAGGCCTACTCATGACAGGCGGGTGAGGGGAAGTGACGAGTGACAAGTAGAGATGTTCTGTTACAGTGCTGGGATGAACATAACGGGAGGCTGTGTCGAGGAACTATTTTATTTATTCGGCTACAGCCTGGTGTCCACTAGGTAAATAAAGCGCTGTCAAAACTACGATTTCGGCGGCGAAGCCGTCTGAAGATTCTAGCCAGATGCGAAGCTTCTGGTACGGTGTTATACCGCGACCTCCCTGAAGGAGCGGAAAGAACACTCTCTGTCGCACCTCAGGTGCGAAAACCGTTTTTGTCCTGTCCCAGACGCTTCACGTCTTTAGGCGGCTTCGCCGCCGAGCATCCGACTTTTGACACGGACCCTAAAGCTAGTCGCAATTTAAAAGAGGCCGCCTTTTTAGGCAGCCTCTTTTTTTGTTCAGAACCGCGCCGTTCTACGGCGTGAACGCCGAGGGTACAGGTTTATCAGTGGCGATACCCCATTGCGATCCGAGGGTCATGCACGGGCAGCTGCTGAATATCCACCAGCGACCATCGCTCGGACGGAAAATGGATAGGTCGGCTTTTCCGTCGTTGTCGTAATCCGCGGGAGCTGGAACGTCACCGTTCACACCCCACCTGTCTTGCCGTACCTGACCGTTGCTGCTTTGTAGTATCCACCAAACTCCGGTTGAAGGCCTCCAGATCGCAATGTCATCCTTGCCGTCGCCGTCATAGTCAGCCGGCACGATCTTGTCACCCGCTACTCCAAAGACCTGCACAACGCTTCCGCCCGTGCTTCTCAGAATGTGGAATGACAAAGTCGACGGGCGATAAACGGCCAGATCGGTAAGGCCGTCACCATCGTAATCTGCCGGGACCGGGAGATCGGTCGAGACTCCCCAGCTCCTGATCTCAGTGCCACCGGTGCTCCTCGCTATCCACCATCTACCGGTCGACGGACGGAACACGGCGTGGTCGGCTCTGTTGTCGGCGTCGTAGCGTCCGGGAACCGGAATGTCGCCGCTTGCTCCCCACGAAAAGGCGTCATAGTTTGTTGCCGGGTTGAGACTCGTATACCAGACACCCGTACTCGGACGATAGACCGCGAAGTTCGCTGTTCCATCACCGTTGTAGTCGGCCGTTACGATGCGGTCTTCGCCGACGCCAAACTGCGGCGTCTGTGCCGTCGAGTCGGAACTTCGGAGGACAAACCACGTACTCGGGTCGGACGGGGTTGCACCGGCACGGTAGACCGAGATGTCGGCCTTTCGGTCGCCATCGAAGTCAAAGTCAGCTACAGCAGTCGGTGCCGCCGTCACGGTTATCGTGAAGTTCTTTACCGACATGGCTCCGCAACTGTCTGTCGCGGTCACGGTTACGGTATGCGGCGAGCCTGCGATCGGGCCGGAGTTGGACGCCGTGATCACGCCTGACATCGGATCGACGGAAATCGTACCGGTAAACGTAGCCGATGTCGCCGTGACGTTTGCAAGCGGTTGGTTGTCGGCGGGCACTGCGTCCGGAGCGATCGTCAGTTTACAGCTTGTTACGATCGTCTGGTTTGCGTAGTTGCCGAGAGTGGGTGCGGGATTCGCCTGGACGTTGATCACGAGATTCGCATCCTGCGCAAGGCCCTTGGCATCAGTAGCCCGCAGCACGATCGTGTTGTTTCCGATCGTTGCGTTGCAGAGTGCTCGTACACTGGCCGCGATCGAACCGTTTGTGTTGACGATGCCAGTAACCTGCATTCCGGTCGGAACCGTTTGCGCGATCACGGTCACAGCACCCGGTGCCGATACGTCGTCGGACACGGTCGCGACAACGGAGTTGCTTGCCGGATTACCCTGAATGCGGGTCAAACCCGCCGTCGGGGTGATGATCGGCGGACCGGTTATCACCTGCGGATTCCCGGTCAGATTACCGGTCGATGTGTTGAAGTTCGTATCTCCACTATAGACCGCTGAGATCGTATGACTGCCCGGTGTGAGAGCGTTCGTCATACACGCTGCGGCGTTAGCCGTGAGCGTCACCGCTGTGCAGCCCGTGATAGGCGTGACACCGTCGCGGAACTGGACGGTGCCGGACCGTGTTCCCGCACCCGGGGGCGTTACGCTGACCGCGGCAGTGAATGTAATTGTCGTGCCCTGCGGTGCAGGATTCTGCGACGACGTTAGTGCTACGGTGGTGTTCGCTTTGTTCACCACCTGAGGGTTGCCGGTCATCGTGCCGATTGATGTGTTGAAGCTTGCATCACCGGAATACGTCGTCGTGATCGTGTGACTTCCGACGATAAGAGCACTCGTCTGACACGTCGCCTGGGCTGATGCCAATGCAACATTCTGACAGCCCACGATCCCCACTCCGCCATCCAGGAAGTTGATCGTTCCGGTCGGCGAACCGGTTCCTGGTAGAACCGGAGCGACAGTTGCCGTGAACGTTACTTGCTGTCCGAAGACTGAAGGATTCTGAGACGAGGTAAGACCCGTCGTGGTGTTCGCCTTACCGACGACTTGTCCGCCGGCCAGGGTTCCGATGTTGGCGTTGTAGCCCGTCACTCCGCTTCCACCGCCGCTGTATTCAGCAGTGATAACCCGGGTACCGACAGCAAGCGTCGAGACGCTCACCTGTGCCGTGCTGACATTGTCACCCACGGTTCCAACAACAACTGCCACCGGAGAACCAATGTTTGTACCGTCCGCCTTGAACTGAACAGTTCCCGGCGGGTCGCTAGCTCGAGAAGGTACGCCTGTCATTGTCGCCGTGAAGGTGACACTCTGCCCGAAGGTGGTTGGGTTTAGGTTCGACACCACCGCGACGGTTGTGTGATCGATGTTCGTCACGGTCGGATTTGCCGAGCCCGCGACATCCGGATCGTCGGTCTGGACGGTCGGGAAATTACCCGAGACCGAGCCCTGATTCGAAACCGTTGTGAAGGCCGGCAATGTGTTGCCAATCACCGCGCGGAATATGATAGTCGTCGATTTCCCAGTCGGAATTACAAAGCCGGTCCCGCTGCCATTGACGGTGATCGTCTCACCGCTTTCCGGCTGCGCGTTTGTCTCGTCGGACGTTGTCTCCTGAGAATGGGCTGTCGGCGAAATTGCCGAGCCGAGCTTGCTTACGAGTTCGGTGAGGAATGCCGTCACCGTAGAAGATTGCTCCGCAGTCGGAGAAGACTCTCTCGTTGCTTTTCCTTCGTAGGCCTTTGCATTAGCCACCTGCTTTTCCAAGACCGCCAGGTCAAAGCTTTCGAAGGCCGGCTGATACGAAGCGTTTGCAAATACCAAGCTGTTTACAAACTGCACCGCCGCGGATATTTCGGCATTCGACGGCCTTTCGTCCCGAGTCGCAGGTGACTTGAGGAACGGTATATCGATCTCTTCATCGATCAACGGATTTGTGTTTATCTGTACGCCCGATGGTTCATTCTCCTGCGGGACGCTCTGGAAGAAATGGGAATTCAGATCGTCACCAACCTGCGGTCCGAATGGTGCGGAAGAGCAGTTGCTGTATCCGCTGGTTGCGGAGATCTGCAGAACGCCGTTCACGCTGCCGTCGCCTATGCCGTTTGCCGAACCGGGATTCAGACCCGCGCCGTTGCCAACGTATTGTTCGACGCCCGGGCTGCTAGTTGCCGCCATCCCTTCAATACCAAAATCGTTCGTGGTCGCGACGGTACCTTGCTTACGCAACCCGATACCGGCGGTGCTGCTGCTTCCGGACGTTGTGTTAGCTCGTAGGTCAAGACAAACGGCGTCGTCCGAGCCGGCCGCGGTATTCCCCGCATCTACCCGAATACCCGGGCGGAATCCTGACAAAGGTGCAGAGACCGAATTGTTTCGGATCCCAAGTTTCGCGATCGCACCCGTACCGTTTCCACGACCGACGAGGAGAATGCCGTTACCGTCTGTTTGGCTAATAGTGTTATTGGTGGCCGTGAGAGTTAGATCGGGAGTTTCGCAACGTCCCGCTGCGCATCCGATCACGACACCGTTTCCACCACCGATACCGTTTGCGGCGAGCCCCGCAACCTGATGATTGGCGACGATAGTATTGTTATCGACGACCGCGGTCATATCCGAAAACCCGTTATTGCCGATACCGATGACCGTCCCGGTGAGATTTGTGAGCGGTCCGGATGCGAGGCAGCCTCCGCCGAATCTTCCGTTACAGGATATGTTCGCGTTTCCGCGAGAGCGCTGTCCGGAGTTACCGCCGCCGATCACAAAAAGGATGGCGCTCGTGTTCATTCGGTTTGCGGCACTCTGTCCCTGGATGGTGTTGCTGACGATGTTAATAATGTTGGTGGGATTACCGGGAGTTCCGGCTTCACCGCGTGGACCGGTCGAGTTTGTGTTGCCGTAATTAACCTGAATGCCGCCGCCGCCGGGAAAGTTCGTGATCGTGTTGTTGTTGATCGTCGCCTTCGTGAGGTTCGCTGCAGTGGTCGTATTGCCTATCCCGACTAATTTTATTCCGTCTCCGAGAGATGTCGCCGCCGATGTCGTGCTGGTGAAAGTGTTGCCGGTAATCACGGCGTCGCTGATCGTTCCGGCATCATTTTCAAGATAAATTCCACTATCACGAGCGTTCGTCAGCGTGCTTCCGGTTACCGTCAGCGTGCCGTTGATATTATTTCCTGACAGGCTACCAGTACCGTTGAACGCGATGTTGGATTCCGTAACGGCATCGCCCGAATTATTTATTGTTCCGTTTGTGAAGCTGAAGTTGTTGACGGATAGAACGCCATTGATACCGCTCCCGGCCGTGGTCTGAATATTCAGCTGGTCAAGGAATATATTCTGGACATTCGATAGCGAGATTCCGTCGCCGGTCGTGTTCTGTATCGTGCCGCCCGAGCTGTTATTTGTACTCCCAGAATCGCCGACGATTCGGAATCCGCCCGGGCTCCCGGACGAAGTAGCGTTCGCTAATATGATCCCGCTCGCCGCACCTGTTGCCGACACGCTGGTCCACTGCATATTCAGCGGAGTCATGACCACCGCACTTGTTCCAACGACCTGTACAGCGGTTGCAGTGCCGGTGCTGGGAATGGTCCCGCTTGTGGTCGTTATCGCACCGACGGACTGGTCCGTTGCGAAAAACGCTCGGATATTCGCATCGGGCGAGATGTCGAGATCAAGGAAGCTTACGGATCCGGTATTGTCGTCCAGAAAGACGCCGATCGCACCGCACTGCGTGGCGGTTACGTTTTGGAAGGTGACGGCTGTCGTCGAGTCCTGAATGTTTATGCAATTGACGGCTGGATTGGTGAAGGTCGCGGTGCCGTTGACCGTTGTCAGACCGCCGCCCACAGCATGAACGAATCCAGTTCCGCTTCCGTTTGTAGTCGAGAGAGTTCCGAACGATCGCGTTCCGGCAGAGTTGTTCTGCAGTGAAACGCCATCGGTACCGCCCGTGATCGCGGTGTTGCCAAAGCTTATGTTCCCGGTACTCGTGCCGACGAGGATGCCCTGGGTCGTCGCGCCGATCGTAGTCGAGGTTCCGAAGTTGGCAGCGACGGCTGAACTGGAGATAGAAATCCCCTGCGTGCCCGCACCCGAAATCGACGTGGTGGTAGACACTGTCAGAGTGCCGCCGATTGTCGACAAGTTGATGCCGGGTCCGCCCGGAGCGCTTGTCGCCACTAGGCTGTCGAAGGTCGCGGTGATCGTGCCGCTTGCTAGGTCCAAGAGGCGACCCGTTCCCGAAAGATCCATCTCAGAGATCGCGAGCGTTCCGACGCTTGCGCCGGCGATGTCGATTCCGGTCGTGTTGCCGATATTAAATCCACGCAACGTATTTCCCGAGGCTGCGTTCACACCGTTCGTCGAAGCAGCGGTCGTTGTGATCGCTGGGCGTGAGCCGCCCGTAGCCGGTAGGGCATCGCTCCCCGTCGGGGGAGTTAAACCAGTGATCGTGGATAGCGATGCTGTCGCACCCTGCCCGATCAATCGCTGACCCGCGAGCAACGTAACGCCGCCGGTGTAGCTGCCACTAAATAGAAAAATATTATCGCTCGTTCCATCCGCCGCGACCGGATCAAAACAGCCGGCACCGACCAGACAGTTGAAAGGCGAACTCAAGCGCCCGTCACCACCGCCAGCCGCGCTCGCGTTGACGAACCAGATCATCCCACTCACATTGAACGTAACGGTTCCGGTACCGGTGGCTCCACCTGTATCGGTTACCGTATATGTAAAGGTATCCGTACCCTCGAAACCCGGTGCCGGGTTATAGACAAAGCTGCCGTTGGCGCTCATCGTGACGTTTCCGCCGTTGACGCTCGTCGCACCGGCACTTGCGGTCAGACCTGCGTTGGTCCCGGTGTTCGGATCGACGTCGTTCGCAAGCACGCCGCTTCCGACTGGTATTGTGATCCGAACATTCCCGGTCGCCGTGTAAGAGTCGTTGGAAGCGATCGGAGAAGCGTTGACAGAGCCTGCAACCAGCGTCAGCGAGTTCGGTAATGTGTCCGTGAAGATCGTGTTCAAAGCCGGATCAGGGCCGGTGTTGTTGATCGTCACGGTGTACTGGAGAGTGTCACCCGGATCGGCCCGACCGTCGCCGTCGACATCCGTAAAAAGCGCATCGACCTTAGTCGCAGATATCGTTGGGACAATCCCTAGGGAATCATCATTCTCAAAGGCGCTCGATATAAAAGTCCCCCAAAGAACTCCGATCGAAACAGCTACGGAAATAGCGAGAGTTAACGCCAGGCGAATGGTCCTGCGGCTTAATGGGATCGACATATTTTTTTAACCTCGGTCTCGACGGGTCGGTGAACGAAATGCAATCTTGAATAATTCCACTTCTGCGTACAGAAAGTTGTGAGTTCGCAGCTAACTGCGGGGCGGAAAAACGCCCTGCAATGCGATACAAAAGTTTAGCGTCAGGTACGGCATCATGTTGTTATGCGGAAGACTGCCTCCCGCGGGAACTAAAGCGTTCGGGCTGAGTTGTGTCAGTGGTCCGCCGGCCGGGCCATACGCGCCAATGCCGACGCCCGTCGCCAGTCTTTCATTTACGGGACTTTGACTGATGCCGTCCGCGACCGAAGCGCTAACGGCGTGCGAATGCGCGGGTATCTCGGACTGCAAAAGCGTTACGAAGTCCGAGCCACCGATTTCACCTAAGTCGTGCAATGACAGGCCGGGCCCTTGACCCCAAAACATCGGGACGCTTCCTTGCAAATTCGGAAGGGCAAAAGTCGACTGGCCGTTGCCGCCGTACGTCGTCCCTAGAAGCGAAAAGAGTGCGGTGTTCTGCGAAATCGGCAAGATCTGCCCGTCACACAGCGCCCATCCAGTGGGTGCAAAGTTGAAAGGAAAAATTCTTATCTCAGCTACAAATGGACTCGCCATAAACTATCTCCTGAGGGGCCACCATAGGGTAAAAATTCGAACTGCTTCGACCGGGAGAGCGTCCCTCTAGTTCGGCGGTGGAAAGATCCCGAACAATGAAATGATAAAACTAACGCACAGGTACGGTTGAAAATTGGTGTGTGGCTGACTGCCTCCGACCGGTGTGACCATAGTCGGACTCAACGTGGTGGAGGGATTGTCACTTCCGTACGGCGTGATGGTCGCAAGGCTGGTTGTCGCCACCGTTGCTCCGCCGCTAGGCGCTGTTGATGAAGCAGGGTTTGTCGTCGCGAGCATCGGATGGCTGTGAGCCGGGATTTGGTTCACGGTCAGTGTGACCTGTTCGGCACCACCGGTTTCCGCAAGGATGAAGCCGTTGCCTTGATGGATCGGGACACGCCCGCGCAGATCGGGCAAGGCAAAGGTTGATTGACCATCTCCGCCATACGTCGTGCCTATCAGATTGAATAACGTCTCGTTCTCACTGATCGGCAAAAGCTGCCCCTGGCAGAACATCCATCCCGCCGGCGCAAAGTTCCCGCCGAATAGTCTGATCTCTCCTACAAACGGTTGTCCCATTAGTTCAGCTCCTTAATTCCGGCTCGGGAAAATTCCCTGAAGCGCGATGCAAAAACTCAGTGCCAGAAACGGCTGCATGTTGAGATGGGCTTGGCTGCCCCCGACATTCCCGATGGCGCTGGGTGCCATCGGCTGCAGATTCGACGCGGCGGCATAAAGATTCGCTCCCGTCGATTGAGCTAGAAGCAGGCCGTTCCCCGGCGTATTTGTCGTCGCCGGAGCAGTCGTGGCGTTGGCGAGATGAACATGCGTTGGCATCTCGGACTGCGTGATAGTGTGTGCCTGCTCGCCGCCCAACTCTCCGAGAGTGTGACCGTTGCCGGTATGTATCGGAGTTCGCGCCCGAAGGTCCGGCAACGCGAAATTGGTCTGCCCGTTGCCGCCGTAGGTTGTACCGAGGAGCGAAAAAAGCGCCTGGTTCTGATTGATCGGCAGCAGCTGTCCGTTACAAAACGCCCAACCGCGCGGGGCATATCCGAAACTGAAAATTCTTATCTCGGACAAAAATGGTTCGGCCATGAGAGGTCCTCCGATTTCTCGATCGATTTATGAAACCTGCTTGTATATAAGAAGTGCGGGGTGAATTAAGAAAGGCGGCAAACCGAAAAATAAGGAAGCATTCCGCCTTCGACAACATTTCGTCGTCTTTGATAACGTGCGATTCTAAGCTTTTGGGCGCCTGCCGTCAAGGGATTACGGCTTCGGAGCGTGATACTGCGATCGGGCGGTGAGCGCAGGATTCATCATCTGTCGTAGGTGGCAGAGATTGGCGGTCGTCTAATTTTGCTCGACGAAACGATTAAATACCGCCTCGTAGTACATGGATCCGGCGTCCTTTCTTACGGGTACGAGAAAGATCAGGACGTCTCCGAGCTTTTCATGCTTCATCTCGTAGGTCATTTGCTGAAGGGATGGTTGTAGTGGTCCGCGGAACAGAATCGAGAACTGCTCTTGTTTTGGTGTCGATCCGAGGTCGTTGCATTCGATCAATTCCAGCTCAACAGTCTCGGCATCGCTTACGCTCACGAGGAAATGGGTGTTTAGGTTTTCGCGTAAAAGACTTTCCGAGATCTCGTGCATATCTGGATCTAATCTTAGCCTCACCCGCCGAACCGGTCTAGCGAGCGTCGCACTCCAGCAGAAAATATCCGCCGTGTTCTTCAATTGTGGTGAAGCCGAGACGCGAGTAAAGCTCCTTGGCAGGATTAAGGGTAGCGACATGCAAGCGAACGGGTTTGCCTGCTTGGCTCGCCGATTCGAGCAACTGTCGGATCACGATTGTTCCGATTCCTTTTCCTTGAGATACCGGCATGATCGCGATATCGATAAGGCGAAACTCTTCCGCTAATTCTGCGACAAGCAACCTGCCGATCACCTCGTCATCAAGCAAAATGACCGAATCTCGAGCTGCTGGAAACTGTGCTTTGTAACTCTGCTGCCTCGCGTTGTACTGCATTCGAAGAAACGCGTCTACCTGCTCTGCGCTCCAACCCCAACCCGCCATCTCGTCCCTTCGCGTCTCGCGATAGAGCTCGAACAAAAAGTCGGTATCGGATCCAGCCAAATCATGCAGAACGACATTCATAACAAGAAAATGTTGCAACCATCGGGAATCAAAGCTAAACTTACGACGACTTTTCGGTTCGCCTGTCAAAATCATTGTAACGACAATCGAGGTACTCAAAAAATGAAGATCACAAGACGGAAGTTCTTGAAATCCGGCTCGTCTGCCGCCGCCCTTGGCACCGGTGCCATTCTTTTCCCACAGATCGCTTCAGGACAGCTTGCCGTAAAAGGCTCTCGCAGTCTCGGTTGGGATTCTTTCAATGCAATCTCTAGTTTTAGCAAAGCCGATTTCGAGGCTCAGGTCGGTACCGAGTTCAATCTGCTATCGCCGGCACACGGCAATCGCGCCGTTACACTGGTCGGTGTTGCCGGATCTTCGGCAGGAAAAGAAGAAGTCACCGAGAGCTACTCGCTGGTGTTTAAAGGAACTGAATGGCAGGACGTGAATCAGGACCTTTACCTTGTCACTCATCCGACTCTCGGCGATTTCAATGTACTAATGGCTCCAGTCCGCGAAAGCAGGAAAAGCTCTCAGTTATGCTATGAAGCGGTCATCAACCGCATGATCTGAGTTTTCACTCCGCGCAAGAAACACTTACCTTTCCAATAACATCGCTTGTTTCTCGTTTTCGTCTTGGTTAAAATGCAGGCTATAGACTGAGTTACGGACGGGGAACGAGATCATAATGAGTACAGCAACAGAAAGTACGGCGGCAGCGGGACTTCGCGGGGTCGTTGCGGCACAGAGCGCGATCGGCGACGTTAACGGCGAAGAAGGGAAGTTAATTTACCAGGGTTACGATATTCACGATCTGGCGGAAAACTCGACCTTTGAAGAGGTCGTTTTTTTGCTTTGGAACGGCCGTCTGCCTAATAAGGAGGAGCTCGATGAGCTGACCTCGCAGATTCGTGCGAACTACAAAGTGCCGGCCGAGATCATCGCCGGAATGAAGTATATGCCGAAGGACGCCGATCCCATGGATGTCCTCCGCACTTGTGTTTCCGCTCTGGATTTCTACGACAAGGACGGGCACGGCACCGATCCCGAGAATGCGAAGAACTCGGCGATCAAGATCACCGGTCAGATCGGCACTATCGCGGCTGCGTGGGACAGAATTCGTAATGGCAAGGACCCGGTCACACCCGATGCTAACCTGTGCATCGCAGAAAATTTCCTCTACATGCTTCGCGGCGAGAAAGCGGATTCAGACGAGGCCCGGATGTTCGATATCGCGCTTATCCTTCACGCCGATCACGAACTAAATGCATCGACGTTCACCACGCGTGTTGTCGCCGGAACGCTAGCTGACATGTATGGCGCGGTCACCGCCGGGATTGCCGCACTGGCAGGTCCGCTTCACGGCGGAGCAAACACCGCGGTGATGAAGATGTTGATCGAGATCGACGATCCGGCGAAGATCGACGCGTGGGTAGACGATGCACTCGCGAGCAAGAAAAAGATCATGGGTATCGGGCACGCGGTCTACAAGACGGAAGACCCACGGGCGACCTGGCTCAGGAAATTCTCGAAGCAGATGGCCGACAAGAAGGGCGAGGCGAAATGGTTCGACATGTCGCAGCGTATCGAGAAACTTATGCTCGAGAAGAAGGGAATGTTTCCGAACGTCGACTTCTATTCCGCGTCGACGTATTACCTGATGGGAATCCCGCTGGACCTATACACCCCGATTTTCGCCGTGAGCCGCATTTCAGGCTGGACGGGTCACATTCTCGAACAGTACGCGAACAACAAGCTGATTCGGCCGCGAGCCGAATACATCGGCGAGCGCGATCAGAAGTATGTCGCGATAGGCGAACGGTAAGTGGTAAGTGGTAAGCGGTAAGTGGTAAGTGGTGAGTGGTAAGTGTAAGAAGGCTTCGGGTGACCGAGGCCTTTTTCCGTTTCCGACCCGTTATCCTTGTTTCGGGCACACAGCAACTATTACGTGGCTCGGCTATTGCTTGATAACAGACGTAACTTCAGCGCGCCAATTTCGTACGGAATTCGGGCACTGTATCACGACAGGGGACAAATATCATGAGAATTTTCAAATTATCGACGGCGATCTTTTTAATCAGCCTATTTTTAATGGCATGTAATTCGGATGAGCAGCGTGGTGAGATTACGACGGCCGACCCTTACCCGAGAGAACCGGCGTTAGTCGAGCAGCAGCCGATAGATGACTATTGGGCGAAAGACAATCTTGATCTTGAGCGCGTAGGCAACTTACTTGAACGATCCGAGGATCCTGAAGAATTCGAGAGATATCTAAACGACGACGACGGCATCAACAACCTCGACCTTAACGGCGACGGTTATGGCGACTATATCAGCGTGGAGGAATTTGGGGACAACGATTCCAACTCGCGCGGGCTTTCGCTATTCTCGCGTTTTGGTCCGAATCTTATTCAGCAGATCGCGACTATTCTTTTACATCGGGATAGTCCGAATTATCCGGGTGCGCGTTTTCTGATCAACGGAAACGAGCAGCTTTACGGCGATAACAATTACTACGAGACGAACTGGCTAGACCGCAGCATTCCCCTCGTTTCAACGTTGTTCGGTAATCACACCCGATACAGCTCGCCCTACTACTACGACAATTATCCGAACGGCTACAATTCCTATCAGGTGGTTGATACGCCGGTCTATCGCACGCGAATTGAGCAGCTCTATCCGCAGCCAGTATTCGTCTACACGACGAACCCGACATTTATCGACAAGGTAAAGATCAAGTCGCCGCACGAGGGCAAATGGATAAATAACGTTTACGCTAAGCTCGCGAAACCGACGAAAGAGCAAGCTGAATTCCTGAAGAGCAATCCAGGACGCAAAAATCTTGCTATCGGCGACAAACCGGGCCGCGTCGATCCGCCGCGGAGTGATCGAGGCGACGAGCGCGGTAATCCTGCGAGAGATGAACGTGGAGCGCAGCGCGGCAATCCGGATAAGCCTGTCGGCAATCCAAAAGACAATGGTCCCGGCGGAAAGCCGGAGAAGTTCGACAACCCGAACAAAGGCGGTGGCAATCCGAACAAAGGCGGTGATAAGCCGAAGATGAGTGGCGGTAACCCTAACAAGGGCGGTGGCAATCCGAACTCGATGGGTGGTGGGAATCCGAACAAGGGCGGTGGTAACCCGAACAAGGGCGGTGGTAAAGGCAAACCCTAACTGACGATACTTTAGAAAACAAAGTACCCCGCTAGCTCAGGCTGGCGGGGTGCATTTCTTGACACAGAACTTTGACCATCACAAAATGACGAGCGATACCGACGTAGTAAATCTTTCGACGGTGCTGGAATACCAGGAGCGATCCGTCGTGAGTCGGGTTCTGCTGAAAAATAGCGGTGGCGGCATCACGCTCTTCGCTTTTGATAAAGGCGAAAGTCTAAGCGAACACAAAACTGCGTTCGATGCATTCGTCACCGTCATCGAAGGCACGACCTTAATTGGCATCGACGGCCGGGAACACACTCTTAGCGAGGGTGATTCAATCGTGCTTCCTGCAAACATCCCGCACGCGGTCGACGCCGTGACAAAGTTCAAGATGCTTCTCGTCATGCTGAAAGCCCCAAACGCGGTGGGCTGATTCTTGACCTAGCGGTACAATCGTCCCATCTAAACCCTCATACCAACCGGTCGGCCAGCGAAGGGCCGAGCGAACTGCAACATTGAAGCTGAGTGAAGCGTATCCCACTGACGATAGGATCATATGTTTTGTCCAAAATGCGGATCGCAGAATTCGGATGATACGAAATATTGCCGCGGGTGTGGCTCAGACTTGAGTAACGTGCTGTCGGTCGTCGAGCAGTCGTCCAACTCGGGAGCGCTCGGCGAAAAGCACCTGGAGCATGTTAGTTTGAGCGTTCGAGCTCTGACGCTCGCTCTCGGGTTGTTTATCGTCGCGGTCGTTGCGTATGCTCTTTCGCCAAAGCTCGCTGTGCTCGTGGTCTTTGCTCTTGCTTTCTCTTTCGTTTTTCTAGCCGTAGGAATTTCGCGTATTGTGCAAGCCAGCGGGATGAAACGTATTCGAGATATGAAGGCCGCTGAGCCGGCCAAGGTGCTTTCACCCGGGCAGGCCGATTACATCAAGCCTCCGCGTTCGATCTATCAAACTGACGATCTCACCACCACGCACCGGGCAAGCGTTACCGAGCATACGACGAAGCACCTTGAGATCGAGGATAAGACCGGGGACTTCGGTCATATAAGAGGTGAGGAGTAGAATCGCTGTATGGATGATAAGTACAATGTAAGCAAGAGCCGAAAGCCGAAGACGCGACAGGAAGAGATCCAGTTTGAGATCGAGGAACTGGTAAAGCGTCGAGACAGCATCACCAATCTCGCCGAAAAAAAGACGATCAACGCCGAGATCACAAAGCTGTTCGCGCAATACGAGAGACTTAAGATCTGAAGCAGTTGTCAGTGGTCGGTTGTCAGTTGTCAGTAAAGCGGAATCGGGAAGCAGAAGGCGGAGGCGGAAGGCAGAAGGCAGAAGGCGGAAGGCGGAAGGCGGAAGGCGGAAGGCGGAAGGCAGAAGGCGGAAGGCGGAAGGCGGAAGGATGAAAGCCGACAACTGACAACTGACGACTGACAACCGACAACTAACATTATGTTTTGTCCTCATTGCGGTCAGGAACGAATTTCCGAGGCGACGAGCTTTTGCTCGCGGTGCGGTTACTTATTGACGGGAACTGCGGCATTGCTTCGGACCGGCGGGGTGCCTCCGCAAACGCCGACCGGCGGACCGCGTTCGCCACGTTCGCGGGGAGTGCGGATGGGAACATTCATGTTCCTACTGATGTTTGTCCTCGCGCCCATCGTGGGTTTGATCTCCGTATTTGGATTGCGTATCGAACCGTGGCCGGTCGGTCTGGTTATAGCACTTTGCGGGTTTGGCGGATTGCTCCGAATAATCTACGCCCTGATGTTCGAATCGAAAATTTCGATAGCCGGGCCAAGCTCTGCTCGCGAAATCGATCCGGCGCTGGCCGGTTTTACTACTTCGGCGCTACCTCCGCAGCGAGAGATCCCTGCCCCCGAATACGTCTCCCCTCGTCCCGGCACATGGCGCGAGCCCGAAGTCCGCACACCCGCCACCGTTACCGACCACACAACGAAACTTCTCGATAAAGAATAATCCCGAACCAGCGAGTGAATAGGATGTTCTTGGCATTCCCACCTGCGGCAGTGGGTGGCGACGACCTTGTCGGGTGGCGTGTGCCGTTTCTTGTTTCGTGTGTTTGGTGTTTCGTGGTTAGGTTTAGAAGCTTTGGCCACTGAGCAGACGATATAACAAACGAAAAAAATCCAACCGCGAAACACACTAGGCACACGAACAGACTTTGTAGATTTACGGTCTTATAGCAAGCCACTTCGCGGCTTCCCGCAAAGTCGCTAAGTCGCGAAGAAGAAAACGCAAAGTCGTAGAAGGCCCAACGATTTCACTGACCGGCCGGGCGGGCGGCGGGTGGGGTCCAGCCAGGTTTTGCGAGCGTTTTGGTCCATCGGGTCCAATCGGCGGCCAGCTCTTTTAGTTTCTTTGGATTTGTCGATGCGAGATTTTTTGTTTCGCTGATGTCGTCTTTTAAATTGTATAGCTCGAGCTGTGTGTGATCGGTGATTACGAACGGCGGTTCGCGAAAGGCTTCGTCGGACATTCTCAAGAGTTTCCAGTCGCCGTTGCGGATGCCCATGATGCCGCCGGTTCGCCAGTACAATGAGTCGTGTGGTCGACCTGAGCGTTTGCGGTTCAGAAATGGAAGAAGATCGACACCGTCGAAAGTCTTCGCATTGAATTTGATCCCGGCCGCGGCGAGAGCGGTCGGGAGAACATCGAGCTGGATGACCGGGTGTGTGTATGTCGTTGCCGGCCGTAGACGACCTTTCCATTTGACGATAAACGGAACACGCACTCCGCCTTCCCACGACGTTCGCTTCGAGCCGCGAAGCGGCGCATTGTTTGATCCGTTTGTGCCGCCCGCGAACGTAGGCCCTCCGTTGTCGCTGAAGAAAAATACGATCGTGTTATCGTCGAGCGCGTCGAGCGTCCTGCCGATCCCGTCGTCCATGGCCGACAGCATCGCCGCGTATGTCCGTCGCGTTTCGTCGCGGATATGCGCGAACCGCTTGAGATACTTGTCGGTCGCCTCCAACGGAGTGTGAACGGCGTTAAATGCGAGGTAAAGAAAGAACGGCTGCGTGCGTTTACGCTTCACGTATTCGACAGCACGATCTGCGAGAACGTCCGTCAGATATGCGGGTTCGGCGACGGGTTTTCTGCCTTCGTACAGAGGGTTGCGATCGGTTATTTTCGGACTCATGTACGAGTGAGCTCCGTCGGTGAACCCGAAGAATTCCTCGAAGCCACGCGACATCGGGTGAAAACGCGGGGCTGTTCCGAGATGCCATTTACCAAACACAGCCGTCGAGTAACCGGCCGCCTTGAGACGATCGGCGATCGTCGATTCCGTGAGCGGCAGCCCAACCTCGGAGTGAGCGTCGGCGACCGAACGCGGCAGGATGTTGTACTCATGACCAAAACGCTGCGGGTACTTTCCAGTCAACAAGCCGGCACGCGTTGGGCTGCAATACGGCCCACTGACATACGCATCGGTGAACCGAATGCCGTCCCGCGCAAACTTGTCGAGGTTTGGCGTCGGAATATCGGTGCTGCCGTACGGCCCGATGTCCGCGTAGCCAAGGTCGTCGGCGACGATGACGACAATGTTCGGCCGACCCGACTGAGCCCGGCAGTCGCCCGGTGAAATGCAGAATGCGAATACCGCGATCGCGGAGAGAAGTGCCAGGTAGTTCATGGATTATCCTCAATGTCGGAACGGGTCCACTATACACCATTGGGGAAGGCTGGATGCGGATGGCGGGAGGCGGAAGGCGGAAGGTGGAAGGCGGAAGGCGGAAGGCGGAAGGCGGAAGGCGGAAGGCGGAAGGTGGAAGGCGGAAGGCGGAAGGGGAAGTTGGGAGGCGGAAGGCAGGAGCCCGCGATCCAAACTATAAAATCTAAAACAAACTCTCTGGCGAGCAAGTGAAAGTAACGCGCGTTTTTCCCTGAATTGTGAACTCTGACTTCCGACTATTCTAATTGACAAAAAAGGATCGAAGGCCAAGCCTCCGATCCTTTAGATTCTCGACGGTCGACTAAGTCTATCTAGGAGATACGGCCACAACGCCGGTAGCCAGGGCTGTGATCATAACCTGCGAACCCGACCCGATCTCGATGCCGTCTCGATTCTGCGAGAGAATCGCACCGGCAGTCGTTGCCGAATTAGCACCTGCATCAACCGGCACTCCCGAAATTGCACCGATCAACGCTCCGAGGATACCGCCGGTTCCGCGGACTGGCTGGGCAGCACTCCGGGCAACTTGGTTCGTCACAGTAACGATGTCACCGTTGACGGCCGTCAAAGCGTTAACCGTTCCCGCGAAGCGATAAGTTTGACCACCTGATAGACGAATTGTATCGAATATCAGTAACACTCTTGAGCGACCGGCCACACGGCCTGCTGGGTCTTCAGAGACAACCCGACCGCTTATCACGGCACCCCGATACTGACCCGGAGCCGTTACGTCCATCGTGAACCGATCACTGATCTCAGAACTCGTAATATTGCTTCGGAGTTCGGCACTCATACGCGTTCCCGTCGGTACGACGAAGGTATCGTTTACCGTACCGGTCGAACCACCGGTGTCGGTGTTCGTGTTTACGGCATTCCATCGAGCCACGTTGTCGATCTTGTCATAGACGCTCGAAACCGTGATGCTGTTGCTGCTGCCGTTATCAAGGAAGATCCGTCTCGTTACCTTGAGCCGGCGATCCGGCATCGGCAGGAACGTAAGATAAAAATCGCTCGCACGCTCGCCCTGATAATTGATTATCAATCCATCCTGATCAGCTGTAGCCGTCGTCGTCGTAGTTCGACCACGGGGGTTTGTTTCCGAACGTGCGACACCGTCGGCCTGAAATGTAACCTGCGGCAGAATGCTCGAAGCCATACTGACCGTCGCATTACTCTTTTCGATCACAATGATCTCCGGCGAACTGAGTCGCTGTTCGAGTCTGCGTCTAAAGCCTTCACGCTCGACCGCCGAAGTTGTACTCAACGCCTGATCGATAGCCGCCGTGGTGTTCTCGCTCAAGCTGTTGTTGAGCCGATACGTACCGGTCAGTCGTGCGTCAAAGTTTCGCAGACCTCCACTGTCACCGGTCGTGTCGGTATCCGTCGGCATCTGCTGATTCCAGTTCCAACTTACGTTGTAATAGGTTGCTAGCGTGTTGAGATCCGCTTTCAGATTTCGCCACTGGGCCTGCGTCTGCGGATTTAGGCGATTGCGATTCATGAACTGATCGATGTAGATCGCCCGAGTCAACACTTCTGTTGCATCCAGACTCGACGACTGTCGGGTTGCGAAACGCTGCTTGAGGCGAAGTTCCGCCGCTTCGAGTGCCTCGATATAATCGCCGATCTCGTCGTCCGAACGATCTGCGGCTATGTCACTTCGGAGTGCGAGATCCATCTGACGCTTGTAATTAGTCGTCTTCAATTCGATGCGTGATAGCAGAGTCTGGACCTGACGATCCGGTACTGTGTATGAGGTACCGGTTGGGGAAGGAATAACGACCGGCGTGACGGGCTGATTCCAGTTCCAACTTACGCGATTAGATGTTGCTAATGTCGTGAAATCTGTTTTGATCCTGCGCCACTGCGTCTGAGCCGAAGGCGTGACGCGGTTGATCGTGAGGTATCGGTCGACCAGGGTCGCACTCGTGAGAGCGTCCCTTAGATCACGGGTGATAGGGTCGCCGTTATCGACTGTCTCACGAAGTCGGGTTAGACTCTGTTCGAGCCCAGTAAGATATTCTACAAATTGATCCGGCGTGCCGGTATTTGTGTTCCTGTCTGCGAAACGCTGTGCTTCGTCTTTCAGGACATCGATCCTCGTCTCGATCCTGATCAAACGTGTTTCGTTCTGCCTAGCAGTTGCTAATACTTGGGCCGAGGCCGCTGGTGCGGTCAGACCTACTGCCGTCAGACTCAAAGCTATTATAAAAAATAATCTTGTTTTCATATTCCTCCTTGATGTGAAGAGCCCTCGTAGAGAGTCAGCTCAGATACTAATTACGGTTTTGCAATATGCATGCCACGTGCGTAAGTAACTGTGTAATTAAATAAAAAAGGCACCCAATATAAATCGGGTGCCTCGTTACGGGTGTGAGTGTCTGAGATTATCGGCCACTTAGGATGCGACCTAAAATACTCGTAATAATACTGGTCGAAATTCCCGAACGCTGCGAACCATAACGGGAGGATCGGTTGTAACCGTCCTGATAACCACGCTGGTATCCCTGCTGGTAATACTGATCGTACTGTCCACCGCCGTAGTTCTGGTTATAGCCCTGGTTGCCATATCCACTTCGGTTGCCGTACTGGCGAGCCTGCTGGCCTTCGCGATATCCCTGCTGATAACCCTGACGAATAGCCTGTCGCGCCATTTCGACATTGCGGCTGTCATTCCCGTAATAACCGCCATTGTTGTAGCCGTCGTTGTTATAGCCACCATTGTTGTAGCTGCCATCATTGTTATAGCCGCCACCGTAGCCGTTATCGCGGCGATACTGCTGACGCTGTCTAGCTATTTGCTGCTGGCGCTTAAGAGCACGCTTTCGCGCCTTCTCGTAGCGCTTCTGAGCATGCTTATCCTGGTTGTAGTAACGATCGTCCTGATCGTAGTCGTAATAACCACCCTGAGCGTTTGCCGTGAAACCGCCTGCCAAAACGACAGCAGCTCCAATAAATCCGATTCCCAAAACTTTCTTTACTGCGTTAATCATTTTCACTATCCTCCCGAATTGCCTCGTTTAATTACAAATGACCAGATATACGTTTCAGTAATCGAAGTTGTCTGGCCTCGTCTACCCATCTATGGCAATCATTGTGCCGTGCCAATATGTGCAGAAATACTAGACAAAATCGCGAACGAGTGTAAAATTCGGGGACGTAAATCGTATGTAAAGCACACGATTCGGGAACGCAACTGGGGGGTGTGGAAGGTATTAAACAGTAAGTAATCGAAAATCGGTATGCGATAGCAGTAAGTAGACCCTTACATTACCGACCTCTGAATTCCGTGTAACAGTTCAGTTGATTTCGCGCGGGTGGACGTATCGCGGCATTCTCCTTTCTTTACGCCGTGTCTCCTCCGCGTATTCCGTCACTATCTGAATTCAGGAAGATAACCACGGAATACACGGAGAAGACACGGAATAAAGCGGAACAATAATCAGCCTTTGAAAGGTGACAACCACCGAATTCTGACCTCTGACCTCTGACTTCTGACTTCTGACTTCTGACTTCTGTATTTCACCCTGCCCGCCGACTATTACTTGGTCAGATAGTTTCGATGAAGCCACTCGCCGCGTTCCGAATCGCGGCTTTCGATCAATACGACCTCATCAGACTCGCGAGTGACCATGCGAATACGGTTTGTGACTCGACGTTCCGAAGGGATCTCAGCGGTATTTGCATCCAGCAAGAACTCGCTGATCCGCTGTAAGGATACCATCTCCTCCGACCGTCTTCCCTCGTATGATTCGGACACGGACTCGATCGCGGCCGCTTTTAGGAGTCGCGGCCAGAGCTTTACGAACAGGTCGTGCGATCCGTATGTGTCGCCACTATTGATCTCGCCGTTGATCGCGAAAACGAATCCGATGACGTCGGACTTGCCCTTAACTATCGTGCGGAGTGCGTCGATGTAATCATTCGTGTTGGCACGCACAGCGTCATTCTCGAGCGAAAGCTGCAGGCTGGAGCGTGACACGTTCGAAGCGACGTTCGTGTTAGATGCCGCGCTTAGTTTGCCCTGGGCCTCTTCAACCTTTTCCCAGACCCCTGCCTGCGAGCCCGTATGTTTTGCAGCTAGTTTGAGTTCCTTCGAAGGCAGTCCTTCGCTCGACGCTGAGAACGCTTCGGGTGATTCCGATGCCCGAGCCTGCCAGCGCCCATGCTCGACACAGAACGAGCTGATCGGCATTCGGCCGGAACGCACGGGCACGATCAGATCGACAGTGAGTACTCGGTCCTGCTTTCCTCCCTTTACGATATCGCCGGCCTGGACGTAGACCTCATCGGTCGATGAGATATTCTCGATCTCCAGTTCGTTTACATCGCTGGTCTCGTGTACTTTTACGAGCTTTCGGTCCATTGCCTCTTCAAGCGTCAGCGGCGTTTTGCCGGTGAGTGTGTCACGCCCGTGAACCAGATAGATCGTTAGATTATTGTGGGTATACGGCCCGGAAAGATCCTGTGTCCGTGTCTTCGGCTCCACGTCGTCCTGCCGAATAGTAACTGGGATCCCGGCACCGAGTCCCAGCAGCCGTACAGCAAGAATACCGAGAGCGAGGGAAGCTGCTCCTACACCAAACGCGAGAAGATATCGTCTGTCCATTGCCTTTCTCCTTCGAATTCAAAAATATCTCAGTCGAAGAACGCGGGTGCCATTGCTACTTGCAATAATTCTTAGACACCGGCGGAGCTCTTAGAGTTCCGGCGTTGCAGAGTTTGGGGAAGTTTCCAGAGTTGCAGAGTTGCAGAGTTTCCAGGGTTTCCAGAGTTTGGAACTGGTTCCAGTGTTGAAGGTTCTCCGCAGTTAGAAAGTTCTAGGCCGGGGGAATGGTTGTGAGCTCCGACTCTGGAAACTCTGCAACTCTGGAAACTCTGCAACTCTGGAAACTCTGCAACTCTCCAACTCTGGAAACTCTGCAACTCTGGAAACTCTGCAACTCTGGAAACTCTGGAAACTTCTCCCAACTCTGGAAACTCTGCCACTGTCTTGACACGGCGTCATGGGTTTCGTAGCATTGCAATTCGCTTCTTTTCGCCTGAGAGGCGTTGTTTTTTTGATAATTCGTGTGGGTGCGGCGTGGTGCGGCGAGGTAGGATAAAAAAGTTTAGGGCACGTACGTCAATTGGTAGACAGCCTCCCTTACAAGGAGGAAGTTAGGGGTTCGAGTCCCTTCGTGCCCACCATTCCTATTTTGGATTTTGGATTTTGGATTTTGGATTCAAGCTGGTTGAACGGCCTGTTTTCAATCCAAAATCCAAAATCTAAAATCCAAAATGCATTGCGGGGTCGTAGTTCAGTTGGTTAGAACGCCAGCCTGTCACGTTGGAGGTCGCGGGTTCGAGTCCCGTCGGCCCCGCCACTTTTAAGAACAAAAAAACCGTCACTCATTATGAGTGACGGTTTTTTTTGAACGAGACAGGAGACAGGAGACAGGAGACAGGAGACGTAGTTCTTGTCTCCCCTCTCTTGTCTCCTGTCTCTTATCTCTTGTCTCTTATCTCTTGTCTAACTCTTCCGTAACTCGGTCAATACTTGTTTCGCGACCGCCTTCAACGTGTCGAAAACGCCAGTACCATCCATCGCAACGGCTTCGAAAACTGGCTCGCCTTTTCGTTGCAGCTCACCGACAAGTTCCTCCATGGGCGTAACATTCGGAAGGTCACGTTTGTTAAGCTGGAGCACGTAAGGAAGGTCCATCAGGTTGTAACCTTGGGTCTGCAGATTTTCTTCGAGGTTGTAGAGCGATTCGATGTTCGCGTCCATACGTTCTTCCTGGCTGTCCGCAACGAAGACCACGCCGTCGACACCCTTCAGTATCAGCTTTCGCGAGGCATCGTAATAGACCTGGCCGGGTACCGTGTATAAGTGAAAACGCGTTTTGAAACCGCGAACCGTTCCCAGTTCGAGCGGCATAAAGTCGAAGAACAAGGTACGATCGGTCTCGGTCGCCAGACTGATAAGCTTACCCTTTGCCTGCGGCGCAGTTGAATCGTAAATGTGCTGCAGGTTGGTGGTCTTACCGCACAAACCGGGACCGTAATATACGATCTTGCAATTGATCTCGCGGGAAGCGTAATTGATAAAGGTCATATCGATTTTGGATTTCGGATCTTGGATTCTGGATTAGATCGGATCATCGCCACGTTAGGTTTCGGTCGATCAATGTCCAACATCTAAAATCTAAAAATTAACTAAACAGGCTGTCAATGTCCTCGTCCGTTATCTCGGAAAAGGTCGAGTTGCTCATTGTGTAAGCGGACTCGCGAACAGCTTCGTCGAGGATCGAAGCAACTTCATAGCTCGCCCTTTTCGCGCGTATCTTGACAAGGCCTACGGTCGAGCGCCCGTCAAAGATGACTACCAGAAGGCTTCGTCCGATCACGCTGATGAAAATACTTTCACGCTCGCCTTCGTGAACCACTGCCGGGAAGGCGTCTTCGCCGATCAGGTTGGCCATGCTGCTTGTGGCAGCAACGTTTCCTGCCGCAAGCGACGAGAAACTTGTCGTGTCCATGTCGCCGATCTCGCCATGAAAAGCGATCGTCTGGCCGTCGCGATCAACGAGAAAGACCACGCGGGCCGCACACTCGACGCAGAGTCGAGCCAGCACGATTTTCAAACGCTGAAATTGCTGTTCTTGAATGATGAAAGGCGATTGTGCCATTTTGATGATTCTCGCAGCCTAGATAAAGAGATGAACTAAGTGTGGTGTATCGACGATTTTGTTTTGGAAACTGGTAAGGCAGGGAAATGCGACAAACCGCACCATTCAATTTAGCACACGCCGTTGACGGCCTTCAAGCTTTTTTTAATCCAGCGGATCATATACCTACGAGCGGGAAGAAGTTGCGCACCCGATCGAATTTGGCTATCGTGCGAAAGTAATGCTACCAAACAAATCAAACCGTCAGGCCGCATCCGTCGATCTGGTAGCGATCGGAGGCGGCACGGGATTATCGACCCTACTCTCCGGACTCAAACGCTATGTTGGTTCGCGCGAGCCCGAGACGCCTTCCATCGGTAGCCTCTCGGCCATCGTTGCGGTTTCCGACGACGGTGGAAGCTCAGGGCGTTTACGCGACGAACTTCAGATGCCTCCACCCGGGGACATCCGTAACTGCATGGTGGCGCTATCAGAGGATTCTCATCTTCTTGCCAAGCTCTTCCAACATCGATTCTCGGGCGCTGGCGATCTGTCGGGCCATAGTTTTGGGAACCTGTTCCTCGCCGCCCTTTCCGAAGTCACCGGAGATTTTGCCGAAGCGGTTCGGCTTTCGTCGGAAATACTTGCGAGCAAGGGCCACCTCTATCCGGCGACAGTTTCGGACGTCCGTATAGCGGCACGGCTTGCCGACGGCTCGATAGTGCGGGGCGAAACGAATATCTCGCAAACCGGTGGCTCCATAGAACTGCTATATCTCGAGCCCGAGGACTGCGAGCCTCATGCGGATGCCATCGCAGCGATCAAGCAGGCGAATGTCATTACGGTCGGGCCGGGATCTTTGTACACGAGTATTCTTCCGCCGTTGCTCGTCAGGGGTGTCGCCGATGCGATCCAATCGTCTCCAGCGCTAAAAGTATTTGTCTGCAATTTGATGACGCAGCCCGGTGAGACCAATGGGCTGACCGCTCGCAGACACATGGAGATCGTCCGCGAATACGCAACGACTCTCGACTTTGACTACCTTCTCGTGAATGACCGTCCGATAACCGCTCGCCAAGCCGAACTCTATACACGGGACGGCGCAGAGCAGATCGGGGTTCACGGGTCGATCGATGCGCTAGAGATCGAAGGCGCGAAGGTCGTCTACGCTAACCTGCTCGACGACGGCGAGCTGGTTCGCCACCATCCCGCCAGACTTGCGCGGGCCGTATTGGACAGGTCGGACGAGTTTGCCCGTCGATAGAAAAAGCTTACTATTGCCATTGGCAATCGTTGTCGACTTGTCTATGGAAGTGGTTCAGGATGAATATAAGCCGCTGGATGTTTTGATTCTCGCTGCCGGTCTCGGCACGCGGATGCGTTCCGATATCGCAAAGGTTCTGCATCGCCTCGACGGACGTCCGCTAATTAACCACGTCTCCAGAACCGCGGCGGCTCTCGCACCGGACAAAATTTATATTGTTATCGGCCACCAGGGGGACGAAGTGCGATCCGTCGTTCTCGAGGACCTTGACGCCGACCAGGCGGTCTTCGTTGAGCAGAAAGAACAGCTCGGGACCGGTGACGCTGTGAACGCCGCACGCGAATATCTGGCGGACCGACCCTCGACCCTGCTAGTGCTTTCCGGCGATGTTCCAATGATCCGTCCGGAAACTCTCGCCGGCGTCGTTCAGCATCACTATCGCCACCGCGGCCGAGGCGCCGCATGCACCATCCTTACAGTAAAGCTTAAGGACCCCGCCGGCTACGGCCGTATAATCCGCGATCGCGAAGGCCTATTCGTAAGGATAGTCGAGCAGAAGGACGCGAGCGACGAGGAGAGCCAGGTAAACGAGATCAATGCGGGAATCTATTGTTTTAATACAAAGATGCTTTTTGCCGCGCTCGAGAAAGTGCGCAACGACAATGCACAAGGGGAATATTACCTTACCGATGTTCCCGCACTGCTTCGCGAAGCGGGCGAGGACGTCGCAATATTCCAGCACAAGGATGCGTACGAGATCGAAGGAGTAAATAATCGCGTCCAGCTCGCGGACCTTGAGAGAGTATTGAACCGGCGGACGATCTCGCGACTGATGATGGATTACGGTGTGACATTCATCGATCCGAAAAATGTTTACGTTAGCGAACGCGCACGAATCGGCCGCGACACCGTGATTTATCCAAACGTAACGATCGAGGGCGAAACGGAGATCGGCGACGGGTGCACCATCCGTTCGGGTGTTCGGATCACGGACTCGCGAATCGGACATGGCGTCAAGATCCGCGATAACTGCCTGATCCAGGATTCGGAAGTTGGAAACAATTGCACGGTTGGCCCGATGGCGCACCTTCGGGGTAATGCCAATATGCGGCCTGAGTCGAAGGTCGGAAACTTTGTCGAGCTCAAGAAGACGACACTCGGGTCCGGCTCGAAGGCGAGCCACTTGACGTATCTCGGCGACGCTACGATCGGGGAGAACACGAATATTGGGGCCGGGACGGTCACCTGTAATTACGACGGTAAAAACAAACACGAGACCCGGATCGGCGACAACGTCCGCATCGGTTCCGATACGATGCTCGTTGCACCAGTCGAAGTTGGTGATGGTGCGGTGACAGGAGCGGGAAGCGTCGTTACGAAGGATGTCGAGGCGGACACGCTCGTGGCAGGCGTGCCGGCAAAAGTCAAAAAGAAGCTCGGAGAAACAAAGACGGCGTGAAGAAAAGATCCGGACCAAAACAGAAAACAAAAGGCTCACCGGAACAGGTGTCCGCAACTGACGCGCTAAAGCGAATGAAAGCGTTTGGCGAGCGAAAGGAGAGCATCATTGCCGCTGTTAAAAAGAGCAAGGATTGAGGTCTATCTCCCTGAACGGCGAAAGGCAAACTATCGAAGACTTCAGCGAGCTGTTGAGCAGGAGTTCCTGATGACGTTCGGCGGTTGCACGGTGATAAAGGACATCAAAGGTCTCTACCTGGATTCGAGCGGCAAGCCGGACTTCGACAGAATGAACCTGGTGTATGCGGATACGCCGTTCGACTTTGATAAAAACTTTAATGCGATCTCGAAGTACTGTGATGACCTGCGAGACGTAGCACGGGAGGCGACGGAGGAAGAATCCATTCTTGTCGTTGTTCATGGAGTTTATCGTTCGGTTTAAATCTTGGCGAAGATGAAATATCTCGTCATCGGATTGTCGTTATTAAACGGCCTGTGGATGCTGATCGACGGCATCTACGTTATCTCAAACGGCAAGTACATCGGGCCAGAAAAGCCTGGGCCGTGGGCATCGCTCATATCGCTGACCGGAGTTGATGTTTTCAAGCTGGGGCCGTTATTCGTTTTGTTCGGCGTTGCCTGGCTCACTCTTGTGGGGACTCTGTTCGCTGACGTAAGTTGGGCGAAAGGGTTTGGATTGGTGTTATCTGTATTGACACTCTGGTATTTGCCATTCGGAACTCTCATTTCGATCGTTGTATTTTTCGCTCTTATTTTGTTTATCAAGAACTAGATTTTTATGTGTGGAATAGTTGGATACGTTGGAAATAAACAGGTCGTCCCGTTGATCATCGACGGACTAAGAAAGCTCGAATATCGCGGGTATGATTCGGCGGGCATCGCGGTCGTCGATGGAGAACAGCATCTCGAGTTGCGACGCGCGGAAGGGAAGCTTCGCAATCTTGAAGAATGCATTCGTCTCAATCCGCTCGACGGAAACTACGGGATCGGTCACACGCGTTGGGCAACGCACGGGCGGCCGACGGAGGAGAACGCACACCCGCACCGAGACCAATCGGGTAAGGTGGTCGTCGTTCATAACGGTATCATCGAAAATTACCTGACTTTGAAAGAAAGGCTCGCGGCGGATGGCAGTACCTTCAAGACCGAGACGGACACCGAGGTCGTCGCGCACCTGATCGGGCATTACAAGGACATAGAAAATCTGCCGCTTGAAGAGGCCGTTCGAAAAGCTGTTAAAGAGCTGCGTGGAATTTTCGCTTTGGCGATCATCTCCGTCGACGAACCCGACACGGTCATCGCGGTTCGCGAAGGACCGCCTGTAGTTATCGGTCTTGGCGACGGCGAATTTTTCGTTGCCTCGGACATTCCGCCAATCCTTCAGCACACGCGAGACGTTTTCTTTCTCGGTGATCGCGAGATCGCAGTGCTGACCCGCGACTCGGTCCGAGTCACCGATTTCGACGGGAACGTCATCGAACCGAAACAGCAGCGCATAACCTGGGATCCGATCATGGCGGAGAAGGGCGGTTTCAAGCACTTCATGCTCAAAGAGATCTATGAGCAGCCACGGGCCGTGCGCGATACGGTCCAGGGACGTGTCTCGCTCGACACCGGTCGGGTCTATCTCGATGAGATGGATATTTCCGAGGAAGATTTCAGCTCGCTTACTTCGATCAAGATCGCGGCGTGCGGGACGAGCTGGCATGCTGCCCTGGCGGGAAAGTACATGCTTGAGAAGCTTACGAGAGTCCCGGTCGATGTCGACTACGCCTCCGAGTTTCGTTATCGCGATCCGGTGCTGACTGAGAACGACCTCCTCATTGTCATCTCGCAGTCGGGTGAGACAGCCGACACGATCGCCGCGATGCGCGAAGCAAAACTACACGGCTGTAAAGTCCTGGCTGTCTGCAACGTCCAGGGCTCGATGATCCATCGAGAGGCCGACGGTACGATCCTGACGCACGCGGGGCCCGAGATCGGTGTCGCATCGACGAAAGCGTTCACGGCGCAGATGGTCGCTCTCTACTTGTTCGCGCTTTACCTCGGCGAACTTCGCGGGACGATCTCGGCCGACGAAGGTAAAAAACTTGCTCAGGATCTGGCGGAGCTGCCGCTGAAGATCGAGCAGCTCCTGAACGACGCCGACTCCATCGAGGAGCTGTCGAAAGAGTTTTTCCGCGTGCAGGACTTTCTGTACCTTGGTCGAGGAATAAATTTCACGGTGGCGCTCGAGGGTGCTTTGAAGCTGAAGGAGATCAGCTATATCCACGCCGAGGGTTATCCGGCCGGAGAGATGAAGCATGGTCCGAATGCGCTCATCGATGAAAAGCTCCCAGTCGTTGTCGTCAACACGCGTGAACTCGGGAACGCGGCGAGCGAGTTGCGGTATGAAAAGACGCATTCGAACATCGTCGAAGTAAAGTCGCGCGACGGAATCGTGATCAGCGTCCTGACGGAAGGCGACTCGATGAGCTCGAAGGTGTCGGATCACGTGATCGAGGTTCCCGAAACTTCCGATCTGCTCGGCCCGATCCTGTCGGTCGTTCCGTTGCAGCTTCTGTCGTACCACATCGCGGTCCGCCGGGGTTGCGATGTCGATCAGCCTAGGAATCTCGCTAAGTCAGTGACTGTGGAATGATTTCCAGTTATGAAGGCAATTCGTGTGCGTGAGTATGGCGAGCCCGAAGTGATGAAGCTCGAAGATCTGGCGATGCCGGAGCCGGGCGAAGGGCAAGTGCTCGTCAAGATGAAGGCGGCGGGCGTTAATCCGGTCGACACCTATCTGCGCAGCGGTATCCACGCTCACGCGCCGAACCTGCCGTACACTCCGGGCAAGGACGGCGCCGGTGTCGTCGAGAAGATCGGAGAAGGCGTGACGGAGTTCAAGCCCGGCGACTGCGTCTACACTGCGGGTTCGATCTCGGGAACCTACGCCGAATATTCGGTCTGCTCCGAAAAACATCTCGGCACTCTGCCGGGTAATATCGATTTCGAACAGGGAGCCGGCATTTGGACACCTTATGCTACGGCCTACCGCTCGCTATTTCAGAAGGCGGGAGCGACCTCCGGCGAGACCGTGTTGATCCACGGTGCGTCGGGCGGTGTCGGCATCGCCGCTGTTCAGTGGGCGAAGAATGCGGAGTTGACCGTGATTGGCACCACGAGTTCCGATGAAGGAAAACGGCTCGTCAAGCAACATGGAGCCGTTGCCGTATTCGATCACACCGACGATGATCATCTCGGCGAGATTCGTGAGTTCACGGGCGGCAAAGGCGTGGACATCATCATCGAAATGCTCGCGAACGTAAACCTTGAACGTGATTTCGAAGCGCTCGCGATGTTCGGACGTATCGTTGTCGTGGGGAGTCGCGCGAGTTTGCAGTTTACCCCGCGTCTGGCAATGACGAAGGACGCGACGATCCACGGAATGTCGTTGTTCAACGCGCCGCCGCAAAAACTCGTTGAGATTCAGGCGGCCATCCGTGACGGCCTGGCCCAGGGCGCACTCAACCCAACGGTCTCAAGACGATTTTCGCTTGGCCAAGCTCCCGCCGCCCACCACGAGATAATAAACAGTAAGGCGGCAGGAAAGATCGTTCTCGTCCCATAAATTAGGCGTTCGTCGGAATCAATGGCTCAGGGTGAGCACCTTGAGCGGTTTTCGTTTGCGCCCGGTCAAGAAAACCTCAACCGCTTACAAGCATACTCCTCGGCATAGACTGGACATTCCGCCCTCGATGCTGGTCAAAGGAGGAAACGCGATGAAAAAGTTCTTGATCTTTTTGTTGACGGTTGCGGTGATCGCTGGATCTCAGATGCCTGGCACTATCGAGGCCGGCAGTGCGAATGCCAGCCCGGCAATGCGGAACTATGTTCCGAATGAGCTATTGGTGAAATTCAGAGAAGGTGGAAAGCCGGCCGTCAATTCGCTGACGAGCCAACTCGGCGGAACGGTCGAAACGGAGTTTATCGAACTTCGATGGGCGTACGTGAAGCTGCCCGAAGGCTTCGCGGTCAGCGACGCGATCGAGATCTACCGGCAGGATCCGAGCATCGAGATCGTCCAACCCAATTTCTTCTATAACATCAACGCAACGCCGAACGACCCGCGATATAGCCAGCTCTACGGGATGATCAAGATCGCTGCTCCCGAGGCGTGGGACACTACGACGGGCGATCCGTCAGTCGTGGTCGCCGTGGTCGACACCGGCATCGATCGGACCCATCCCGATCTTGCCGCGAACGTCTATCAGAATCCCGGCGAGATCGCAGGCAACGGAGTCGATGACGATTTGAACGGATTCGTCGACGACTTCAGCGGCTGGGATTTTCTGAACGGCGATAACGATCCGGCCGACGGTCATAGTCACGGCACACATTGCTCGGGAACGATCGGCGGCGTGGGCAATAACGGCATCGGCGTCGCGGGCGTCAACTGGAACGTCAAGATCATGCCGCTGAAGACGCACGACGACGTGGTCGGCGGTTCGACATCCGTCACCGTCATCAGCACTTTTCAGTACGTCACGATGATGAAGAACCGCGGCGTGAACATTCGTGCGACGAGCAACAGTTATGGCGGCCCGCCCGAAGCCGGAACTTACGATCAAGCGGTGAAGGATGCGATCGATGCGAGCGGCCGTTCGGGAGTGCTGAACGTATTTGCCGCCGGAAACCAATTGACCGTCGACCAGGAGGAGAACAACGACGTGCTGCCGACCTATCCGGGCAGCTACAACAGTCCGAGCATCCTCGCGGTCGCTGCCAGCGATCAGAATGACAACAGGGCTTCCTTCTCGCATTACGGTCTCACGACGGTCGACGTCGCGGCACCGGGGGTCGCGATAATGAGTACGGTCCTCAACGGCGGTTACGGAAGCAAGAGCGGAACGTCGATGTCGACACCACACACCGCGGGCGCGGCAGCATTGCTCGCTGCTGCGCATCCACAGCTTTCAGCCGCGTCGATCAAGGCGACGCTCATGAACAGCGTGGACATACTGCCGCAGTGGGCCGGACTGACGATGACGGGTGGCCGGATCAATGTTGCTCGCGCGATCGCGACTCCGACCATTTGCAGTTATTCGCTGTCGAACACCTCGATGAGCTTTCCGGTTCAGGGCGGGAGCGGATCATTCGACGTCGGGTCAGCAACGAACTGTGGCTTCGACGCATTCTCGGACCAGCCGTGGGTAGCGGTTACATCCGATCCTGGGGCTGGAAACGGCAGCGTGGCTTACACCATTCTCCCGAACTACAGCCTTGATCCGCGAACGGCGACGCTGGTTGTCGCAGGCCGTCTCTATACGATCACTCAGTACGGCAGCGGCCCGGTGCTTCCGGTGGCGAGCGTCTCCGGCCGAGTGATGACGCCGGATGGAAAGGGTATTAACAAAGCCGCCGTGACGATCAGCGATTCGTTCGGCACGTCGCGGCAGGTGTTCACCGATCCGGCGGGCAACTATCGATTCGACAATCTTGCGACGGGAAGGACCTACACGATCACCGCTGAGCATAAGCGATACGAGTTTGAGCAGCGAAGTATGGTTGTGATAGGCAGCTCCAGTGGTGTCGATTTCTACGGCCAGCGGCGCTGAGATCGAGCAAGCTTCTCGAATCTGAAAGCGGGCCGGTCGGCAGATCGGCCCTTTTCTTTGTGAATCGCGCTCTGAAACGGTACAGCGCGATCTAATAATCCAAGCAGTTCCACTTGGCACGTTCATTGCTTATGTCATCAGCATGGATGCGATATCCGAATAAGCAAACAGGGGGCACGTAAGTAAGTATGAACGCGATCGAATTATTAAAAGAGGACCACGACAAAGTCGACAAGCTGTTTCAAAAGGTAAAGGCGAACGAAGATGCCGACCACAAGGACACATTTGAGCAGATAAAGGCTGAACTGGATGTTCACGCGCACATCGAAGAGGTGATCTTCTACCCGAAGCTCGTGGCGGAGGGCAATGACGAGTTAAAAGATATCGTTCTTGAAGGGATAGAAGAGCACCGGCAAGCTAAGATGTTTCTACGTGAACTGGCTGCATTGTCCGACGATAGCGAAAAGTTTAAGCCGAAGCTGAAGGTGTTGATGGAAGATATCGAACACCACGTGATGGAAGAGGAAGGACAGATGTTTCCGATGGTTGAGGAGCAATTTGATGAAGCGACGCTCCGATCGCTTGGCGAAGAGATGGAGAAAGAAAAGAAGAACTTCGGAAAATCGAATAAGGCTGCTAGCGGGAGCTAGAAGTTAGTTTACTCATTAGGTATCACCAGCGGACGCCGGATTATCCGGGCAGTCCGCTTTTTTTTCAGGCGGTAAGCAAAATTTAGGAACGTTTCCCGCAATTTTCTGTTATATTTGACCAACCAAGAAACTGTCTAGAGAGGACACGGTGGCGCTCCCCGTACCAAGCCGGTCATCCATTTGTCATAAATAACTGAAGATCCTGGAGGGAAGATGAGATTGAAATTACTGTGTCTATTGTTAGCTGTCGGGTTTATGGGCGTTTTCGCGTCGCCTGCTCGTGCGGAAATGTTTACTGCAAATTTAACCGGAGCCCAAGAGGTTCCGCCTGCTGCCACGAGCGCAACGGGTTATGCGCGGATTTTGCTCAATGAATCCGCAGGGACGATCACCTTTACGGTCGTCTTCAACGGCCTTTCTAGTGCCCAGACTAATTCACATATCCATACGGGTGCGCGCGGCGTGTCTGGGCCCGTCACTATTGGTCTCGGAGTCGTCGGTGGAACCTCCGGTACGATCACGGGATCTGCTCCAATAACTGCCCCCCAAATCGTTGCGCTCCGAGCGCACGGGATGTACGTAAACGTGCACTCGACAAATTTCCCCGGCGGCGAGCTTCGTGGACAGCTCGGTATCACGCGGGTTGTGGACTTCGACGGAGACGGCCGAACGGATTATAGCGTTCTCCGCTTTCCGAATATCGCGCCTCCAGGCGTCTCGACCATCGATTGGTGGAACTTAAACAGCACCACCGGTCCTCAGGTACGTAATAACTGGGGAAATGCGAATACAGATTTTCCGGCTCCGGGCGATTACGACGGTGACGGCATAACTGACATCGCTATCTATCGTGAAGGAGCGACTGCCGGTGCACAGAGCTCCTATTGGATAGTACTGAGCTCTAATAACGTCGTCCAATATTTTGCGTGGGGACTCGCTGGAGACCAGACGATCCAGCGTGACTACGACGGCGACGGCAAGACAGATGTCGCGGTCTTTCGCCCTGGTGCATCAGCTGCCGCACAAACTACTTGGTACATTCGAAATAGCGCGACCAACACTGCCCGTGTCGAAGCTTTCGGAATATCCGGTGACGGAACCAATAACTTCGATACACCGGTACCCGGAGACTATGACGGTGACGGCAAGTTCGATATAGCGGTATATCGTTTCGCCTTGTCGCCGGCGAACAACTATATCGTCAAGCGAAGCTCGGACGGAGTGATTACCTTCGCGCAGTTCGGTAATTTCACTACCGACTATATCTTGCCGGGCGATTACGATGGTGACGGCAAGTACGATTACGCTGTTGCACGGACTGGAGCTACCGCGACTTCGCCGCTGGTTTGGTGGATATTGCAGAGTTCTACCGGTACGACCCGGACGCAGACCTGGGGCCGAACTTCCGACTCACCCGCACAAGGTGATTATGACGGAGATGCTAGAACTGACCTCGCGATCTATCGTCCTGGAGCAACCGCATCAACGAACAGTAATTACTGGGTATTGCGCAGTTTTGACAATACGGCCCAAATTACGCAGTGGGGCATCGGACAAGACTTCTCGGTCAATACGTATGACAGCCGATAACGAATTACTGAGAACTTAAAATAAAATGCGGGAGCCACTGGCTCCCGCTTTTTGCGCATCATTTCAATCTATGCGATTAGACCGATATCGGTAACCGACCAAACTGGTCCAACGCTTCAAAAACCTGCAACGCATATTTCACATTTCCAAACGGGGCCGATACCTGCACACCGGCGATAATGTCGCGAACGTCGAGCAGCGATTCGCGGGCGATCGCAATACCTGCCTCCCGAGCTTCTTCCTTTCCTTTGTCCGACGCAATTCGCATCCGATCGAGAATATCCGCCGTAACATTTACGCCGGGCACTTCGTTGTGGAGGAACTCCGCATTTCGAAAACTTACCAGCGGCCAGATACCGGCCACGATCGGGATCTTCACATGCTCGATCTTATGGAGAAACGACCGAAGCTGCTCGGTATCGAATACCGGCTGCGTGATCGCATACTCGGCTCCGGCTTCTACCTTCCACTCAAACCGCCGGATTTCTTCTTCCAGATTTACCGCCCCGGGGTTCACTCCGACGCCGATCGAAAAAGCCGTTGGCTTGCCGATCGGATTGTTGCCGATATCCAGCCCGTGATTGAGCTTGTTGACCATGTTGGTCAGACCGATCGCATCGATATCGAATACCGCGGTAGCATCCGGATACGGTCCCATCTTTGGCGGGTCGCCGGTAATTATCAGGAGGTTGTGCAGCCCGAGCGCCGCGGCACCGAGTAGGTCCGACATCATGCCGAGAAGATTACGATCGCGGCAGCAGTAGTGGAGTACCGCCTCGATACCGATCTCTCGTTCGACCAAAACGGCTGTCGCCTGGGCGGACATTCGGGTCTGTGCACGCGGACCGTCGGGAATATTTACACCATCGACACCTGCGTCCTTCAGCAGGCGGATGGAATCAAGGGTCTTGTCAGCGTCACAGCCTTTCGGCGGCAATACCTCCACTGACGTCACGAATTCGCCCCTGGCAATTTTCCTTCCCCAATTTGACCTCTCCTCGGCGGGTACGACCTGGACATCGATCGGTGTCAACTCGACGACTTGGGCGCTCTGCTTTCTGGCTTCGCTGATCGCTTGCCGCGGACTAACAGATCGGATCGCCTCGGAAATGAGCTTTATGTGCGTCGGGGTCGTGCCGCAACATCCGCCCACGAACTTCGCTCCCGATTGTACAAAGCGGCGAGAGAACTCCGCCATATATTCCGGGGAGCCCATGTAAAACTGCCGTCCCTGAACATCACGCGGAAGGCCGGCATTAGGCTGGGCCGACATCTTCTTTGCAGTCAGCGGCCGCATTTTGTCGAGAGCGGTGAGCACGTGGTTCGGTCCCATTCCGCAATTGAGACCGATGACGTCGACGTCCAACTTGTCCAGGCTTACAGTGAATGCCTCCGGCGTCGTGCCGAACGTGGTCTTGCCGTCCATTTGGATCGCCATCTGCGCAATGATCGGTAAATCGGATAGCTCTCTGACGGCGCGGATCGCTTGCTCGATCACCGGTATTTCGGAGAAGGTTTCCAGTATAAATAGGTCGACGCCTCCTTCGAGCAATGCCTCGACCTGCTCCTTGAACAGATCTTTGGCTTCATCGAATGACGTCGGTCCGAAAGGCTCGATCCTCAATCCAAGAGGCCCGATAGCGCCGGCGACAAAAACTTTGTCGCCGGCAGCCTCGCGCGCAATGCGTGCTGCGGCAATGTTGATCTCCCGGAGTTTGTTCTCCAGACCGTACGGCTGCAGTTTGTGTCGCGTCGCACCGAACGAGTTGGTCTCGATGATGTCGGCTCCGGCCTTTATGTACTCTCCGTGGACCTCGCGTACCAGGTCCGGTGCTACGAGGTTTAGCTCGTCGTAGCTTCGGTTTATGAATATGCCCTTATCGTAAAGCCGTGTCCCGACCGCTCCGTCGAAAACATACACACGGTCGTTGTCTATAATCTCTCGAAAGTTTTTCATGACATTTTCGGTCGGAGTTTCGATCGCAAACTTTGCTATGGGGCTCCGATCACAACTTGAAGGTCGCGAATCGAAATCAAAAAAGTCTCGCTAAACAGCGAGACTCCTAAAAAGACGAATTCGTTTGAGCTGTTTAGCAGATTATTTAACGTGGTCGCAAGTCGCATTAACTCACCACAAATTATTAACCGCAATCATGCGTTGTTCTCGGAATAGAGTCAAGCGAGACAAACTGTCACCGCCTCCGCTCCGTTCAGAGAGTTGAAAACTCCATCGGGCTTCACCGCTGGCACTTACGGCAGAAAAAGGTCGAACGACCTCCTTGTACTATCCGGACGATCGGATGGCGGCACTCGACGCACGGTTCATTTTCCCGGCCATACACGCGCCATTCCCATTCGCTGTCGTTGCCGTAGATGCTGCCGCCGATATTTTCCGGGACGATCGGCATCGACGATCCTAACTCCACTGCCTCCGAAAGTACGAGCCTGATGTTATCGAATAACGACGACGTTTTCGCCCGTGAAAGCCTGAACGCACGTGTTCGCGGATTTGCACGCGAAAGGAACATCGCTTCGGAAGCGTAGATATTCCCGAGACCGCACACTTTGGTCTGATCGAGCAGGACCTCCTTCAAAGTCCTTTTCGATCCTCGAAGTGTCAGCTGGAGGTACTCTACCGTGAAGGCATCGGTAAGCGGTTCGGGTGCGAGCTTTTTTAGCTCCCGGGCTTCGTTCAGTTCTGCGGTCTCGACGATCTTCATCAACCCAAAATGACGCTGATCCTGAAACACAAGCCTGGTGCCGTCGAGAAATCGAAAAGCTGCGTGAGTGAATTTCGGATCAGGATCTTCGTCGGCAAGTAGAAGAAATTTCCCGCTCATCCGCAGGTGGGTTATGAGCGTCCGTCCGTTATCGAGATCAAACAGAACATGCTTACCACGCCGATGCACAAAATTGATCGACGCTCCGCTCAGAAGTTTTCTGAAACGATCCGGGAGGGTGTCGGGAGACAGGCGCTGTCGAAGCAGTTCAGCATCCGCGATCTTACGTTTTCGGACGATGGAGTCGAGCGATCTGACGACGATCTCAACTTCAGGAAGTTCCGGCATATTGAGTCGAGGCGATCGAACGCCAAACACTAGATCAAGTTTTTGAGTAATCCGGCAGCGATGTCTTATCGCCCAAGACCGCTCCGGGCCGAACGCTGACATTCCTTCCCAGATAACAACTGCGCCCAACGATCGCACCGTCGATCTCAGCTCCAGTGGAAATGCGTGTGTGCCCCCACACCACCGAATTTCTGACGATCGCTTTTTCGTCCACATGAACGCCTGGACCCAATACCGATCCCGATATCTGCGCGCCAGGTTTTATGACACAGCCCTCGCCGATGATCGACGCTTTATCGATATGTGCAGCGGTCGCAACGTCGCTGGAGTTGTTTCTTTCGCTGTCGACCGGGAGATCGATCTTACCATCGAGAAAGTCGTGATGAGCCGCGAGATAACTCGCGGGAGTTCCCAAATCGCGCCAGTATTCGTCTTTCAGAACATGACTGAAGAACTGAAGCTTCTGTTTGATCATCAGCGGAAACACATCGTACTCGAATGAGGTGTTCTCGCCAGCCGGAATGAGATCGAGGATACTAGGCTCCAGTACGTATACGCCGGCATTGATAGTATTGGCATTCTTTTCAGCGAGGATCTCCGGCGACGGCTTCTCAATAAAACCTAAAATTTCACCGGCCGAACCGCATTCCACTAGTCCGAATTTAGAAGGGTCCTCTACCGGCACAAGAACTATTGTCGCCTCGGCCTGTTTTGACCGATGACTCGCGATAACGTCCTCGATCTTTAGATCGGTCAGAATGTCGCCGTTGAAGACGACGGTCGTTTCTCGAATCGCACCTGCCGCGAATTTATACGCACCGGCCGTTCCCATCGGGCTTGGCTCGGTCAGAAACCGAAGCGTGATTCCCAGTTCCGAACCGTCTCCAAGCACGTCCTCGATCTTGTCGGGCTGATAGCTCAGCGACAGCGTTATATCCGTGATCCCAGCGTTTGCGAGCGTCTCGAGCTGATAAATCAACAGCGGACGGTTCACGACAGGGACGATCGGCTTGGGCGTATATACGGTGAGCGGGCGGAGCCGGGTGCCTTTTCCACCGGCAAGAATTAGTGCTTGCATAACGGACTTGCGAATTCCAAGCCTAGGAAAATACCGACCAAAAATCAACGAGAACCTGTAAAAACTGACTGTTAAACATTTTAAGTCATTGTTGACACTTTTTCGGTCACTGTGCTACTTTATTTTTGCAGGTAAGTACATTTACACCGCCTGTGATGCTGCGATAAATCGACCGGAGCCGAGTTCGATCCTCCTCTAAACAAACCTCATACGTCAGTTAGTCAAAAAATGGTTTTCGACAAGACAAAGGCAATGCGAAGCGCCGAGCAGTTCCTGGCTCAGGGTAAGATTCAGTCGGCCATTGGCGAATACAAGCGGGTGATAGCACACGACTCGAAAGATTTCGGGACGCTAAACGCGCTCGGTGATCTCTATACGAAGAGTCTCGACAAGAAACACGCCATCGAGTGTTATACGTCCGTCGCGGAACATTACAGCAAGCAAGGCTTCGCGCAAAAAGCGATCGCGATCTATAACAAGATCTGCCGGATCCAGCCCGATTCGATCGATATCTCGGCGAAGCTTGCCGACCTTTATAAATTCAAAGGAGCCGTCAACGAGGCCCGCACACACTACAACATTGTTATCGAGCATTACGAGAGCGAGGGACGAAAGCTCGAGGCTCTCGAAATTCGTCGACAGATGGCGTCGCTCGATCCGTCCGATACCTCGGTTTACATTGCGCTCGCCAACGCATACCTCGACGAAGATCAAAGTGACGACGCTGCCGATGCATTTGCAGAGGCGGCACAGCGCTTCGCTAAAAAGTCGCAGCATTCCGATGCTCTCGAGGCTCTTGAAAAGGCACTGGAACTAAAGCCGACCGATCCGGCGATACTCGCCGCGTTTGTACAGGCGCAATTTGCTAACGGTACACCCGCCGCCGCGGCCGTGAGGTTGGCTGAGATCCAAATCGCCGAACCTCATAATCAGGACGTACTGGGTCTGCTTGTCGATTGTTTTATCGAAGCGGGCGATGGGGCCGAGGCGGAAAAAAACGTCATCAGCCTCGTCGAAAAAGAACCCACACTTCATCCGAAGTTTCTCGATCTCGCTCGCGTCTACCTTAATGCGGGTGACGCAAGTTCGGCAGCTCGGGTAACGGCGATGGCGTCTGAACACCTTCTGCTCGCCGGTCAACCCGAGGTGTTGGACGGACTGTTGGCTGAGATCCTGAGTCTTGATGCCGAACAGCTCGAGGGTGTTCGTCTACGGGCACGCCTCGCGGCGTGGCAGCGCGACGAAGCGGGCATGTTCGATTCACTCGTGCTACTGGCGCGGATCGCGAAGGATCGCGATTCCGTCGATGACGAGCGCTTCGCGCTTTCACAGCTGGTGATGGTCGCACCGCTTGAGGTCGGCTTTGCGGAACGGCTCCGTGAGCTCAACCAGCTTCACGGTTTTGACGACGCAGAATCAAATGACAATCTCTTCGACAAGTTTCTGAAGCCTGGGAAGGACGATCCCGAACCGGAGCTCGAAACCTTCGCTGTCGTAACGTCAGAAGCCGGCACCGATGGTGCGGAAATTACTGGCGAAGCCGACGCGGTTTTCGGCTTCGAGATCGTCGACGAGTTCGCTTCGATCGACAACGCGATCGATCATGCGATCGATCATGCGATCGAACGGAACGCTGCTGCTGGAGCCGATCTTGAACGTCTACTACGGGAGATCGACAGCATTCGCTTTTACGTCGATAGCGACTATTTCGAGCTTGCGGCAAAAGCGATCGCCGATCTTCGGAGCGAGTTCGGCGAACATCCCGAGATTGATGCGTTGGCTGCTTATATGGCGAGCCGGCAAGGGTTCGATTCGGTAGAGGTTAAGGTCGCAGCCGAGGTCGAGGTCCACGAAATCATTGTACCGGCCGTACCTCCGTCGAATGGGAACGGCAAGGCACCACCCAGCTATGCGTTCCAGGATCTGCGAAGCGAACTAGGTATGGACGAGGCGGAAGCGGCTGACGATTCGGACTACGAAACGCATTATCACACGGCGATCGCTTATCAGGAGATGGGAATGCTGGACGAAGCGATAAAAGAATATCAGGAGGCCATCGGACTGGTCCGACCTAACGACCCGACGAGACGGTTCTTCCAATGTGCCAACTTACTTGGCCACTGCTTCATGCAAAAGGCGATGGCCAATCTCGCGTTGACATGGTATCAGCGTGCGCTAGAGACGCCGGGTCTTAGCGACGAAGAGAAGCAGGGCATCTGGTATGAACTCGCCTCGGCGTACGAGGCCGAGGGCGATCACGAAAACGCGGGCCGGTATTTTGAGCAGGTTTACGCCGAGAACATCGATTTCCGTGATGTCAGCGAACGGGTCAAGAACATGACCGTTTCGCGGTAAGTTGGTTGTTTATCAAAATCGAATGACGGTATAATCGGCCTATGGTCGAGAAACTGACCGTCATTTTTTTTATTATTCTCTGCGTCTTGCTTGGGTTTTATTTGATCCTTGCACCGTGGGACACACTTTTCGGAAACTGGGGCGAGAACTATTTGCTCGTGTTCGTATCCGACCGCGCCGGGTTTCCTATTCTTCAGCGAACTGTGTCATCCAACTGGTTTCGCGGAGCAGTCACCGGACTCGGCGTTCTTAATATTATTATCGCCTTTTGGGAAGCCGCACACTTCAACCAGAGTGTCGCGATGCTCGGCGGTGACAAATCCGAGCGAAAGTGAAGCGTCTTGGCCGTCCGCCTTATTCCTGCCTTATCACCGAAGGGGAAGCTCACCCCGGCAATTTCCAAACAGAAAGACCTCGAATTCTCGAGACGATAAGTGAGGCCGTGCGTGACGGCGTTACGGTGATACAGATTCGCGAGAAGCGGCTACCGGGCGGGCTTCTATTCGCCCTCTTGTGCGAGGCGGTCGCGATCGCTGAACATAGCCCGGCCCTGATTCTCGTCAATGAGCGAGCCGATATAGCGATCAGCGCCGGTGGGGACGGGGTTCACCTTCCAAGCGATTCGATTCCGCCCGGAGTGGTCCGTCGCATTTTTGCGGATCGACTTATCGTCGGCGTTTCGACGCACTCCGTGGAAGACGCGCTCCGGGCCGAGCGCGAAGGGGCTGATTACGTTCTTTTCGGTCCGGTATTTGCGAGCCCGGGAAAGCCAGCACCCGTTGGCATCGTCGCACTTCAGCAAGTCTGCGAAGAATTAGAGATTCCCGTCGTCGCTCTTGGTGGAATCGACGACACAAATTTCAGACAGGTTCTTGAATCAGGAGCGGGCGGGTTGGCGGCGATCCGGTCGCTGAACAATCCTGACGCCCGACGAAAGATCGTGAGCGGGATGAACCAGCCGTCAACAAGATAAAATCTGAGGAACAGTCCACTTAAAATTTAACGTGCGTGCGGCGCTTATGCTACTAAGTGCAAGATCCTTCTTATTCCTTATCTTCTCCGTGTTGTTCGGTGTATTCTGTGGTCATCTTACAGGGCGGGTACCACGGAATACACGGAACAACACGGAGAAGACACGGAATAAGAAATCAGCGCTTTTCCAGATGAATCCCTAAGTCTTAACTATGAGCAAACCTCCTGTTTGTTTGACGATTGCGGGCCTGGATCCGTCGGGCGGAGCCGGGATAATCGCGGATATAAAAACGTTCTCGGCATTCGGCTGCTTTGCAGCGGCGGCGGTCGCTTCGATCACTTTTCAAAACACGGTCGGGGTATTCGGTGCCGAACACCAGAGTGCCGATTCAGTGCGTCAGCAGGTTGACCCGATAATCGAAGATTACGAAATAGCCGCGCTAAAAACGGGAATGCTGCCGACTCGCGAAGTGATCGAGGAAGTCGCGCGACTTGTCCAGCGAATGAACGGATCGCGATTCGTCGTCGATCCGGTGGTGCGATCGACATCGGGTTTCGATCTTATTGACGGCGCCGCGCTCCGATCGTTGATCGATGTGCTTTTCCCGTTATCCGATCTCGTCACGCCTAATAAACCGGAAGCAGAACGTATCAGCGGCATCGCGATCGAATCGATCGATGACGTCAAAGCCGCAGCTGCCCAAATGCAGTCGATGGGTGCTAAGAATGTTCTGATCAAGGGCGGCCACTTTGAATCCGACGCGGCTGGCGAGCGTAAGGCGAGCGACTATCTATTTCTTGGAGATGATATGCATGTGCTTGATGCCGCGTACATCGAGACGACCGCTACGCACGGGACCGGCTGCGTGTTGGCAGCGGCCATCACTGCAAATCTCGCGTTGGGTTCCGACTTGCTTAGATCGGTGACTGCGGCAAAGGATTTCGTAACGAATGCCATCAAGACCGCACCCATGATTGGTCGCGGAAATTCACCGATCAACCTGCTTTGATTATTTTGCTATCGGGATGAAGACCGGCGAAAGATATGTGACGCCGAACGTGATGCCGCTGCGCGGACTGTACTTGGTGAGACCGAATATCGCGGCGGTGTCGAACCGGAGACCGGATGCTTTGATCTGCGTTCCGATTCGAAATTGACCGACGCTTTCGGTGCCAAGCGGAGCGGCTCCGGATCGCGAACTGTGTCGACCATTCACTTCGCTCACAACATTGATGCGATCGTTCACGCCGAAGATCCCCGCGAGCCCGTAGAGGATCACGTCGTTCTGCGAGAAACTGGCGAGCGGGGAGTTCATGATCCCGAGTCCGATGTTGCCGTAGATATTAGCAAGTGGAGCCCGGCCGGCCCGTTTGCCGAACTTTTTCTGAACGATCACCTTGCTAAAGACATTTATTTGATTCGTGCCGATGCCGCGAGCCTGATCGGAGTTCGGCATCTGAAACCCGAACTTGAAACCGAGAGCCGGGAGATTTGCTGTCTCCCGATGCAGCAGTACCTTTGCCGAAACCGTGATGTCGTCGAAATCGTTTGACGAATTGCCTAAGACGTTCAGCGGTATCGGACTTGGAAGAGTTTGAGAATTGATCGCGAGGTAATTTTGGACGACGCCTTCGATCTGCAGCTCGACGTTCGACGCAAAGCCATTTCGCAGCCGTATATCACCGACCCGCGTCAGATCACCCTTTAAGCCTGAAAGCGGAAACTTCGCGTTTTGCAGGAAATCGACACCCGCCGAGATCTCGATCGCACCGGCCGGCGTGATATCGATATCGTCGGTGATAAGCGGACGCTGTTGTCCCGATCCGGGAGTGGTCGCCAGACCGACGAGGAAAATAATGAAAAGTGAACGCAGCATTGCTTTGAAAAATTAGGCCAAGGGAATGTTAGCAGAACCGGCCGTCGATTCCGAGCATAAAAACGGACGAGCCACCGGGAGGAGCACTTGGGTCCGTACCTCGAATCTGGCAGAATATCGCTATCGCATTTTTACTGTCAGATCTTCTTTTACGGCTTGATGGGACCGCAAGATCTTCAAAAGGGAACGTGGGGGCTTGTTGGGCTGGAACGCCTGAACGCTCTCGGGTAGTAAAAGAAATGGTTGTTGCCCGAAAGCTCCTCATACGCGGCCTTGTGCAAGGCGTCGGCTACCGTTACTTCGCTCAGCGTGCGGCTGCCCGACATCAGGTGCACGGGTACGTGAAGAATCTCGACGACGGCCGGGTCGAAGCGTTCGTACAGGGCGATGAGGGCCAGGTCGAAGCCTTCAAACACGATTTGACGGCAGGCCCAACATATTCGAATGTAGAAGATGTGGAAGAGATCGTGCTCGACCCGAGCCGTAGGTTCTCGACGTTCCGTATTGAGCGTTGATCTCGACCGACATATCGACAAGCTAATAGATGGAAAACTTAAGAAAACTTATTCGCGAAGTGCCCGATTTTCCGAAGCCGGGCATTAACTTTTACGACATAACGACGCTCCTCAAGGACCCGACGGGTCTCGAAGAAACGGTGGATGCTTTGACTGAGCAGTGTCGAGGCATGGATATCGATACCGTAATCGGCGTCGAATCACGCGGCTTTATTTTTGCGACGCCGCTCGCGTATCAACTGGGCGCCGGGTTTGTTCCCGTGCGTAAACCGAAAAAGCTGCCGGCAGAAAAAGTATCGGTTTCGTATGATCTCGAATACGGACAGGACACTCTCGAAATGCACAAGGACGCCATCGGCGAAGGCCAGCGCGTTCTGATCGTGGACGATCTGCTCGCAACCGGCGGCACGGCTAAAGCGGTCGTCGATCTCGTCGAAGGTCTCGGCGGAAAGGTCGAGGGTCTGCTGTTCGTCGTTGAGTTGAACTTTCTCAACGGCCGGCAGAAGTTCGACGGTTACAATCTTAAATCGTTAATGAGATACGACTCTTGAATGGTTGATCGTGGATCGTTGTTCGTTGCTCGCGTGGATGAGTACGTAGATTCGGGAAGGAACGACGACGATCAACGAACCACGATCAACGATCAACGAATTGACAATCCAAAATCCAAAATCCAAAATCCAAAATGCCCTCCCGCTCCCGTAGCTCAGCTGGATAGAGCGTCCGCCTCCTAAGTGGAAGGTCGCGTGTTCGAATCACGCCGGGAGCACCATTTAAATCAACAAGTTACAGGTCATCTTGAACTCATGAATTTTGAATCCCACCCGGATTCCCACCTACGACGGGCCCTTAAGCGAAATTCGAAAAGAGATCTCGAGGTGGAAGTCCTCGGTCGGTGCCTTGCCGGAATAGACGTTTTCCCAATGCGTTTTGCTGGCTATCATTTCGCTTTTCCGTCCTCTTCGTCACTGCGTCGAGACTCGACGTCACAGGCACCGCGCAGTCACGTGGGCACCCCGAGCTTCGGCAAAATTACCAGCTGCAACAGCAGCCAGACGACAATGATTCCTCCGATCCAGAGTAATTGTTCCACGCTATTTCTCCATCGGAAAACCGGCGCCTTCCCACGCTGACGTTCCGCCGCTGATATTGTAAATTTTCTCGAAACCGGCTTTCTGGAGAATTTCCGAACCTTTTTGCGAACGCCTTCCCGTTTGGCAGATCACATAGACTGGTTTGCCTTTATCCAGTTTTACCAGTTCCTGTTGAAGGAGGTCGAGAGGGAAGTTTGCTGCATTCACGGCGTGTCCGCCCGCATATTCGCCGATTGTGCGAACGTCAATAAACTGAACGTCGTTTGCCTCAACGGCCGGTCTCGCTTCGGCAACATTTATTTGTTCTATTCCGGCCGGCGTACCACTTTGCAACGAATCCGCCGCGTTCTGCGTTGACGTCGCCTGACAAGCCGAAAACCAAAAAACTGAAAGTATCGATATAAAAAATATTGTCATTTTCATATAACTCTAACTGCGTATCGGATCTAATTATTTTGATCAGCGGTACATTCCGATTTCGTTAACTCCGAATTGGAGCAAGTCGCACCGGATGCTTCCGTTTCCAAACCCGCGTCCATCCACGCTTCGGTACCGCCGGTTACGTTATAGATTTCACGGAAACCGGCATTCTCGAGAATGCTGGTTGCGAGGCTAGAGCGATAACCGCTCTGACAAAGAACGTAAGTGGGCTTTTCGGGAGCAAGCTTTCCGACCTCTTTTGCCAAAATATGGAGCGGTAGATTCATCGCATTTCTGGCATGTCCGGACGCATGTTCGGCGGGCCGACGCACATCGACGAACTGCACATCTCCATCCTTAGTAGCATCATTCGCCTGATCAACCGGGACCTGGTGGACCTTCTTCGTTTCGCCCCTATAATCATCGATCAAAATATATCCCTTGACGGTTTCGATACCGACGCGGGCAAGACGCATAAAGGCCTCGTCCACTTTTTCCTGATCTTCGGCGATAATTGCGACCGGTGTTCCAATTGCAATCAACGTTCCGGCCCACGGGGCAAACTGTCCCTGAAGGCCGATGTTGATTGAGTTTGGGATGTGACCTGCTCCGAATTCCGGACCTGAACGTGTGTCGAGCACAACGCCATTAAAATTTCCAATTTCCTCCGATGTCATTGCCACTGGTCTCGGCAGATCTTCGAGGGGGGCGGCCCCTCGCATATTCTCAGCTGAGCTTTCCTCAAAATATGCCGGAACTTCGAGTTGATCCTCCGCAACGATCTTTATAAAGTCTTCTTTCGACATTGGCTGTAAAGCGTAATTGGTCTGACGCTGCTCTCCGAGAGTTGACCATGTTTCCTTTGACAGCGATTTTCCACAAAGTGATCCCGCGCCGTGAGCCGGATAGACCTCCGTGTCATCGGGAAGAGGCAAGATCTTTTTGCGAAGCGAGTCATAAAGCATCCCTCCCATTTCTTCGGCCGTAAAACCTTTCGAGCCGATAAGGTCAGGTCTGCCTACATCCCCGATAAAAAGCGCGTCGCCGGTAAACATTTTTACAGGTGCGGCGTCTTCTGTATTCTCGGCGAGGACGGTAATTCCTTCCGGCGTGTGTCCCGGCGTTTCCATGAATTTGAGATTGATCTTGCCGACAGCAAATTCATCGCCATCTCTGACTTGGTGCGTCGGAAACTGGGTATCCGCTTTGTGACCATAAACGATTTCTGCACCGGTTTTCTTGGCAAGCTCAATGTGCCCGCTGACAAAGTCTGCGTGGGAGTGGGTCTCGATAATGTATTTTATTTTCTGGTTGTTCCCTGCCGCTTCGTCCAGGTACTGCTGAATATCGCGCTGCGGATCGATAACGGCCGCTTCCCCTTCTGAGCCAATGTAATACGACGCATGTGAAAGACAGCCTAAATAAAATTGCTTGAATTGCATAAATTTATCCTCCAAATAAGACCGAATAATTCTTCGCAAAGAGAAAGACAGCGACTCCTAAAACGAACACGGCAAAACCTGTTTGAAGTTTTTCGGGAGCTACACGGTGTGAAATAAGTGTCCCGAAGATCGTTCCCGTTACCGCCAAAACTGTCACCAGCGCCGTTAGATTCCAGTCAAAATGGTTTTGGCTGGCGTGTCCGACGATACCGGCGACGCAGTTTACAAAGATCACAAAGAGCGATGTGCCGATTGCATCTTTCATCCCTGACCCGCCAAACATCACAAGCGCGGGCACTATCAAGAAACCGCCGCCAACGCCTAAAAATCCGGTCAGAATACCGATTCCCAATCCTGCCATCAGTGCTTTCCAGACGATTAGTGCCTTTGTGTCTGTTTGGTCTCTTTCGTCGCTTGCCTTGGTGCGAAGCATCAAAGATCCAACCGTTAACATGAGCACTGCAAACGCCATCATCAACGCGGCCGGAGATAAAAGAAGAGTCAAGGGTGAGCCTAGCAGCGCTCCAATGATGCCCGCTACCCCAAATATCAAACCCGTTCTCAACTGCACGGCCCCGCGTCGGTAATGCAAAAAGGACCCGACCAGACTGGTCGCCCCAACAACGGCCAGTGACATGCCGACCGCCTCGTGAGCTTCGACGCCGAGTACGTATACCAAGACGGGAACCGTAATGATCGAGCCGCCGCCGCCGATCAGCCCCAGCGAGAGACCGATCAGCGCGCTCAATACCAAACCCAAAATCAAAAAGATATTCACGATGAGGTTAGGTTATTTGCGTGGCGGTTCCGCATACCGCGCCGTTATTCCTGTTCCACGGCATTTTCGCCAATAGCATAGCCATAGTGCAGGTATCGGTCGCGGCCGCAAATACCAAACCTGCGCCGACAAACGTCGACAGTGCCACAAAATACGGATGGATCAGCCACGATAAACCCACGCCGAGAACCACAAGCGAACCCGCCGCAAATCGCACTTGTCTCTCTAAAGACCAAACAGCTTTAGCGTCTATTTCAAATTCGAATCCGGCAGCTTTCCACGCCTCAAAACCGCCCCTCACGTTCCGCACATCCGAAAACCCAATCGAAAGCAATTTCCTCTGAGCATCCGAACCACGTTTCCCGCTGCGGCAGATCAAATACGTCGTCTTATCGCGATCAATTTCCGTATAACGCTTGTCTATGTCGCCGAGCGGAATAAGTCTTGCCCCATTTACACGTCCACCCGCAAACTCCGGGTACTCTCGGACGTCGATTAGGTTTACTGCCCCGGTCTCCACATGATGTTTCAGTTCGATGACGTCGCATTCATGCATCTTCAATTTTTCAGCCATAAGTTTCTCCTGTATTGAGTGTTGCGCTAGAATCAAACACTACCGTAACGTAAATATCACTATACAGTAATATAGTGATAGAGCAATGCCGAAAAGTAAAAGATGAAAGAGAAAGTAGAATTAAGTGACGAGGCGTTAGAAATGATTGCCGGCAGATTTCGACAGATGGCCGATCCGGTGCGGCTGAAAATTCTCTACACGCTCGGCGATGGTGAAATGAATGTAACCGACCTGGTTAAGGCAACCGGTGCCGGACAAGCCAATGTCTCCAAACATCTTGGGACCTTGCTCAACGCAGAAATTGTTGCGCGCCGAAAAGATGGCCTGAACGCAATTTATCGCGTTTCGGACGAAACGATTTTTAAATTATGCGAAGTCGTTTGCTCTAGTCTCAAAACTCAACTCAAGACTCGCCACGACGTATTACTCGGACTCTAAAGGATCCTAATACCAAACATTGGCGGGAAAGTGCGCTGAACTCGAACGGGTGAAATGCGGTTTGACGAGAGGCCGTCCGCGTTCTTAGTGGAAGGTCGCGTGTTCAAGTCACCCCGGGAGCTAAATCTTAAATTCACGACACATCGGAGCGGTGACTTTTCTGCAAGAACGATCCAGGGATGCTTACGTGGGGCCGTATCGGAATTGGGTGGCTATGAGCCGATCTTGGTCTCTACGGTGCTATCATAATATTACTACGTGCCGACATGGCTTTGGCTACGGAATGCCTCAACGACCGGGCAAGAATACTGGATATGCTGATATCAACTGAACCAATCGGAAGTATTCCGCGACCGCTTGCATTGATCGACGCAGTAGCGGAGCATGCCGGCGATGACGCGGTGTTGGAACCGCTCTATGACGAGGCGATACGCGACACGATCGAGCGGTTCGAGGCGACTGGCTCGCCGGTGGTTACGGACGGCGAACAGCGCAAATATCATAACTTTTGGACCTATAGTGTTCATGGTTTGCCGAACACCGCACCGGATGGCTTCAAGATACCGTTCGAGGCGGGCCATACGCGACGCATGCTAAGGCTTACCGGCGGCCCTTTCCGGTATCAACGTCGAGCGGACATCTATCTCGATAAAGCGTTGCGTTACGCCAAGGTGCCGGTTAAGCAAGCGATCATTTCACCCTCGGCACTTAGCTTGATGTACCCTCTGGACGAAATTCCAGGATACTCGCGAGAGGAGTTCATCCACGATCTGCTGAATGAACACGAGACCGAGATCCGAAACTGCCTGCAAAAAGGAGCGTTCAAGGTTCAGGTCGACTTCACTGAAGGGCGGCTCGCCGTCAAGCTTGACCCGAGCGGTGAACTGCTCCGCCGGTTCATTGAAATGAATAATATGGCGCTGTCCCGCTTCTCGGCCGAAGATCGACAGCGGATCGGAGTGCATACTTGTCCCGGTGGTGACCGTGATTCGACTCACAGTGCCGATGTGGATTATGCCGAGCTGCTGCCCAGCCTTTTCGAGTTGAAGGCCGGTAATTTTTACGTTGCCCTCGCAGGCGAATCGGATCGGGTCCGCGTACTGAAGATCATCCGCGAACATATGAAGCCGGATCAGCGCATTTTCGTCGGCGTTGTCGCTCCGATCGATCCGCGGATCGAGACGCCCGAGGAAGTCAGGGACCGCACGCTTGAAGCGGCGGAGCATATCCCGATCGAACAACTCGGCACGACGGACGATTGCGGATTTGCACCTTTCTGCGACGATACCTCCACCAGTCGTGATACGGCCTTTGCAAAGATCCAGGCCCGCGTTGAAGGTACCGCACTCGCTTCCAAAATTCTGGGAGGTCAATGATGTCGCCCGACGACGAAGAAAAACTTTTGAGATCGGTCGCCATGCAGAACGCCAAGAGCATTCTCCTGGCGCGGCAGCGTGCTGAAGAAGAGCTGGTCGGTGCGAAAGAAGCCCTAGAGCTGAAAACGCAGCAGCTCGCTCACTCGCTTGCGATGATGCGTGCGACGCTTGAATCCACCACCGACGGAATTCTGGTTACCGACAGGGCCGGCAACGTTACCGGCTTCAACGAAAAATTTGTACAGATGTGGGGCGTGTCCCTCGATCGAGAGGACCTCAAGCAGCACCGGCTCATCTTAAATGAGACCGGCCAGTATTTCGATGAGCCAAGTTACTTCCTTGAGCGGATCCAGTCTATTTATGACACGTCTCCGCCGGAGAGTTACGACCTGTTGGAGCTCTCCGATGGAAGGGTGATCGAACGATTCTCGAAGATCCAGTTCGTCGACGGACAAAACGCGGGCCGAGTCTGGAGTTTCCAGGACATAACCCAGCGGCGACAGGCCGAGCGACAACTACAGGAAAGCGAGAAGGAATTCCGTCAGTTGGCCGACGCGATGCCGCAGATCGTGTGGACGGCCAAACCCGACGGTACGGTCGATTATTACAACCACCGTTGGTTTGAGTATGTTCGCCCCGACAATCAACCCGCTGAGGACGGCGATTGGGATCGATTCGTTCACGCCGATGACCGGGCCCCGGTCCAACGGCGATGGGCCGACGCGCTTGATTCAGGGGAGCCTTATAAAGTTGAATGCCGGATCGTCGGGGCGGATGGAACTTATCGCTGGTTTCTGGGACGGGCGTTGCCGGTGGCGGATGACCGGGGAAATATCGTCAGATGGTTCGGCACCTGGACGGATATTCACGAAGAGAAAGAAACGGCGGACGAACTGCGTGACGTAGCGGCCAGACTATCCGAGGCCGACCGCCGGAAGGATGAGTTTATTGCGATGCTGGCCCACGAGCTTCGAAATCCTCTCGCGCCGATCCGGAACGCGCTCGAGATAATGCGCGCAACCGATGACATGGGAACCGGTCTCCGTTCGGCGTCCGAAATGATGGAACGTCAGGTACGGCAATTAGTACGCTTGGTCGACGACCTGCTCGATGTCAGTCGAATCAGTCGAGGAAAGATCAATTTGCGCCGAGATGTGATCGAACTGGGTTCGGTCATATCGGACGCTACCGATGCCGCGCGGGAATCGTGCGAAAGCGGCGGCGTTGAATTGTCGGTGAAGCCCGCGGCTATACCGATCTTATTGAATGGTGACGCGGCACGGCTCACTCAGGCGATCGGAAATTTGCTTAACAATAGCTGCAAATTCACCGACAAAGGTGGACGCATTGAGCTGAGCGTCGAGCGCGAGAGTGACGCGGCAGTGATCCGCGTTCGCGACACCGGTATCGGCATGTCGCCTGATCAGATACCCTATATTTTCGACATGTTCGTCCAGGCGGACACATCGCTCGAGCGCACCGGGAGCGGGTTAGGGATCGGACTAAAACTCGTCAAGAACCTTGTGGAAATGCATGGGGGGATAGTCGAGGCCTCGAGTGCCGGGCTTGGTAAGGGAAGTGAGTTCGTAGTCCGCTTACCGGCGATAAATGACTTCGAGGAATTGCCCCGTTCGGCAGAGGGGATCCCGGCATCGAAGGCTTCGGTCCTCGGCCGACGAATTCTGGTGGTTGACGATAATCTTGATTCTGCAGAGTCTATGTCGTTACTGCTTGCAATATCCGGTCACGACGTACGGACCGTTCATGACGGGCTCGCGGCGGTCGAGACTGCCGCGTCCTTTCGTCCGGAGATCGTATTGCTCGATATCGGCTTACCGAAATTGAACGGCTACGAAGCGGCTAGAAGAATCAGGAGCGAGCATTGGGGCAAGAGGATGTATCTAATGGCCCTTACCGGTTGGGGTCAGGACAAGGACCGAGAGCGGTCCAAAGAGGCGGGGTTCGATTGCCATCTGGTAAAACCGATCGATCCGGTCGAGCTGATGAAGCGATTGGCGGACGTAGAATAGAGCAGTCGTGGCATTAGAACCGCGGCTGAGTTGTCGCACCTGTAAAAAATTGCTGATTCTTTGGAATCACGCGCCGAATGAACCTTTCTATTAAGTGAACGGAAAACAACGGTGATCAGCACAGTGGCAGACATTTTCATATGTCTTGATAGCCGGCGAACTCTATTCACAATCTCTTATACTCGCGAAAAACCGCATTTCAACTGAATGCGGTTTTTCTATTTTCCGGGTGCCCGCACTTTCCCATCCTCAAACCGGTCTTCAAATTTCCCGGCGAATGTGGCAAGTTAAAACCATGCGAAAGATCATAACCGCGGAAGAAATGCGCGAGATCGATCGGCTCACGAGTGAGCGTTACGGAATTCCTCCACTGTTGTTGATGGAGAACGCCTCGCATGCCGCAAGCCGGGCGATCGCTGAAAAGCTCGGAGGGTCGGTCGAAGGGAAGTCGGTGTTGATCCTTTGCGGCAAAGGCAACAACGGCGGCGACGGTGCTGCGTTGGGCCGGATACTGTGGCTGCAGGGGGCGGATGTCGAGGTTTGCTTGTTCGGTTTGGCGGACGACACAAAAGACGAAGCTCGCGCAAATTTCGAGATCCTGAAGAAAATTTCGGACGATGAAGGGTTCGAGTTGACGCAGTCTGATCTGGCGTTCGAGGAGATCACGAGCCTCGAGGAATGGCTCGATTATGACAGCGTCAATTTCCACTGTGACGACCCCGACGTGATCGTTGACGCCCTTGTCGGGACCGGACTGACCAGGCCGCTCGATGGCGTCTTCGAACAAGTCGCGGCATTCATCGATGCATTCTGCGACGAGGGTTGCGGGTCCGATACGATTGTAGTGTCGCTCGATGTTCCGTCCGGTTTAAATGCGGACTCGGCGGAACGATTGGGTGCAAACGCACGAGCCCATCTGACCGTAACTTTCACTGCACCAAAACTTGCTAACGTAATGCCGCCGGCCTCGAATTATGGCGGCGATCTGGTCGTAGCGAACATTGGTTCACCCTGTAATCTCGTAAGCGATGCAGTGTCGAAAACATTCGTCGCCGAAAGGGAAGACGCGGCCCGCTGGTTAGCTCAGACCGAGTTTTCAAACGATTCCTACAAGAGCAAGCGTGGGCATGCGTTGCTGATCGCCGGGTCGGCGGACTATAGCGGTGCCGCCGTCTTATGCGGCAACGCGGCGATCCGGTCCGGTGCCGGACTTGTGACCATAGCTACGTCTCGCTCGTCACGCGATTCGATCGCTGTACGCGTATCACCCGAGGTGATCGTCCGTGGCATTGCCGAGACGGAGGCGGGAGCTATATCGGAGAAGGCATTCGAGGAGATCCGAGAATTGTCGGCGAACGTCGATGTCATCGCCATCGGGAGTGGCCTCAGCTCGAATGATGCACCCACTCGATCGCTCGTCCGCCGCGTCATCGAAGAGCGAACAACTCCGATCATCATCGACGCAGACGGCCTTAACTCGCTCGCACCATTCGACCTCTCAGGCTCGGTCGAACTTCCCTTGATCTTAACTCCGCACGAGGGTGAATTTAAGAAGCTGTCGGCAAAAACTGAATTGACCGATCGTATCGCCGCCGCCCGCGCCTTTGCCGAAACGCATTCGGTGGTCCTCGTGCTAAAAGGTGAGCGGGTCGTGATCGCAGAACCCGGTGGCCGCGTCGTGATCAACCCGACCGGAAATTCGGGACTAGGAAAAGCCGGAAACGGGGATACGCTGACCGGAATTCTCGCCGGCTTTGTCGCCCAGGCGGCGCTCATGGGTATAGATATTTTCGACACGGTCGTCGCCGGCGTCTATATCGCGGGACTCGCCGGCGATATCGCATCGGACCGATTTGGAAAGAGAGTTATGACGGCGTCGGATACCGCCGAGGCGCTGGCCGAATGTTTTCGCGGGTTTGATGGATAGATCGAAAACAGTCGTTTCAGTGTCGGCCGATAATACGTTTGAACTCGGCGAGGAGCTCGGTGCGCAATTAAAAGGCGGCGACGTGATCCTGCTCACCGGCGGTCTCGGTGCGGGCAAGACGCTTTTAACGAAGGGAATTCTAAATGCGCTCTCATACGATATCGACGAGGTTACCAGTCCGAGTTTCACTCTCGTGAATCTGTACAAGGCCGAGGCGTTCGATGTTTACCATATCGATCTTTGGCGGACGCAACCCGGCGAAGACGCGGCGTTCGCGATCGGACTGGACGAGATTCTGGAAGAAGCATCGGCCGTCAAGATAATCGAGTGGGCCGAGCGGCTTGGACAGTTTCAGTTTGAATCGCCTGTCTATTCGATAGATATCACCGGCGACGGCGACGAGCCCCGCATGATCAAGATCGAAGTTCCGGAACGATCCGCTGCGAACAACGTCTAACCTGTTGTAATGAAGATCACCCTTCTCTTGCTGCTGTGTCTGCTCTTCGCCGGGTGTGGAGCGTCGGGCAAGCCTGTTGCGAACTCGACTGCAGCCACGGTTCTCGCCGACCGGGAGGCTGATCTCGTACGGAAGAAAGAATCGCTCGTTAGATTCTTTCGGCCGATGCATGTTCGCGAGGGTGACTGGCTCGAATCAAACCCGGAAGACGGTGAGACCTTCGAACAGTACCTGCGATCGAAACCCACGCTACCGACCGCCGAGCGCAGGACGATCTATATCCAGCCGGTCGGGACGTTCACCGCTGCCCAACTTAAGGTGATCCGCCAGACTGCGGATTACATGAGCGCTTTTTATAGTCTGCCGGTTAAGTTGCGTGATACCATGCCGCTCGACAGCGTTCCCGCCGAGATGCAAAGAGTGCAATACGGAAACAACCGGCAGATACGTACGAGCTACTTCATCGACGATCTCTTGCCCAAGTTGCTGCCGAAAGATGCGGCCGCCTTGATCTGCCTAACGAGCTACGATCTTTATCCTGAGGCAACGTGGAATTATGTTTTTGGACAAGCAAGCCTTGAGCGCCGAGTGGGTGTATGGTCGCTGTGGCGGCTCGGCAGATCGGACGGCAAAAAGAATGTTAGTTCGGACCTCTTGCTTGCACGCACGCTGAAGCTTGCCATGCATGAGACCGGACACATTTTCTCGATGCGTCACTGCACGAAATACGAGTGTTTGATGTCCGGAACAAATCATCTCGACGAGACCGACCGACGACCGCTGGATACGTGTCCGGAATGTACGGCGAAGATCTCGTGGGCA
>JANPJL010000129.1:0-13786 GCA_031425495.1 Acidobacteriota bacterium
GCAAGAAAGTCGCCTCCGTAAACGGTGTCATCAAGATGCTTTGCAGGAGAATCGCCTTCGCCCTTGGTGTTAACGGCGCCATTTATGCCACCTTGAGCACAAACGGAGTGCGAGCGTTTAACCGGCACGACCGAGATAAGGTCGACTTCGTATCCGGCTTCAGCGACCTTCATTGCGGCGGCAAGGCCCGCGAGCCCGCCGCCGACGATCGCTATTTTCAATCCGTTTGCAGCCATATACATTACGTTCGAATCTCGCCTTCAGCCGGATTCGCAAATAGCTGTCAGCCGCGGACGACTGTAAAAAAATAAACTGACGTCAACTCTGCGATCCCGCGCTCTCCGCGTTAAAACAAATCTTGAAACGCGAAGAGTTAAATATTCAAAACCTTCTAGGCGTACTCGGTTCGATGATCTTATTCTTCTCGGCCGCCTCGCAAAATGATTCCGGAAGCAGACCGCACGGCTCGACGAACGAGATCGCCGCGTTGATCCCGACAACCGACAGAAAGATCGCGAGACCGACGGAAGCGTATAACCCAATACGCTGTGCCTTTTCTCCGATCACGATCCCCCAATCCACGGCGAACAACCAGAACCCGTACGCCAGATGCCACGCCGTCGCGACGACACCGAGGATGTAGAAGACAAGAATTCCTGTGCTTTGGAACTCAGCCGCAACGATGTCGAACGCACGGGCTCCATTGCCGGCAACCGGATTGCCATATGACTCGAGCCCGGGGATCAGCCCAAAACGAAGATTGAGAATATGAAAGAGAAGAAAGACAAACAGGAAAATGCCGGTGACCCGTTGGAAAATGTAGAACCAGTTTCGGCCGTACGAATAATTGATTGCGTTTGCACGAGCCTCCGCGGAAATCAGCACACCGTAGATCGAGTGAAACAGCAAGGGTACGAAGATGCCGAATATCTCGATGAAGATGAGATATGGCAGGTCGTGAATATCCAGAACGTGTTTATTAAAACTCTTCGCACCGTTCATCGCTGCCGAGTTCGTGAACATGTGTACGAGAAAAAAAACACCAAGCGGCACCACGCCGGTCAACTGATGGAGCTTCCTTAGCAGGAAAGTGTTACTGAATTTAATAGCCATCTATTTAACGTTCTTAGTTGAGAGTGCTCGATTCATCGCGTTCTTCTTAGTTCAGCCTTCTAAGAACTGGATGAATTGAGCACTCTTAACACTTGAATCGCGCGCTCGGAACAGTTTCTGAAAGTCTAGAGTCAAACGTCGTCGTCGGCAATTTCGTCCTCATGGTTTTTATGATATCGCGACAATGATATAAGATAAAATGAAATCGGACGCACTGATTATTCAGTTTAACTAATTATATCTCGCAGGTCTTATGCATATAGAAACCCTCAAAGTATTTTGCGACCTCGTCGATCTTCAGAGCTTCTCGCTCGCGGCCGAGCGAAACTTTATCACTCAGTCCGCCGTCAGTCAGCAGATCAGGGCGCTCGAGGAAAAGTTTAAGCGGCGGCTGCTCGAACGTGTTCGGGGCAGGCGCGAAGTCACTCTCACAGCCGCGGGCGAGGTATTTCATCGCGAGTCAAAATCCGTCCTTGCCGCCTATGATCACTTACAGGAAAGCCTGCGCGGATTGGTCGGTAAGATCGGGGGAACGGTGAAAGTTGCGACGGTCTACAGTGTCGGGCTGCACGAGCTGCCGTCAAAGGTCGGGGAGTTCATGTCGAAATATCCGACAGCGAAGATCGATCTTGAATATTCAAGAACGACGCGCGTTGTTCGTGATGTATTAAATGGCACTGTCGAGCTCGGCGTGCTCGCATTCCCCGAGGCGAAACGCGGGATGACCGTCACTCAGATGCCGTCCAACCGGCTCGTGCTCGTCTGCCCGCCGGATCATAAATTCGCAAAAAAGAAACAGGTGCGTGCAAAGGATCTTAACGGCCTCGACATGGTGCTCTTCGAACGCGATACACCGACCCGTAAAGCGACGGACAAGATCTTGAAGGCCCGCGGCGTTGAGGTAAACAAAGTTGCGGAGTTCGACAACATCGAGACCATCAAGCGCGCAGTCCAGGTTGGTTTTGGTCTCGCCATCGTTCCCCTTCCCTCAGTTACCGAAGAGCAGCGAACCGGGCAACTGGTTGTCGTAAAGCTCGCGGAGAAAGATTGGGTCCGTCCCGTCGGAGTCATATACCGAACCGATCGCAATCTTTCGCTGGCGGCGAAGAAGTTTGTTCAAATACTCGAATCCGCAAGTTAGTTCCACCGCATCAACGCGCTCCCGCTATTTCCGATCTACTTGGCAACAACCTAACTCAATACCGCCTTACTTACTGTCCCGGACGCCACACAAGTTCCTAACATTGCGGCGTTCCAAGTTCTTGATTCGGCGACTCTTTGCGTTAATAATAGGCATCGTTCACTAGCTCGAGATCAAACCCGACCCCAAGAGGCATAAAGTATGTTGAAGTCGCTCTTTCTACTGGCGCTGGTTACAGGGACTCTTTTATCTTTTTCGATCACCATGCCGCCTGTGTTTACGGCGGAAGCTAATTCAAACAGCTCCCGAATTTCCAGTGCATTCGAGAATTACGATATACGAACCGACAATGCAGCTGCCTCAAGCGCAAAACTCCGAGAGTTGCGAGGTACAAGGCGAGATGATCTTCCGATGCGAGCGACCGGTGCGACAGCCGGACCGCAGATCGAGTTCAACGACAATCTGGGTGTCGCCGAGATCATTTCGCCCGCGGTTGCGGAGACATTTCTAACGCGATCGCCTGGTAGCAACCGATCCGTCGCATTGAAAGACTTTGTCATAAAGAACCGGCCTGTCTTCGGGGTCTCTGATCCGAATCAGCTCGTCAATATTGCAGACTATTCCAACCCTAATGGGAACCTGGCATTCGCCCATTTTCGACAGGAGATCGGAAACCTGCCGGTCTTCGGAGCGGAAGTAAAAGCCGGATTCGACCGCGACGGTGGGATGTTTCGTGTGATCAACACCCTGGCACCCGGGCTAAATGCTTCGTCGCTAAGTGCGAATTTCGGTTCGCCCGATACGGCTATCGTAAAAGCAAGTTCGCACGTCGGCATCACGGTGGCCTCCGAAGATCTATCCGCGTTGTCGATTCAAAAACCGGGCGAGCATGGGTTCTCTAGTTACGCTTTTGCAGACATGGTCTTGGTCGAACAATTCTATTTCCCGATAGGGAATGGTGAGGCACGTCCTGCGTGGCGGGTGTCAGTCCCGACGTCGACGTCGACCTACTACGTTATCGTCGACGCCGAAGACGGAACGTTACTTTGGCGAAAGAATCTCGTCGAGCATCAGGCGATTCCTGCAACGTACAACGTCTACGGAAATTCGACGAGCTTGCTAAAAACCGCCGACAGCCCGTCTCCTTTTTCCCCGGGTTGTGTCGCGCCGACCGGCTGCCCGCAACCGCCGGTGGTCGCGCGGACAAGCTTCACGCTCGTCGGAAATGAAGTTCCATATGTCTTCAATGATCTCGGTTGGATCCCGGATGCGGGATTGGCTGTGCGTGTACCGGCGGATCCGAATATAACCGATGGCAACAGCGTCGAAGCCGGTATCGATCGCGCCGCACCGAACGGTGTTGATGAAAACGGATGGGCGTTCGGAAGTCCAGCTCGTGTTTTTAATTACTCTTACAATCCAGGTCCCGGACTTCCGCCGCCGGGCGAAGAGCCACTTCCGGTTGGGCCTCAACCGTACCCACCGACCGCGTTCCAGCAAGGAGTCGTCGCACATGGCTTCTATCTCGCAAATCGCTGGCATGACGAAATGTACCGTCTTGGATTCAACGAGCAGGCACGGAACTTTCAACACTTCAATTTCGGACGCGGGGGTATTGAGGGGGATCGTATTTCGTTTGAGATGCAGGATAGCTCCGGCACAAACGGTGCTAATTTTTTCGTTCCGGCAGACGGCAATCGGCCGCGTCTGCAGATGATGATCTGGCCCGGCTCCACACCGGATCGCGACGGGGCTCTTGACGCTCAAGTCGTCCTTCACGAGATCACGCACGGAATGTCGATCCGCCTTCACGGAAACACGACCGGTCTCTCATCGAATATGGCCCGAGGCATGGGCGAGGGCTGGTCGGATTTCTACGCATTCGCTCTTCTATCAGAAGCGACCGACGACCGACTTGGAACCCATGCGTTGGGCGGTTACATAACGCACCTGCTTCTCGCCGGATTTGAAGCTAATTATTACTATGGTCTTAGACGCTTTCCGGTCGCGGTGCGGGCATCGATCGGACCAAACGGACTGCCGCACAATCCGCTGACGTTTGGATATATAAACAGCGGTTGCAACACGCTCATCGGCACGGACTCAACAAACCCGAACAGTGCTTATCCGCGCGGACCGATAGGATCTTCGTCGCCATGCGATCAGATCCACAATCTCGGAGAGGTTTGGGCCGTCACGCTATGGGAAGTTCGTGATCAGCTTGTGCAGCGACACGGCACAGCCGAAGGCAATCGGCGGGCTCTGCAATATATCACCGACGGTATGAAGCTTTCTCCGTTGAACCCAACTGTCGTTCAGTCGCGTGACGCGATCCTCTCCGCCACGGCATTTTCGGATTCCACCGATGTTGGACCGGTCTGGTGCGGCTTCGCGATCCGCGGTCTCGGTCAATCGGCTTCCGTTACAGTTGCGGGAAGCGGGGCGAACAACACCGTCGTAAACGAATCGTTCAGTCTCCCTTTGCAGTTCAGGCGCCCCGCTCGCGCCGATTTCGACAGCGACGGCCGTTCGGACGTTTCTGTCTTCCGCCCGTCAGACCGTGTCTGGTACTTGAATCGATCGAGCACAGGATTCGCGGCCGTCACCTGGGGACTCGCGACCGACAAGCCCATCCCAGATGATTTTGATGGCGACGGCAAGAGTGATTTTGCCGTATTCCGAGCTACGGCCGACGGTGCGATGCCGGACTATTACATCTTCAAGAGCGCGACATCGACCATCGACTACGTCTCATGGGGCACTACCGGGGATATCGCACTCACCGAGGATTTCGACGGCGATGGAAAAGCTGACCCGACTATTTTCCGCCCCTCGACCGGACGCTTCTGGGTCAGGAGGAGCATTGATGGTTCGACAATGTTATCGAGGCCGATGCCTGGCAGCGTTGCGTTTGTCGGGGACTTTGACGGAGACGGTCGGGGCGATTTCGGCACGTATGACAACGGAATGTGGATGCTGATCAGATCCGGTGATGGCTATGCATTCGGCACGATCACTAACTGGGGACTTGCTAGCGACAAGCTCGTCCCGGGCGATTACGATGGGGATGGCAAAGACGATCTCGCCGTGTATCGACCGTCGACGGGAACGTGGTATATCGCTAACAGCGCCGGCGGGACAAGGATCACCAACTTCGGCATCTCGACCGATATACCCGTACCTGCCGATTACGACGGCGATGGTCGAACGGATATTGCGGTCTATCGGGACGGCGTCTGGTACATCAACAACTCGATGGGTGGAATCGTGATAACGAGCTTCGGCCTGGCGGAGGACACTCCTCTACCGGCGAGTTATCTCCCTTAAGCTCGACAACGGCCAGGTCGGAAACAGCTCCGGCAAACCAGATCCCGCACTGGAGATGCGGCAGACACTAACATCTGCCGCACCTTCAGTGCGGAATCTTCGCTCGTCAGTTCCAGACGTTTCACGTCTGGCTACTTTCTGGTGGCACCTGTCAGTGCCGGAAACCCTACCTTTATGTTGAAGTTTTCTAATCGGAACTTATAAACGTCAGTGGAGACGTCGGCGACATTCCATTCAGTGCATCCTTGAGGAGCGGAGCGAGGCCTTCGGCCTCCATGTATTCGCGGCCGAGCAGGCGGCGGAATCGTTTCTCTTTCGTCTCGCCATTCAGTTCCTTGAGCATGCCGCGAAAGAATGCATTAACGATCTCGGGAGCGAACTGCTTACCCGAGTTTCGCTGAAGATCGTCGAATACTTCGTTGGCCGGTCGACGGCGTTTGTATGGCCGGTCGGTGGTCATCGCGTCGAATGAGTCGGCAAGATTCACAACCTTTGCGATGTATGGGATGCTGCGGTCGTAGAGTCCGTCGGGATATCCGCGGCCGTCGAGGCGTTCGTGATGATACTTTGCGGCGAGCGGAACATCCGCGTACGGATGATGGATCGGCATCAGGATTTCGTAACCGACGGCCGGGTGCCGATTCAGCTCAGCTGATTCCTTTGCGTTGATACGATACGGCGCGTTGATGATCTTACGTTCGACAGTAAGCTTACCGACGTCGTGCAGATATCCCGCCACAGCGGCGCCTTCGACCTCTTCATCGCTCCAGCCAAGCTCTTCGCCGATGATCTCCGAGTACTTACCAACGCGGACCGAGTGCCCCTCGGTATAGCGGTCCTTGCAATCGATCGCCGCCGCGAATGCCCGGACCGTATCTTTGTAGGTCGTCCGAAGACCATCGTAGAGCTTTCTGTTCTCGTCCGCTTTACGCTCGAGGTCGGCAAGCATGTTGCGCTGAACGATCGCGACGCCTATGTGACGCCCCATCGCAGAAATTATTTCCCGATCGTAACTGGAATAAGGTTCGCCGGTCGCCTTTTCGCCGAGCAGGAGTACGCCGGCCATTTCGTCCCGGATCACAAGCGGGACCAGAAGGTCGACACCTGTGCGGCCGAGGCTGTTGTCATAAACCTGGACGAAAGGCAGGACCTGCGCCTGCGCTACTTCGATCGGCACGAGCCCGTTCGCAAGGAATTGGCGCTCGTCTTCGTGGCAGAGCGAAAGAGCCAGCGGAAAATCATCGCCAAGACCGCGTGCCGCCACCATCTGCATCGAGTGCTCAAATCTCGAATAGCGCGCCACGCCTCCGCGCATTATTGCGAGTGAGCCGAGCATAAGGTGAAGCGACGTCCGCATCGTCTCATGGAAATCGTTGCGGCCGGCAACCTCCTGGCCCAGCTCCGCAAGAGCACCGAACGTATGGATCAGCTTGCTCTTGGTCTCCGACATCTGCCGGAAGTTAGTTGATTTGAAATCTTGTATCTTCAAAGTCGTTAATAGTGAATAGTGAATCGTTAATCGTTAATCGTACGTTTCAAGTATTTAGAAACTCCGGTAATCATGCGGCCGATATTGTCGAGATCGGTACGCAGCCTGTCGTAATCCTCCGCCGTGAGAAAGCCTAGCCGAAAAGCGATCAATAGTTCAGTTTCCACTTCACTTGCCGAGCCTTGCGCATGCGACAGGTACTGCAAATACTCTTTCGGCGACCGTCGCGCCGCTCCTTCCGCAATGTTGGCGGGTATCGAGACAGACGCTCGGCGGACTTGTGACGTTAATCCAAACTTTTCCTCTTTCGGGAATCCGTTGGTCACTTTGTAGATGTCTACAACGAAATCAACCGACCTTTTCCATGCATCAAGGTTATTATGGGAGCGCATACAAACCTCATCCTAAGTAAATTTTCAAACGGTCACGTTTCCACGACACGACGACACACGATTAACGATTAACGATTAACGCCTCACGCCATTTGTACGTGTCGCGTTAGTCCCAACATGTCGAAGAGTTCTGCTGTCTCCTGTTTTACGTCAGAAAAGATAATCTTTGCGCCGGTTCCGCGAGCTGAGTCGATCACGCCTAGCAGGATCGAGACTCCGATGCTGTTGACGATCTCAGTTCGCGAGAAATTAACGATTAGCTCCGTGCATCCTTCTGCAAGGCGGCGGCGACATTCTCCTTCGATCTGCTCGCCGGAAAGTTTATTCAAATAATCACCCGCGAACACTACCGCGCGTTTATCCCCTGTTTCCAGGGATTCTACTTCTGAGATCACGTATGTTATTTCCTTTTAATAGTTAGATGCTGCGATTGCTTGAGGTAAGTTTTTAGCACAAGCCCCGCGATAACACAATCTTTTTGATTTTGGGATATCGTGGACGTCATGTCCTTTCGTGATATACGAACTACACTATAGCGCCGGCCTGACGTGCAAAAGCCCGCGCGTGAGCAAGGGCGACATGCTCAAGTGGGTGCAGCGAATTGTGATTTGCACATACTCCGAACTCCCGCATCGACCGCAGAGAGGGTTGCACCACCTTGAGCATATCGCCCTTGCTTACGCGCGGGCTTGTGCACCTTATGCCACGGCTAGCATTACAATTCCGCAGGCCGCAATCCTAAGCAGCTGCTTTCAAATACTTAGTCATCACGATACGCGTGCCGTCATCGACTTGCTCGATCGTAACTTCGTCCATCAGCCGTCGCATGAGCTTGAGTCCCCAGCCCCGCCTGCCTTCGGTCGGTTCAGACTCCAGCATCTGGGACGTCAACCGCAGCCCGCGATTCGAGACCGTCAGTACAGCACGATCCTCCTCGACGCGGAAACGTTGATAGATTTTGCCGTCCGGACTCAGACTGTGTTCCGACGCGTTTATGCACGCTTCGACAAGTGCCGTCTTTATCTGATTGATCGATCGCGAGTCGAAATTATGACGTCGTGCGATCTCTTCGACTGCATGGGCCGCGATAAGCTCGGCTTCGTCCCGCATCGGAATGACCATCTCGTACTCGTTGTCCGCCAGCGGCTGCGATACCGACGCCGGAGCACCGAGAAACCGTCGCAGAAGACCGACCTGACGACGGCTCGATCCATAGGCGTTGCGAGCTTTCAGCAGCTCAAGTGCCTCGGCTGAAAATCCTTCGGGTGCTACGAGCCACAGCCTGAACTTTGCAAAATCGCAGATCAAGGCTGCGGCCTCGAGACGATCGCACCAAAACTCGGCCAGATCGCGAGACGCTTCCAGTTTCGAATCGATCTCTGCGGCGATCCATACGACCTCTTCCTTCTCCGCATCCTCGCCCGGAGATTCAAAACCGAGCGCGATCGCGGTCTGTTCCGATTCGGCGATCTGGGCGATAGGTTTGTAGAAGGACGAGGCGGCAGTCGTAAAAAATATCCGCGGCAGCGTAATCGAATCAGATCCCAATGGTGTCCCCAACGCTTCATCGTCCGAAATTCCTTTGAGCGAATCACGAAACCCGTTGTAATCGACGAGGCCCGACGGTACGTTCTGACCTGCGAACTCCCCGAGAACTTCGCGTAGCCCAAGCGACGAACGGACGCGGTAGACGCGGGCCATTATTTCCGGAGCTCGCGTTAGATAAGCGGCAAGTGAATCGGAATAAATGACAGCCCGGCTTTCTGCTGCTGACGTCAGTCGAAATCGTAGAGCAACATAATCCGCAAGCGCGATATTCTCCGCCACAGTTTCGACGAAGACGGGCGACAGACGTATCAACTCGCTTTGGCTAAGCCTGTTTAGCAGGACCTCGGTATCGGCTTCGGAAAGTTGAAGGCGACGATGCCATCGCTCACGCTCGACGCGTCCCGACTCGGAAACCTGGCAGTCGAACAACATGCTAACGACACGCCTTTCTATCTCAAGACTATTGCAGGCAGCGGCAAACGCGGCATCGAATTGGCGTCCCACGCGTCCACCAAACATAGAATCGGCGTAGGCCTTTTCGACGGCGTCGAAACTATCCAGGTCCAGGCCTGCGTCATATGCCGATCGAACCAACTGCCGCATTAGCGATGCATTATTTCCAAGTTGCGTCGCGACAAGATCGCGAGCTTCATCAACGAGAGCGACGCCGCTGTCCTTTGCGAAGATCTCGATCAGCCGGCCGGCATCAACAAGATCGAGGTCGTCAAGCTCCAGCCGGTCGCAATCAACTTGTCCGTAAAGAAAACGCCGATGCCCGGCCAAGACGAACGGCACGCCGCTGCCTTCGAAAATATCTTTTACCTCTTCGAAGAACTCCATCCCGCCCTCGATACTCGAAAGCTCGTGAAGATCGTCGAAGATTACCAGTGACGGCGTGTTGTTTGCCGCCGCCCGGAGCGGAGCGGCCAGGCAGCTTCGAATAATGCCGCGACTCGAACCCGGTGCGGTCTCCAGATTTCGGGCCGTTTCGATCAACCGGTCGATCCAGAATCCACCCACCGAAAGCGAAAGCTCTGCTAGCTCAGCGAGGCCCGCGGCCGAGCGAAAGATCGTCGGATCCTGCCGTCGGAACGCAACGAGCTGCCGTAGGAAGTCGTCGAGAAATGAAGCTGCAAGCTCGGCCCCGGATCTGGCTGTGCTCCGGACCGAGAAATAGAATGGAGTTACCTTTTGCTGATCTCGAAAGAGCCGATCGTATGTTTGCTTTAGAAGTTCGGTTGCTCCGGAGCCGGGTGTCGCAAGCAGCAACAGTCCGTCAGACGACAGCGCGTGTGAGCGAAGTCGCTCGACCTCGTCTTCGCGGGCGATAAAATCAGCGGCCGGTCGACCGGCCAGGATCCTTTCATGTTGTGAGCCCGCCATTTTAATTGATCTTGTCGTTGTACGATTTGCCAAAGCTATCGTAGATCTGCACGTTATTGCGGCCATGGTTCTTGGCTTCGTATAACGCGTGATCGGCTGCTCCTATAATGTCTTCCGGCGTCTCGATCTCGTTCGAACACGATGCGATCCCGATGCTCACCGTCACTTTTCGCTTGGGAAATACGGTATGTTCGATTCGCTGTCTCAAGCGCTCGGCGATGACTCCCGCTTCGACGGACGTGGTCTGCGGCAGAAGCACCGCAAATTCCTCACCCCCGTATCGAGCCGCTACGTCAGCTCCGCGAAGAATATCCTGTAGAACATTCGCCAGTATCTTCAGTGCAGTATCACCGGCCGGGTGCCCGTACGAATCGTTGTACGATTTGAACTCGTCGACATCGAGCAGCATCATGCTCATCGGAAACCGATGACGCTTTGATCGCTGGATCTCTTCGCTCAAACGCTTCTCGAGATAGCGACGATTGAGAAGTCCGGTAAGAGCGTCGGTGACGGAGAGCTGCTCGAATTCGCCTGCCATATCTTTCAGGCTGGTCCGGTCGATGGCGACCGCGATCTGGGGCGCGATCGCGTCAAGCAAAGCGATATCACGTTCCTCGAAGGGCGTTCCGCCTGCCCTGTCTGTAAAGTTCATGACGGCAAGTCGCCGGTCGCCGATCAGTATCGGATAACTTATGAACGATTTGGTCTTGTAAAGCCATTCACTTGGGGCCGTATTGATCCGGGTCCGGCTGATATCGGCCACAACTACCGGCTTCCCGGAGTTGAGCACGCTTTCGGAAACACGGCCGCCGATCCTCGGTTCGGCGAACAAGTCGATCTTGGCACCGATCACCGCCTTTGCAAGTAATCCGTCCGACTTATCGTTTCGCACGAGCAGCGAAGCTCGCTCCGACTGGACAAGTTCGGCGGACGCCTGGGTGACGTACGACCAAAAATCGTCCGAATCGATCTTTTTCAGGCTCTCCGTAAAACGAGCCGTCGCACGATTGAGCCAGTCACGATTCTCGATCTCGCGGTTGAGTCGGAGTATTTCCAATTGCGGCCCGACACGTCGACAAAAACGCATGATCGCGACGGAGGTTTCCGTGTTGACCTGGGCTTCGACGCCTATCGCACCCCGAATTTCGGTGCCGACCACGGATGGGAACAAGTTAAGTTTACGGCTCCGGCCTTCCGAACCGTCGGGAGCTCGTTCGCGAAGCTCGAAAGGCAGTCTTTTGCTCCAGGCATCCAGAAGTCGTGCGTTGTCGGCGGCGATACCAACCCGGATCGGCGATCCGCGAAGCGATCCGATAGCGGCCGTCGGGACGAACCGATTATCTTTCTGTTCGAGCCAGATCAAAGACCCCAGGTCCAGGCTGTTACTCAGATATGCCAACACAGCCTCGCATGCCCGCGCGTAATCCATCTTCGCGAGGTTGCCGTACAGCGATCGAAGGGCTCGGGCCTCGGCCGCCTTTCGATCTTTATCTCCCAACGCGAGGGCCAGAACAGGAGCTTGGCGAATTTCAGCAGCTGGTGCGCTCTGGCTGGTCCGGGGCGCGGGCTTCGCGATTTTGGGAACGCTCGGCCCAGCAGGTAAAAGTGAATCGAGTTCCAGCACGTCCGCGACCGACTCGGTCACGCGAAACTTCGATAGCTCCTCCGATGCCTTTTCTATGCCTACAACCGAAACGTCGAGAAGTACATTCTCGAAAAACTCGTTGGGTGGAAAGTCTTGCCATTCGCCGAAAATTGCTTTGTCAGTTGCAGTTCGATAGGAGTCGGCAGTTGTGAAGGTACGACCCACAATAGCAACGAAACGCTTTCCCCGGTCGGCTACCGGAACGGCCTTGCAGGTGAGACCCGCATAACATGTGTATTCGAATGTATCTCCCGACGCAGTGTTTCGAAACGCCGCGCCGCAGTACTCAGCGCATCTGGGGGCGAACTCCGCCGACGCGGTCAACGCACGGCACATGGAGTTATTGTTCGCGGCCGACACCTCGAATGAATTTCCGTCCAGCACGACAACTGCAACGCCGTGCTCCTCGGCTATGCGGTCCAGCATTCTATTCTTCTTTGACGCTTGTCGGCTCATCGATATCGGATACACCACCGCCAATCGGACGCAGATAAAGCGGTCCACGATCAGCCATCGGCCTTTTGTATAATTGCTTTAATAGATGCAATAGCCGGGCGATTTCAAGAAATCCTTATTCGAATTATAGATGACAGCGCATCGCTATACGAGCGGGACCCGCGGCATCGTTCGGGTTTTTTACAAGCAGTCAGTAAGTGAACGAGGAAGCTGCGAAATAATGTGCAATGCTTCGATGCACATTTTGTATCGGCTGACCGGGGCGTAAAGTTGGCGAATAGTCTTAACACACGATTCGCGAGCAATGACGGGTGTGGCACGTTGATTGTTAAAAGAATAACGTGGCAGTTATAAATACTGATATTTCATTTTCACGGAGGTAAATTTCATGATCAACGAATACGAAGGAACTAAGCCGACGACCGGCGACACTTTATCTAACGACGACGTTATCTCAACGCTTAACGGTCTTATCGAAACCTGCAAGGACGGCCAAGACGGCTTCAAAGAAGCAGCTGAGGGCGTCGAGCGATCGGATCTGAAATCGCTGTTCTACGAATTTTCGCAGCAGCGATCGCAGTTTGTGGGCGAACTGCAGACGCTGGTTCGTGAGCGAGGCGGCGATCCGGAGAATGCGGGCAGCGTCGCGGCCGCATTGCATCGCGGATGGATCAACATCAAATCCGTGGTCACCGGTAAAGACGAAGGCGCGATCCTTAATGAGTGCGAACGCGGTGAGGATTCTGCAAAGGCAGCATACAAGAGCGCTCTCGAAGAATCGCTCCCGGCCAACGTCACGGAGACCATCCAGACCCAGTACACTGCGGTCAAGTCTGCACATGACCGGATCAAGGCACTCCGCGATTCGATGAATAGCGACTCGACGGATAAGTCGAAACCCGCTTCGTCGAGCTTCTAATCACACTCAAATCTCGCTTATCGAGAGAAAGAGGCCCGCGAATTTTTCGCGGGCCTCTTTTCGTAAGCTTGAGCTGTAAATCGAATTGAGTGTAAGAGCGTTACTCGTCACTCGTCACTATTCACTCTTCACTCTTCCCAATAGCTCCCATACCGGCGTTGTTTTCGATGTGCGGATGCTCCGAGTTGATGCGAATACAAGCTGCAAAGTGGCGCGGCTTGATCTCTGCGAGAGCGGGGACGATCTGTTTGCATTCTTCGATCGCGAATGGACAGCGGGTATGGAAATGACAGCCTGAAGGTGGATTGATCGGTGACGGAACATCGCCTATCAAGATGATGCGCTCGCGGGTCGCTTCGATCTCGGGATCCGG
>JANPJL010000130.1:0-6040 GCA_031425495.1 Acidobacteriota bacterium
GGACAGCTAGTTTTGGGACCGTTCCAGGGCCCGGTCGCCTGCACCCGGATCGATTTCGATAAAGGCGTCTGCGGACACGCGTATACGGCTCGCGAGACAGTCATCGTCCCGGACGTGGAAGCATTCCCAGGCCACATCGCATGCAGCTCTTCAGCGAGATCGGAGATCGTGGTGCCTATTTTTGACGGCGAGGGGAACGTGTTCGGAGTTCTCGATGCAGACAGCGACCGTCTAAACGACTTTTCTGAAGCGGACCGGGAGGGTCTGACTCGCGTTGTTGGGGTTATTGAGCGATTCATTCGGAGCCACACGAACTCTGACATGATCGAATGACACCTATCGAATACCCGTTTTGGGTCTGGGTCTTTTTCTTCGCGGTCGTCCTGATCGCACTCTTCGTCGACATCGGTATCGTTAACCGCACCTCGCATGCTCCAACGCGAAAGGAAACTTTCGGCTGGAGCATCGTCTGGGTCTCGCTTGCCCTTGGTTTCAACGCGTTCATTCTCTGGCAATTTGGAATCGACAGGGCAAAGCTGTTCTTTACCGGCTACCTGATCGAGCTCTCGCTCTCAGTCGACAACCTTTTCGTCATCCTCCTGATCTTCACGTACTTCAAGGTACCGAAGAAGTATCAGCACCGGGTCTTGTTCTGGGGCATCATGGGTGCGCTCGTTATGCGCATGATCATGATCTTCGCGGGAGCCGAACTCGTCGAGCGTTTTCATTGGATCATATACATTTTTGGTGCGTTTCTTCTTTACACCGGACTCAGTATGTTCCGGAACACTGAGGAGAACTTTGAGCCGCATGAGAGTGCGATCGTAAAATTTGCGACAAAGTATATTCGCATCTCGAAGCATTACGACGGCGAAAAGTTCATTGTCGTTAAAGACGGCGTGCGGACCGGAACACTCTTGCTGCTGGTGCTGATAACGGTCGAGTTCACCGACCTCATCTTTGCGGTGGATTCGATACCCGCGATCTTCGGGATTACGACAGACCGGTTTATCGTCTACACCTCGAATATCTTTGCGATCCTCGGGCTTCGAACCTTCTTCTTCCTTCTATCAGATCTCGCGGACCGCTTTCATTACCTCAAGACCGGCCTCGCCTTTGTTCTTACGTTCATCGGCGTAAAAATGCTTTTACCATTAATCGCGGAAGGTCTGCTAAAATTAACGGGCAAGGGAACGTCGGCCTTTGCCGTGTTCATCGAAGGATATCTAAATCACGAGTTCGAGCAGGCAGTAATCAACATTTCGCTCGGCGTAGTCATCTCCGCCATCGCCCTTTCAATCATTTTGTCGATTTTGTTCCCACGTCGGAAGACGGAGGAACCCGAGGCGCGTCCGGAGAGAGACCTGTCGTAAACGTTTTCGATGGAAAACAAGTACCGCAAATTTTATGTCGATTGGTGGAAGGTCCGTAAGAGTACGATCTACGGGCTTATTGCGTTCGTCGTGATCTCGAGTGCTGCCGTATTTGGTGTATGGTGGGCGATGCATTATGACTGGTTCGCGCAGCAGCCGACCATCGAGACATCCAGAGACGCAGCACGGATAATCTCGTTCGAAGGGGACGTCCGAATAACAAGGGCAGCGACGCGCGAGACGATCCTCGTCACAAAAGAAACTTTTATTGCGGCCGGCGATACGATCCAGACACAGGCGGACGGACGAGCGCTGATCCAGATGATCGACCAATCGGAGTACTCAGTGCGCCCGAACAGTACCGTCGTGATCAGGGACAACTCGTCGCTCTTTGGCGGGACGAATGTGCGCGTCGCTCTCGATGACGGTCAGATCAATGTTAGGACCGACCAGCAGCAGGAGAACACTGAGAACATCGTCGAAATGATGGATTCGCAGACGCTCTTGAAGGCCCAGACCGATGCGAGCTTTAACGCTGATGCGAATTCCAAAGGTGGCGAGATCCGTATCAGCCGGGGAAGTGTCGAGACATCGATCGGCGGTGAGCGGACGACGATCAGTGAAAACGAATTTGCATCGGTCGCCGGAGGGCGGATTGCGTCGCGTGAGAAAATTCTGCTTCCTCCAAAAGGGGTGACGCCGTTGAACATGTCGCAGGTCGTAGATTCGACCAGACGCGGAGTTACGATGTCGTTCGCCTGGCAGGACGGAAGCTCGTTACCGGTCGCGAGCTACTATATTCAGATCGCTCGCTCGCCGACATTTTCCTCAGACGGAATGCTGGTCGACCGCGGTTCGATCACCAGCCGCGACTTCAGACTGAGCGGGCTGCTGCCCGGCGCATATTACTGGCGGATAAAGACCACGTCACGAGCCGGACAGACGAGTGAATGGAACGACGCCTGGCGGTTCAACGTTGTGAAACCAGAAGCAAATCCGGCGATCGATGTCACGGATTGGGTCGTCGAAAGGGTCGGGGGGAACGTTTCCATTATTTCCGGCCGGACTCGCCCCGGTCTTTACGTGCGGACGGCGGAGAACAGGCAGACATTCGTTGCCGGCGACGGTACGTTTCGTGTGCAGATCTCGACACCGTTGCCCGAAGTTGCTTTGGAAGTAGGTGACGACCAGGGAAATCGCACGGGATTTGTGCTTAGCCTGCGCACTTCGAAAGTGCTACGCAGGTTTTAGAGGTAAGATTTTACGGGCTCGAATCACGAACACGAACACGGTCATGACTCGCGAACGGTGCATCGCCTCGGCCGCCTGAAGATCGCTCTCGGGCTGACGTTCGTTTACATGATCGTCGAAGCGGTCGGTGGCTGGTTCACCAACTCGCTCGCCTTGATCGCCGACGCGGGCCACATGCTGACGGACGTCGCGGCTCTCACGCTTACGCTCTTCGCCATTTGGTTCGCATCGCGGCCGGCTACGTCACAGAAGACCTACGGATATTACCGGCTCGAGATACTCGCCGCATTTGTAAATGGGATCGCGCTCGTTCTGCTATCGATCTGGATCATCTACGAGGCTTTTGAGCGATGGCAATCGCCGCCGCCGATAGCGGGTCTCCAGCTTACGCTCATCGCAACTGGTGGTTTGATCGTTAATGTCATCGCGGCCTATCTTTTGCACTCGGATCACAAACACGATCTCAACATGCGGGGCGCATTTTTGCATGTGATGGGGGATCTGCTCGGTTCGGTAGCGGCAATGATATCAGGCATCGTGATTCTCAGCCTGGGTTGGCTCTGGGCGGACGCCGCCGGCAGCGTACTCATCAGTCTTATAATTATTTTCGGTGCATGGCGGCTGATACTCGAGTCCGTGAACGTCCTGCTCGAGGGTACGCCGCGGCATATTAACCTCGCCGCCGTCGAGTCGACGATACTCGAAACCGCCGGCGTAGGTGGTGTACACGATCTTCATGTCTGGACGATCTCCTCGGGCATGGAGGCGCTCTCGGCACATATCACGCACGACGAATCGGTTTCCCACTCCGACCTTCTGGCCGCTGTCCGCGGAAAACTTCACGACAGTTATGGGATCGACCATCTGACGATCCAGATGGAGACTCTGGATCGCGAGGCCGAGGCTGTCTACGTTTGTGAAACCGGAACCAAGTGCTTTGAACCATCCGTCCGTAATCCAAAGATCGCGGCCGGCAAAGGATAGTTTTGAGTAGTGGTTCAGTTTGAAAATCGCTGATTATTATTCCGGGTAATTCCGTGCTTTCCGTGCCTTCGGTGGTTCCCGCCCCCAAGCCGACCACAGAATACACTGAACAACACGGAGACACGGAGTAAGAAATGTCTACGCTACATGTCATACGCACCCACGCTTGTGAAAATCAAACTGAACCATTACCTAGTTTTGCCTCCGCTCACGGTTTGGGGCGAAACTAGTTACAGTGCGCGAAATTCACCTCAGATACGGCCGGACCTCGGTACCAATCGAGTACGACGAAGATCGTTTTCAGATCCTTGGAACGGTCGATGAACGTGCGCCGCTCTCCGATATCGAGATCGGCGAACGCCTCGATGCTCCGGTCGATTCGTTGCGGGTCGAAGAGATCGTAGGTCAGGGCGAGAGGGTGCTCTTCGTTGTGCCGGATGCTACGCGTCGTTCCGGGTGCGGGCAGATGATCAATCTGCTTGTGCGTCGTCTGATCGCGAATGGAACGGCACCGTTCGAGATGGCCGTGATCTTTGCTACCGGCATTCACCGCCCAGTCACAGAAAAAGAGAAACACGACATCCTGACGCCGTTCATCGCTCAACGGATAAAGACCCTCAGCCACGATCCGCGCGATCTGATGCAGATCGTCAAGGTCGGAGAGACGTCAGGCGGTATTCCGGTGGAATTGAACCGGGCGTTGATCGAGTATGACCGCGTTATCGTTATCGGCAGCGTCACCTTCCATTACTTCGCGGGTTATACGGGCGGACGAAAACTGATCTGTCCCGGACTCGCATCAGCGAGAACGGTTTCTGCCACACACAAGCTCGCGTTCGACTGCGAACTGAGATCACGACGAGCCGGTGTCGGAACCGGAATTCTCGATGGTAACCCGGTTCACGAGGCATTTGTCGAGGCGGCATCGTTTGCAAAACCGTCTTTCGCGATCAACTCAGTCTTAAACGAATCGGGCGACATCGTCGACGTCGTCTGCGGTGACTGGATCGTGGCGCATCGTGAGGCGTGTGAAAAGTACGGGGCGGCAAATACAATTCAGATCGGAGAAAAGCGAGATCTTGTCATCGTAAGCTGCGGTGGATTTCCCCACGACATTAACATGATCCAGGCGCACAAGGCGCTCGAAGCCGCATCGCATGCGTGCACGGACGGCGGGACGATCGTCCTGCTTGCCGAATGTCCCGAGGGCATGGGGCGGAAAGATTTTCTCGACTGGTTCTCGGTTGAGGGAAGCCAAGAGTTGGCGGAGAAGTTGTGTGAAAAGTATCAGGTCAACGGCCAGACTGCGTGGAGCCTTTTGCGGACGGTGGAGAGATTTGATGTTCGAATAATATCGTCGCTGTCAGGTCCCGACACGCAACAGATGCGAATGACGATAGCCGGGGATCTGAACAAATTACTTTCTGAGAAGAGCGTAAGTGGATGCATCCTACCGAACGGAGCCAGAAACCTTTTTAGGAAAGTGTGAGCTACTCGCCGCGTTTTGCGAATGCGTAAACGAGTATGCCGTTGGCATCGCCAATGCGTCGTTTTCTCACGGTGAACTGTCCGTCACCGAGTCTTTCGGTGATCACGTAGTCTTTGTGACATTCCAGACAGGACTGGTTAACCGCCCGCACGGGACGTGCGACGAGAGCCCACTTTCCACCGCTAAACCGGAGCTCGTTTTCATTCGGGCTGCCCGGCTTCTGGAATTCAACGAAAGCCTGCTTTATTTCTTCCGCCATCTTCTTCGACTCGCGAAGCTTCGACGGTTTCAAATCTTTTGTTATCGGTATCGGGTCGAACAGTCGATACTTGATGTCGTACTTGTCCTTTTCTTTCGTATCCGTTCGCAGCTCTACTCGTCTACCGAACAGATAGATCCCGACATCCCATCCGCTATTCTCAAAAGCCGCGACAGCCGCGTGTTCCGCTTCGCTATTCGGATGAAATTGATTTAGGTGACTACTCTCCAGTCTGGGCGCGGGTCCGGGAATTACAATGCGTCGGATACCGAAATTCGGAGCAGATAGAAACCTCGACTGGAGCGTCTTGTCGAAAGCGTCGATCAACTCGTCCGGCGGCAGAGTGTTCGCGACGGACTCACGAGTCTGCGCATATGTTTCAGATGAAGATGGATGAAATTCAATAACGACTATAGCGAGAAGCCAAACCGTGAGGACGATCACCTTCAATCGAAATCTCGTCCATCGGCCGGCCGCTACTTCCACTGGTTAGCCTCGCTTCACTTCAAAAGTACGACTCATCGAATCCGCGTGGTTACGTATCGACTTGAGCTTGTCCCGAAAACCCGTAAAGCGGAGGACGTAAACCGTCGTGTCGTTCGCACGAAGGAAATAGAACCTGCCACTCATTGGCCGGCCCGCCCGGACGAATTCAAAGTTGAATATCGACCCACGAAGTCGTCC
>JANPJL010000131.1:0-46444 GCA_031425495.1 Acidobacteriota bacterium
GCTGACGGTCGCCGCAGAGAAAGGGTTTCCGTGCTACCCGCTATTCGAACGCGACGCGAATTTGAACAACATCCGCGGCGATGCACGCTTCGTCGAATTCATGACGAAGCTACCCCGGGTAGCTCTATAGCATGGAGCGGCGGCCAAGTCTCTATCAATTCTTGATCCTCGACCAATAGGAGCGTTTCCGTTCCCCGGAAAAGGCGGATTCGGTTCCGGCCGCGAACACGCGGGCGTGGGATCTGATCGATCCGCGGCAGATAGATCTTAATGGACTCCCCTTGCCGATCTCGCTATGAACCCAGATACTCCCGCCGCTCCGGTTTACGATTCCATATACTTCGAAAGCCCCAGGCAGGTGCCTTTGCACAGCTCTTGGTCGAAACGAATGGTTCGAATACCAGACGTGCTCTATTCCAGGGGCGGGTCGTTACACTGATCCGCCCCTGCTTTTCTAATACCTCAGGAATTTATCGGGATGCGGTAGCACGTCACGCGTCTTGCATTCTCGTCCGGCAGGTTATAGAGTCGCGCGTGCGGTAGATAAAGCAAAAGGGGAACAAAACTTCAATGGATACAACAACACTGATCATTGTGATACTCGTACTTTTACTTTTATTCGGCGGCGGTGGCTACTTTTATCGACGCGGTCGGTAACAGGGTCATCAGTAAACACACAGTTTGAAAAAAAAGGCCTCGACATAAGTCGAAGCCTTTTTCCGCTCTAAGATTAACGCCTCCCGATCAGTAGCGAACACCGCCGCTGTATCCGTCGTCATATCCTTGCAGGTATCCCTGCCGATAAATGTAGTCCGTACTCGTTGGATCTCCCCCGTTCGGAGCCGATCCTGTGCCGCGATACACGTTGGACTGGTTGTATTTATTCTTTCGCCGATCATATTGGCCAGCCAGAATACCCTGCTGATACCCCTGATCAAAATGGGCATTGTTAGCCCGCGTTATGATCCGATCATAGTTGCCGCCATGACGTTCGCTATTTGCGCGACGCTGTTCCCTCTCGATTCGCTGACGCTCGCGCTCGATCTGGCGTCTCGACTGCGCGTTTGCTTCGCTGCTGCCCGCGATCATGATCGTCAAACCTATCGCAAATCCCACCACTGTTTTCCTAATAGTAAATAATGACATAGCGTTCACCACCTCTGACCATCACTTTTGCAATGAACGTGCCACGGATTGGAGGGGTGTTTTTGCACGGTATCTATCACCGCTCGTATCAAATGACGCGGGAGCGACACGAAATGCGCGCGAAAAAGGAAACGGCTGATCGATTCTCTTCAAAAAACCAACCGCTCCCCTTTTATCCACGCCGATAGGCATGGAATCCTCGTGAGCTTTTCTTTATCAAATAATCAATAAAAGCCGATTTCCCGTCCCGATATTAATTTTTATTTGTTCGACCGCTATCACCGGTCTATAATTTTTCCATTGCAGCACGACGGGGTAGGTGGGGGCCTCAGTCTCCGCCCGACTCGCGTCGCAAAGCAAAATATGAGCGGATGGGAGGAACTTTATGGCGGATGAAAATACTTGCGGGCACAGCGCGTGTGCCTGCCCACTAACGGGAGATCAAGAATACTGCAGCGACTACTGCGAGACCGCGGCTGATGAGGACATTATCGAGATCAGTTGCGACTGCACCCATGCCGGCTGTGGAATCGTCTAGACGAAAGAAAGGGCCTCGCTAAACCAGCGAGGCCTTTACTGATAGATGTGGCCGACGGTTACGTGGTAGTGCCGCCACGTCCGAATAGAAGTCGGCCAAGAAGCAAGAGTAAGACAGCACCGAAGATCGACATGATCCATCCGGCCGCGTAATTCTCACCGCCCCATAGAGCTCCGCCGACAAAAGTCCCAAGAAATGCTCCGGCGATCCCTAGTACGATCGTCAGGAGTATGCCGGTGATCCCCGCCGGAAAATTCTCGCTGCCGGGCAGCAGGAATCGAGCGAGCACGCCGACGATCAAACCGACGATAATAGATCCGAGAATGCTAAACATAGATCTCTCCTTAACAATAAATTTCTTACTTGAATCAGTACCTGTTTATTCCGTCCTCTACCAACTCATACTGCAGTCTTTCGATGAGCAAACATACGAAGCAGGCCGTTTATTGCGAGATGCAGCAGCATGTACACGACGATCGCCACGATGATCGGCAACGCCAGTGTGAAACCTTCGGCTGTAGTAGGACTCGGAACGAGTCCTCGGAAAGGCGAATAGAACGGGTCGGTAACATTCTTGATAAGTTGGAAGAAACCTGCACTCTCTCTTGCGGCGAATAGCTCGAGCAGTAACCTCACAGTCAGCAGACCGTAAACTAGAAAGAAAATATAATCGACGATCTGCGAGATTCGCGCTACCACTCGCGCACGCTCGACTTCCCTTTCGGTTTCGACGACCTCATTTACCGCCGATCTCCGCATCCCGTCCGCGACCTCCTCGACCCGGGCCGCCTGTGACGGAGCGGGACGTGCGGCCTCAGCGTAGATCTCGCCTCCCACCTCGGCCTTCACGTTGGATTTGATTTCCTCGTAGTTAGCCGCCCTTTGAGCCTCTTCGAGTGCAAGTTTGTCATCAACCATTTTGGTTCGCTGCTCCTGCCATATCGTTCTTGGTTTCTTCGCGTCCCTGGGGCGTGTCTTTCGATTCGGTTGAGCCGGCGACATCACGATCATTGGGATCGCCTTTTGTCTCGTCGCCTCGAAGCGTTTGTCTCAAAATTCCATCAGCATCGCGATGGCTGGCTTCGTTTGTAATATCTTCGATCTCCGATCGATCGGGCCGCTGCAGACCCTCCGCCTGGTCGGCGCTACTAAACCCTTCGCGTCCTTCCTCGTACTGTGGCTGATGGTCCTTTACTTTCGTATCTCCCATATGTTCCTCCTGTGTCTAAAAAATGAGGTGGGCAGATATTCGGCCCACCCTGATAATCGATCAATTAACGGATCGAACCGATCCTACCGGGCGCCGTCGCCGTAATATTAAATTCGGTTCCCTGACCTAACTCCACGTTATCGCGGCCCTGAATCAATACCGATCCCGCACCGGCCCCGGCTCCGACTGCCGCACCTATCGCGGCTCCCGAACCGCCCCCTGCGATTGCACCGATCAATGCTCCAAGTGCGGCTCCTACGCCGGCACGTGTCACGGTCCTGGTCGTCTGGCTACCTTCGCGAACGGTTCCTTCATTGTTCACATCGACGGTGTCGCCATTCACTGCGCGGAACGAATCAATGATCCCGCCGAATCGATAAGACCTGCCGTCACGCATTCGGATCGAGTCGAACTCGAGCGAGACGTTCGCTCGCCCCGATACGCGACCCGAATTATCGATCCTGGCCACACGGCCGTCGATGACTGCGTTGCGATAAATATTCGGCGACGTCACGTTCATCGTGAAACGATCGCCAACCTGGGTTGCTCGCGAGGTCACGGTATTGTTCAGGACCGCAACGAGACGCGTCCCGTTCGGAATGTAGAAATCTCCCGCCGTCGGCAGATCGTTACCGCCGACCACCGGGCCATCCATGTTTACGTTCGCCCACTGGGCCGCTTCGCTGATCTTGTCGTAAACGCTCGAAACCGAAACCGTCTCGTTGCGGCCTTCGAGATAGAGGCGTCGTGTAACGCGAAGCTGTCCGTCCCGCGTCGGTGTCAACGTCAGATAAAAGTCACTTGCTCGATCGCCGAGATAGCTGATCTCGACATTGTCTCGAGTTGCAGTTGCAGTGGTGCGAATAGTTCGTCCGCGATTCGTCGTCTCGGTACGAGCGACTCCATCAGCGTGAAACGTCACCTGCGGAGCGTTGCTCGATGCCATCGTGACCGACCGGCCAGATTTCGCGATCGCGATCATCTCCGGCGATGCAAGTCGACGTTCAAGGTTCCGTCTCATGCGGTCACGTTGCGCGGTCGAATACGTCGCGTCCGTTCGATCGAGAACGGTAATGACATCGTCGCTGAGAGTCCGATTCAGTCGATAGGTTCCGGTGATCCGCGAATCGAATCCGCCACCTCTGATAACTCCGCCGCCCGTTCCAGTACCAGGGTTTCGGTTCCAATCCGTGCTCACCGAATAGTATCGCGCTAGGGTATCGAGATCGGTCCTAATTCCACTCCACGCAGTCTGGGCCTGCGGGCTAAGTCGGTTCCGCGTTAAGTACCGGTTGATAAAGAATGCCCGGTTGAGCACTTCATTAACTTCGGTTTCAACATTACTGTTGGCCGTGAAAGCTTGTCGAAGCGATCGTGTGGCGTTCTCGAAATCTGTGATGAAATCTGCGATCCGTTCCTCACGATCTGTGGTACTGAGCGGGTAGCTCTGCAGCGATTTCTGCACTTCTAGACGGAACGTCGCTGTTCGGGTATCGATGCGATTTAAAACTGTCCGCACTTGTGCGGCGCGGATTCGCTCTGCTTGGCCCCAAGTTGCGATCGGCAGCAATGCCAAAACCGACAAAGTAACCAGCGCGTTGATACTAAATTTACTCATTCTCATAACTTCTCCCCCTAGATAGAAAGCGATAACGAGGAGAGATGTCTTGTCAGTTTTTTAAACTCGTATTCCAATGGCTCACAAAGGTGCAATGTCCATGCCAGCGACTACGACTGGGGGAAGTCGTTTAGTATCAAAACTGAAAGTAGCCTCCGGAGCAAGAGTGTAGTGTTTTAGTGCACAGTCGGCGTCGCACTGCCAGAAGGGATGCTAATGGTGAACTTCGATCCGGCTCCGACTCCCTTGCTCTCCGCCTCGATCGTCCCGTGATGAAGCTTTACAATGTGCTCCGCGATCGTCAGTCCTAGCCCAAGCCCTCCATAGTGCCGCGTCGAAGCTTGTTCGGATTGTTTGTACGGTTCAAAAATATGCGGGAGGAAATCAGGCGGGATTCCAAGCCCCGTATCCGTTACCACGCAGCGGAAACAGCCACCGCCGTCGAACGCTTCGACCTTGATACTTCCGCCTGCCGGTGTAAACTTGACGGCGTTGGTGAGCACGTTCAAAAGGGCGATCTTAAGCCGGCCGCGATCGCCGAGCACACATTCGCCATCAAGTCTATCGTCAGTCGCGAACGCTACACCTTTCTGAACCGCTGCCACGCTGACTGCCGCGACCGCGTCTTCGAATACATCCCGCATAACGACACGTTTATCGCGGAGACGTAGCCCACTCGATCTCACATCTGAAAACCCGAGCAGCTCGTCAATGATCGCGGTCTGAATTCGGAGATTTTTGTCGATCTTACTCAATGCCGTGTTTCTCGTGTCTTCGGAAACATCTCGCGTCTTGAGGATTCGAGCCCAACCGGCGATAGCATTCAAAGGAGTTTTGAGCTCGTGCGAAACTACCGCTAGAAACTCGTCCTTTGCAAGATTAGCCTGCTCAGCCGCTATCCGCGACGCTTGCTCAGCTGCGAGTAACGCCTTGTTTTGCTTTTCCGCCTCCAGAAGATCGAGGGTCCTGCGTTGCAGTACCAATCGGGCGGACGCTTCGCGATGCGTTAATCCGAAGATCATTAAGCTTATACACAATCCGATAAGGAATACTGCCGGCGTCCATCGCGATACCTCGTCTCCGGCGAACAGCAGTGAATTTTGGTGATATGCCGCGGTAGCCCCGATCGTCAGCAAGATGAGTATTGCGAGAACCGCATACGAGAAATTAAAGATTTCCGACGTGTCAATTCTCTGGGATTTACTCTCGAGGCCTGCCATACAACCCACAAACTCATATTCATTCGCACTCGTGCCTGATTACATCCCTTTCTAGCAACGAGCGTGCCCCCCCAGCTTGAATGATTTCGTTACAGCTTCATGGCACCGCATTTGCTAAGTCGTTTGTGTAGTACTAAAAACAGATATTAGAAGGGAGGCACATAAGATGTCGGAGGAAAATGGGACAGGGAACAACCTTATCTGGGCTGTGACCTTGATAATAATTGTCGCGCTTATCGCGGGAGCCCTTTATTACAGTGGATTTTTGGGAGGCACGAAACGCCAGAAGATCGATGTAGAAGTTTCGGCGCCAGCAAGATAACTTTAATTAGGTGTCTAATAAAAAGAAAGCCTCGATATCGAGGCTTTCTTTTCATTCTCATTTCCCTTCCGTCAAACCCTATCTTCGAGATGGTGGCGTTTGATCATTCCATACAGCCGAGGTCGGTAAAGTCCGAGCAGATTTGCGGCCGCCTGTTTGTTTCCCCGAGTTCGCTTTAAAGCCGCGAGCACGACACCGCTCTCGATATCGTTAAAAACATCTTTCTGATCAGCACCGTCTGATGGATCCGCCAGACGGTCAACGATAAATTTACCAATCTCCTCAAACAGCGCCTCTCCCTCCAGATCGAGCATCGCAGATAACCCGGAAATTCCACCGAAAGAGGGAGCGACTTCCGCGCCGGCGGCTGCAGCGGCGGCCGTAAACTGAATGGTTGGAAATTCGCTGCTCACGGCAGCTCCGTTTGCTTGTAGTAGATCGAAGCTTTCGATCCGTCCTCCGCGGCTAAGCAAGACCGCCCGTTCAATCACATGCTCGAGCTCGCGGACATTTCCGCGCCAGTGGTAGTTGAGCATCTGATTGTAGGCATTCTGGCTAAACTGGGTACTCTGCTTTTTATACTTGTCCGCGTAGATCTGTAGAAAATGTTCGGCAAGCATCGGAACGTCTTCCATCCGATCGCGTAGAGGCGGAATCTCGATCTCGATCGTGTTTATACGATAGTAGAGATCTTCGCGAAGATTCCCATCTTTGATGGCATCGAAGGGATTACGGTTAGTCGAACATATGAGTCGAAAGTCGGCTTCCTGCGGTTTGTCACTACCAACCCGGTAATACACTTTCTCCTGCAAAACCCTCAGCAGTTTTGGCTGAAGATCTGCCGGCATTTCCCCGATCTCATCCAGCAACAAGCTGCCGCCATGAGCCTGACCGATAAACCCGACCTTGTCTGCATTCGCTCCGGTGAAGGACCCCTTGATGTGTCCGAAAAGCTGTGACTCGATCAAGTCCTTCGGCAATGCCGAACAATTTACTTTGACGAAAGGCTTGTTTGCCCTGATGCTTTTGTAATGGATCGCGTTCGCAATTACCTCTTTACCGGTTCCCGACTCACCGAGAATCAATATGTTGGCTTCGGAATCGGCGACGTTATCAATGATCTCGTATATGTTCTGCATCGAGCGCGCCCCGCCGATGATGCCCTCGTACGATGTCTTACTCGACAACCGTCCGCGCAGCTCTATGATCTCCGCCGCCTGGCGCTTGCGTTCAACCGCCTTTCCGATCAGCTCAAATAACTCATCGAAATCCAGCGGCTTTTCGAGGTACCAGAATGCACCGGCCTTTGTCGCCTCGATGGCTCTATCATTCGAACCGTCTCCGGTGATCATGATGATCTCGGTCTGGGGTGCGATCTCTTTCGAACTCTTCACCAGACCAATTCCGCTAACATCAGGCAGATGTAGGTCGGTCAAAATTACATCGAAATCATTTTGCTTGATCAGGTCAAGACCGAAGTTCCCGCTCTCCGCCGTGACTACTTCAAAACCTTCTGATTCAAGTTGGAAGGTCAGTAGCTCAAGGGTGACCTTATCGTCATCGATTACAAGCGCTTTGTTCGCCATAGTTATTAGACTAGTCCGATTTTAATTTACAGGTAACTTTATTGTATCAAAACCAAACACGAAGAGGCGTGTTCGTACTTATTCAAACTTCGTCAGGAGTCCGCGTCTTGCGTCGGCCTAGAACATAGATGAGTATTCCGCCCAGTACAAGACCCGTAACAGCTGCGGTGAAACCGGTCCTCGACCGTACCCGTGAATCGGCAATTAGGATCGGGTTCGATTCGGAGGCTGCCGTTTCCAGAGACGCAAGCTTTTTAATATTCCTTGCCTTTTTTTTTCCGGAATACATGTCATCGGAAACTGAGATTCTGACTATGGGAAGGCTGAGCAGTGGGTCAGTCTTGGCAGCGACCCGTGACACCAATCTTAATTTGCTTCTCGGCGGAGCTGGCGAGCCCCCTGCGCTCAACTCCTTGCTTTCGGTCGCGCTGTTCACGTAAATGCTCCCCCAAGTTTTTAGGATAAAGACTTCCGTTGCCTGATTTGGCAATCAGTATGCCAATTGTCCAACTTTCATTTACACCAGTAATTAACACTACTTATCCTTCGCAATTCCAGCCTTAGGTGCATCGCATCCATACACCGAAATTATCCTGCTTACATTACGCAATAAAGCAATTTACCGGCGTACCGATTTGATACTTCACCGACAGCAACCGATGTCCCCCGGAGGCGATTTGAATTCCTTTTCGATGTTATTTCGGTGTTCGGGATCTTGGCATACGAATTGAAGACTGAGTTAGCAGATGCCGTCGGAATGAGATTGTTACGGCACAAATTACAAGGAGGAACTAGGGAAATGTTGGAAACTATTATTGTTCTATTGCTGGTTTTATGGCTGGTCGGATTGGTGACTAGTAATACATTCGGTGGAATCTTGCACCTGCTTCTTTTGGTCGCTGTTGTAGTATTTGTAATTCGTCTTTTGACTGGGCGAAGAGCGGTTTAAGCTTCTTCGTTGTAGCTCCTGCTTTTTGGTAGACTGACCTCGTTAGGTAATAGCGAGGTCTTTTTTTGATCTCGAACCCCGTAATTCACGATGCAGGTAATAAAAGAAGAGGTTGCGGCGCAGTCCGCCCCCGGTTCAACGGAATTTGACGCTCGAACGCGGATTGTCTTTGACAGCGCCTTCGATTTTTTCGGCACGCTCAATCTTAAGGGACAGGTTATCGAGTTGCGCGGACGGCTATTTGATCGAACTAATACGAACGTAGAAATGCTAGTCGGACAGTGTTTCTCCGACACCGTATTCTGGCAATCGTCGGAGAATACCGCGCGCCTGGTCAGTGGTGCGGTCGCGACGGCGGCCGCCGGAAACGATTCGAATCTGTCCGTCCATTTTCGTGTCAGTGCGGATGAGAAAGTGCCTATCGAACTGTGTTTTCAACCTCTGCGCGTCTCAGACGAAGACCAGATTTTTGTCTATGCCCGATGTTCACCGGAAAAAGACCCGGCGGCTCTGCACGAGATCGAGAGAGAGCAATTGTTGCGGGCAGCCGAGAACGCGGGGATAGGACTCTGGCACTGGGACATCGACGGTTCGAAGATATACTCCACTCCCCGATGCAACAAGCTACTAGGACTGCCTGCGTCTGACGACGTCACCTTTGAATCTTTTCTGACTGTCGTCCATCCCGAAGACCGTTCATACGTCCAAGCGCTCTTCGAGCGTCTCCAAGCCGAAGGGATCACGTATGAGGATGAGTTTCGAGTCGTTCGCTCCGACGGCACCGTCGACTGGATATCCGCCGAGGGTAAATCGATCAGTGACACGCAGGGGCTGCCAAATTGGATGACCGGGATCGTGCGCAAAGTTACCGAGCAGAAACTAGCCGTCAATGAGCTCGCTAAAGTTTACGACCGCGAGAAACGCGCGCGCGACGAGGCGGTCGAAGCCAATCGGGCGAAGGATTTTTTCCTCGCCTTCGTCTCTCATGAACTTCGTTCACCGCTCAATGCGATCCTCGGCTGGTCGAAGATCCTCTTGACCAAAACGGTCGATGAGACTACCCGGAAGAACGCGTTGGAAACTATCGAGCGGAGCGCCCGGCTGCAGACCAAACTCATAAATGATCTGGTCGATTCCGCCCGCGTCGCGTCCGGAAAGTTGCGGCTCGAGTTTTATCCGACCAACGTATGCGAGATCGTTCGCGTCGCGTATCAAGCCCAGAAGCCGACTGCGGACGCTCATAATATCGATTTCTCTTTTTCTACTGATTGCGATGAGGTTGTTGTTTTTGGTGACGCAGGCCGACTTCAGCAAGTGCTGACGAACTTGATCTCAAACGCTATCAAGTTCACGCCCGACGGAGGCAGCGTTTCGATCGAGCTCAAAAAGACGTCGGAAACGGTCGCGATCCACGTAAAGGATACGGGTCAGGGAATGACGCCCGAGGCTCTTCCTAATATTTTTCGACAGTTCTCACAGGGTGAGATCGGCAAAGCTAGAGCGAACACAGGTCTCGGGCTCGGGCTCTCGATCGTGAAAGCTTTGGTAGTAAAGCATGGTGGAATCGTAGAAGCATTCAGCGACGGTCTGGGAAAGGGTTCGGAGTTCGTTGTGACATTACCGCTCACCGATTCCAAGCCCAATGCTCAACCCACCGAGGATGAAACACCGATCCAGAGCCAACAGCCGTTGGTGGATAAACGGATCTTGATCATTGAGGATGATGCTGATTCGCGCGAAGTACTGGAGCTCTTTCTCCGGCAATCCGGGGCCGGAGTTTCATCTGCCGATTCAGCGAAGGCGGCGTTCGAGATGTTGTCAAGATACGCAAACCATCTACCCGACGTTATAATCTCCGACCTAGCGATGCCAGACGAAGACGGATATTCTCTACTTGCACGGATCCGGCAATTGCCCTCGAATCTCGGCGGGGTTATCCCGGCTATCGCTCTGAGTGCTTTTACGACGATCGAGAGTAAACAAAAGGCCCTCGAATCAGGATTTCAGATCTACTCAACGAAGCCCTTTGAGCCCGATAAGCTAATAGCGGACATCCTAAAACTTACACCGGAGTCAAACTAAAACCGGGCCTCAATTACGCCGCGGACGTCTCTTCCAAGACGTTCCGTCAGGCGGGGATACGTCTCTGGCTCGGTTTCGAGATCTTCGATGCCGAGCAAAACTTCGACTTCTTTTATCGAGGAGATCGAGCCCTCGATCTCCATAAAGAGACCGAAAGGCAGTTCGTCAATTACTACCTCGACATCTCGAAATTTCCAGATCCGGCGCCGTTTTTCGTACAAGAGTCTGGGCGTCAAATTTAGACCGCGAACAATATTATCGGCCGCATCTGCGTCCGACACCTCGGTTTCATATTCGATCTGCTGTTTAACTTCAGACTGATCTTCGATCCGGCGTTTATAGGTCAGCAAGGAATGCGTCGCAGTTCGGCGGATGCGAATTATGGCGACGGTTTCAGCGAGTACACCGCCGGCGTAGATCGTATTCTCTTCGTGGTCCTCGCGCTCGAAAACAGCACCGGCAGCCTCAAGGTCCGCGACGATAAGGGATCGCCGCTCGTCGGACAAACGATATTTTTTTTCGATCTCGAGCATCTTTGTCACACCTGCCGGATCCATTTCCAAACTTCGGGAAGCGTCGCCCGTTTTCCGTACATCAGCATGCCGATGCGATAGACGCGTGAGGCGAGCCAGATCAAACCGGCGATTGCTATCGCGTTCAGCACGAACGCGAGGGCGATCTGCCAGAACGGAGGGGTATGCGAGAGTATTCGAACCGGCATCGTGATGGGCGCAAAGAACGGGGCGATCGAGACCCAGAAAGAGAGAGAGGAATCGGGATCGCGAACAACCGCGAAGCTAAAATAAAACCCGACGAGCATTAGCATGATCGGCGGAAACGCAAACTGTCCGCCTTCCTGCACGGTGGTCACCATTGAACCTACGAGCGCGAATATCGAAGCGTAGATGAAGAAGCCGAGTAAAAAGAATATGAGGAAGTACAAGATCATCAGGGGCGTGATCGTTGGAATCGCACCAGTGATGGCGGTCAGGTCGGTCTGTAGTGCAACAACGCTGATGATCGTCGCCGCCGATGCGACCCAGATACCGAGTTGCGTAAGACCCGCTAAGCCGACTCCTACGAGTTTGCCCATCATCAGCGTGAATGGCGTAGCCGATGAAAACAGTATCTCAGCGATACGTGTTTCTTTTTCTTCGACCACGGCGCCCATGATCGCCTGTCCATAGATCGCAAGCGTGATGTAGATCATCAAGCCAATGATGAACGACGCTATAAATGTTCCACCGCCGTCGCGCTCTTCTCCCCGCTCATCGATCCCCTTAGAATCGAAAGTGACCGGTCGTCCAAGTTCCTCGAGCCGCTCCTCGCTAATGTTCGCGTCGGCCAGCCGTTCCGATCGAACGGAGTCGTTAAGTGCCTCCTCGAACGCTTCGTTGACCACGAAGTCTCCCGATTTTCGTGATCGAAATTCGAATACGGCATCCGGCGAAGTTATGTCGACAGGCACAACGAGGTAGGCGTCGATCTCTCCAAGCGCAATTCGTTCCGCCAGCTCGCGGCGGACCGCTTCAAAGTCAGAACCGCTTATGTTCCCGCTTCCCTTTTCATATGGGATAAATTCGAAGCCGGTGGCAAATTGCTCGGTCCCCCTTTTTATTTGTTCTTCCTGCGAAGGCGAAAGATCTTTCAGCGATTTCTCGGCGGCTTTCCTGGCCCTGGCTTCCATCTTGCCGGCCGATAGATTCGCCTTTAGACGCGGCTCGATCTTGCCGGTCGGGTCCACGACGACGATACGAGTCGGTTCGCCCTTGATCGAAAAAATCAGGGCGGGCACAACGGCGAAACATGCAGCGAGAAATGGCAGCAGCAAAGTTCCGATCAGGAACGACCACTTCAGGACGACCTTTCTATACTCGTGCTTTACGACGGCTAAGAACTTTTTCATTGCTGCACTTCACTGATTGCATTGCCCCGGATCTTGTCTATGAATATATCGTTCAAACTTGCTTCAACTTTCTCGAATTTGGAGACGATCGCTCCCGCCTCGACGAGCCTTCGGAGCAGGACCTGAGGATCGGTCCCGTCCGTGAGATGGACGATCGTTTCATCCGCATGCATAGTCGATTTCGCAACGATCGTTCCGTCGGCCAGTATATGGTCTCCGCCTGTTACTCGGAGCGCGAGCAGATTCCTTCCGTAGCTTTCCTTCACCTCCCGCAGGCTCCCGCCAATGACCTTTCGCGATTTGTTGATAACAAGTATGTCGCTGCAGAGTTTTTCTGCGGTCTCCATGAGATGCGTCGAAAAAATTATCGTCTTGTCCTGGGTCTTAAATTCTGAAATAACTTCAATCAAGAACTCGACGTTTATCGGATCCAATCCTGAAAACGGTTCGTCGAGGATGAGCAGGTCAGGGTCATGCAGCACAGTCGAGATGAACTGGACCTTCTGCTGCATTCCTTTCGAGAGGTCGGTCGTCTTTTTCTTTTTCCATTCACTGAGTCCCATTCGATCAAGCCAGAAATCCATTCGCGTCTCGGCGTGTCCGGCGGACATTCCTTTTAGCGCCGCGAAATATCGCAGCTGATCGGCGATCCGCACCTTCTTGTACAGCCCGCGTTCTTCCGGCAGATATCCTATACGATCCTGAAGTGCGGAGGACATCTTCTGTCCAAAGAGCTCGATCGCTCCTTCGTCCGGTGCGGTGATGCCGACTATCATCCGGATAGTGGTAGTCTTGCCGGCGCCGTTCGGTCCAAGGAATCCGAACACGCGCCCCGAGCGCACCTCGAAACTCAGATCCTCCACGGCGGTAAAATCGCCAAATCTTTTTGTTACATTATCGACCCGGAGGGTTACATCGGAATTGGTCATAACTGATGATCAAATGTAAGTTTGGCGAGGCTTGGTTGGAATTGCAACAACGATTCTGCAAAGTAGCTTCGTCGTGACAGTAGAACATTCGGAACGCTCGAGCTCATTACCGTGACACGGCTTGAGCTATGTATAATCGGCGAGAATATGGAAATCTTTGTCTACAGGAAGGGCAGCGAGGCCGTCGAAGAAGGGTTCACACCTGATGACCTTCCAAAGCTTCTCGCTGATAAAAGCAACGTCGTATGGGTAGATATGCTGGGCGAGACGCCCGAGCAGGTCGAGCAGGCGACCGATATACTGTCAAGCATCTTCAAGTTTCATCACCTGACGATAGAGGACGCTGTTGAAACGCGTAACCAGCCAAAGATTGAGGCGTATCCCGATTACCTTTATTTCATCGTCCACGGCGTGAAGCCCGACGAGACAACCTCATCCAATTTCGTGACTAAAGAGCTCGACGGATATCTCGGCGAGAACTATGTTGTCACGTTTCACAAGGAACGGTTCCGGAGTATAAAAGTCGTCAAACAGCAGATACGAAGCAGCACGTTTGTCTGCCAGCGTGGAGCCCCGTATTTGCTCCACCAGATCCTCGATCAACTGGTTGACCTGTATATGCCGATGGTCGACGACTTTGACGAAGCGATCACCAAGCTCGAGGACCGGGTGCTCAAATTGAAAAGCGGGAATACGATCCTGCAGGAGCTGATGGACCTGCGCCGGAGCGTCGCCCGTCTGCGGAGGATATCGGCTCGACAACTGGACGTACTATATCGGATGTCGCACGGTGAGTTTCCGCAGATCCCGCAAAACGACCTGCCGTTCTTTCGCGACGTCCATGACCATTTGCAGCGCATTTCCGACCTTGCCGAAAATTACCGCGATCTCGTAGGCGGTCTGTTCGACATCCATTTCTCAGTCATTGCAACCAAGACGAATGACGTGATGAAAACGCTTGCCGTCCTTTCGTCGATCATCCTGCCGCTATCGCTGATAGCCGGTATTTACGGGATGAACTTCGAGAATATGCCCGAGCTCAAAACGCAGCACGGATATTTTCTGACACTTGGGATAATGGTCGCAGTGACAATCATTCTGCTTTTTTACTTCTGGCGGCGGGGCTGGATATTTCAGGGCGAAGAGGCGACAGTCACCGAGCCTCCGGAACGACCAAAGGACTAGATCTCATTCAGGATCTTCTTCACTTGAGTGTCTCCGAAACCATAGACTCCGGCCTGCTCGCGAAACGCGGCGAACATCTGATCCAAATCGTCGATGCCGGATCGTCGTAATTCTCTCAACACTTCCTTCGGACGAGTTTCTTTCTCGATCTCGGCCTGGCAGGCCTCTTCGAGATACGGAAAGCAAGCTGATTCCGTTTTTGAAAGTTCCTGTAGACGCGCGTGATCCCGGTTTTGGAAAGCGGTCCAGAGCTCTGCACCGAGTGCTATATCCGCCTCGGTGAATTTGAGTCGTTCGTCGTAACACTCTTTTAGATCGTCGGCCGTCAAACCTCCGAAGCCGCGCCAGGTATGTTCCTTCAGCTGAAATATCGGTGCCACACGATACAGCTCAGATTTCGTATCGCGGAGCAGCCAGACACAAAACCACATATTGACCTGGCAAAAAAGCTCGTATTCGAACCAAAGATTTACCGCGCCCGTGCTTGAAAGGCGTATAAGATTTTCAAATTCGGCGGCAACCCTCTGGCGATAGTCTCCTTCGGATTCAGGGTAGGTTCTCGAAAGAAATTCTTCGCGGACAGTCCAAAATTCTTCAAGGTCGCTTGCACGGACGTCGCCATCCACCAGTGCCTCCCGACAAACGACAACCTCACCTTTGAGACCGGTTTTCGCGAATTCTTCGATCTGGGCATCGCCTGGTAGAACATGGACCGTCATAAGTACAAAATTACCGCGTAGATGATCGAGAGGCAAACTCCCGCATATACGCCGGCCAACATATCATCGGCACAGACACCGATCCCTCCGGGCAGGTTTTGCAGTGAGTCTATGGGATATGGTTTCCAGATGTCGAACAGTCGGAACAAAAGAAACGCCATCCCGATCAGCAGCCATGACGTCGTGAATGGGATAAAAAGAAAAACGATGAACTGGCCGATGACCTCATCGACTACGGCTTGCGGCGCATCCGTGTTCCCGAGCAGTTCGACCGATCGCGTTGCGGCCCAGATGCCGACTAGAATATAGATCAGCAGAGCAAGAAGGATCACGGCGTGGATCGCCGCTACGAGAAACTCCGGAGCTTCGAACGAAGCAGTATAACGAACCGAACTAAACGTGGAGGCAAGCAGAACGTAGAACCCAACCGCGAGAAGCGATCCGTACGTTCCCGGGGCGAGGGGAAGATAACCGACGCCGCATGTTGTGATGGCGAGCGAGACGTAGTCGAGGATTCCGTTAGGCTCTCGCTTTTCGACGGTTGATTTCATGTTTGCAGGGTCTCCCGTTTGAACTCCCCTCCATGTTTAGGAGGGGCGCCATGCAGTGCGCGGTTAAGAAGAATCAGATTACAGAACTACCACCCCGTCAGCCGAAGCGGCTGCCACCGCTGCTAAACAAGGAGGGGAGTTTTGAGTTGAACTACCACCCCGTCAGCCGAAGCGGCTGCCACCCCTCCTAAACAAGGAAGGGCGTTTCTTGAAACTAAAACTCGATTCCCTGCTGAGCGTAGATTCCGGCCTGGAAGGGATGCTTTATTTCACGCATCTCCGTGACCAGATCTGCTGCTTGGACCAGTTCAGGCGGAGCATTCCGACCGGTCATAATGACGTGAAGGTGAGGCTGTTTTTCCCGCGCTGCCGTAACCTCATCGAGCACTTTTTCAGTGCTGAGAAATTTATAATCGAGCACATAAACGATCTCGTCGAATACAAGCAGCTCGTAATCTTCACTTCTCAACTTTTCGACACAAAGTGCCCAGGTCTCTTCCGACGTTTTGATATCCTGCGCCGGATCTTTCGTGTCCCACGTGAATCCGTCACCCATCGTATGGATCTCGACGCCGAGTTTTTCAAGCGACTCGTGCTCACCGTAACGATCCGTCTTGGATTTCATGAACTGGATCAGGCAGCATTTCATTCCGCGTCCAGCGGCCCGAACGAGCACACCCAGCGCAGCAGTAGTCTTGCCCTTCCCGTCGCCTGTGTTCACCATTAACAGGCCTTTCGTGTTCTCGCGATATTCTTCGCGACGCCACTTGTAACGCTTTTCCTTTGAGTCGACCATTTGATGATTGCCCGCGAAAGAACACTCAAGAAACTACGAGCCCTGCGGTGTTGGTTTTCGCGCGTTACGAAGGCAGAAACTAAAGGACGTCCGGCGTAACCGTGATGTCGCCTGCCCAGGTCGCTTCTGCATTCTCCACTGCTTCGGAAACCGCGGCCACGAGCTCTATTTCTTTCTGGTTCCAGTCGCCTTCGACTCGAAGACCCGCCGCGTTACGGTGCCCGCCGCCGCCGAATTTTTCGGCGACCTTGGCGACGTTGATGTCGCCTTTCGATCTTAGACTGACGCGATACTCGTCGGCTCCGACCTCGCGCATATAAACGACCGCGAGCACCTCTCGTGCCGCCAGCGGGATGTTTACAAATCCGTTGTTATCACCGTCAACCGCTTCAGCCAGCTTCCGCATCTCCAGAGTCTGTCGAAGTATCGCGACCTTTCCGCTCTCATCGCGCCGAACTGTCGCGAGCACTTGCCGCATCAGTTCTATACGCGACCACGGATAGTTATTATAGACGGCCTCGGAGATCGTCGCCGGTTTTGCGCCGGCCTTGATAAGCTCGGATGCGACTTTGAGCGTCCGATCTGTGGTATTGGAAAAATGAAATGATCCGGTGTCCGTGACCAGGGCCATGTAGACGCACTCGGCGATCTCGCGCGTAACGCGCCCGCCGATCGCCTTACACAGGTTATAGATCATTTCCCCGACGGCCGATGCGGTCGAGTCGATCCAATTGATCGTCCCGAAATGCGCACTCGTCGCATGATGATCGATGTTTACGGTGAATTGATCTTCGAGACCCTTGATGCCGGGCCGTTCGAGGTCGGAGCATTCGATGATAAAGACCGCGTCGTAATCTTTACCGACAGTTTCGACGTCGCGGATCTCATCAGCTCCGGGAAGGCTTCGATAAGAGACAGGGATATCGCCGCGAACGATCACCTCAGCCGACTTACCCAGCGAACGCAGCAGCCAACACAGTCCCAGCGACGACCCGACGCCGTCGCCATCGGGCTTGATGTGCGTCGTGATGCCAAACCTACTCTTGTTTTCAATTAACTCAACTACTTGACTTAACACTCTTTCAATAGTGAACAGTTGATAGTTGATAGTTGATAGTTACGAGAACTGTCCACTATCAATTATCAACTATCCATTGTTATCTTCCTTCTCAGTTAATTCGCCCTTGCTCGTCAGATCCGTCAGGATCGTTGTGACCCGCGATGCGTTCTCTTCGGCTGTGTCGCGAACAAAGTTCAATAGCGGAGCAAACCGCATACTCAGGTTCATCGCAACTTGCTGCCGAACAAATGTCGCGGCGTTCTGGAGCGCCTTCAGCGCGCTCTTGATCTCTTCCTCGGTCCCGTTGACCAGAACATAAACTTTTGCGTCCCGAAGATCGTCGGAGACTTTGACATCGGTGACCGTGGCGATCTGGATCCGCGGGTCGTCGAGTTCAAAACCCACGACCTCCGCGATCTCCTCCCGCAACTGCTCAGCTAGTCTCTCCGGTCGACGCATAAAAAGTGCATAGTTGATAGTGGACAATGGATAGTTTGTGAGAACCCGGTTTTGAATCATCAACTATCAACTATCCGTTATCAACTACCCTAAAGTTCCGTTGCCGCTATACTCTCGATCATGTACGCCTCGATCTCATCATCCACCTTCAGGTCGTTGAAATTCACGAGGCTTATACCGCATTCGAAACCCTGTTTGACCTCGTTCGTATCGTCCTTGAATCGTTTCAGCGAGGCGATGTCGCCGGTCCAAGCCACTACACCATCGCGAATCAAACGAGCCTTAGCCTGGCGACGGATCAAACCGTCCGTGACACGGCACCCGGCAATGGTGCCGATCTTCGAAACCTTGAATACTTCCTGGACCAATGCTTTGCCAAGGATGACTTCCTTCTCGATCGCGTCGAGCATTCCGATCATTGCCGCGCGAATTTCTTCTTCGACCTTGTAGATGATCGAATGCAGCCGAATGTCCACATCCTCGTGTTTGGCAACGTCGCCGACACGAGCTTCGGGACGCACGTTGAAACCGATGATAACGACGGCGGTGGACGCATCGTCCGCCTGGGTCGCGGAAGCAAGAAGTACATCCGATTCCGCGATCGCACCGACGCCGGCCCGAATAACGCGGACCTTAACTTTCTCGGTTGAAAGTTTCTCGAGCGTACCTTTGAGGACCTCGACCGAACCCTGTACGTCAGCCTTAAGGATAACGAGCAGCTCTTTCACCTCAGACTGACCAAGCGATTCGATACCGCGCTTCGTCGTCTTGATCATCGCGGCCTGTCGAGCGTGCATCTGCCGCTGATTTGCGATGTCCTGCGCGCGTTCGATATCCGACACGACCTGGATCGCATCGCCGGCTTGCGGCACACCCTGAAGTCCCAGAACCTCGACCGGTGTTGCCGGTGGTGCTTCGGCGATCGCCGCTCCCGTGTCGGAGAACATCGCGCGAACCTTGCCGTAAAATTGTCCCGCAATGAAGGGATCGCCGACACGCATCGTTCCCTGCTGGACTAGGATAGTCGCGACCGAACCGCGTCCCTTATCGAGCTTCGCTTCGAGAACAACACCCGATGCTCGCCGGGTCGGGCTCGCTTTCAGATCCAAAATATCTGCCTGAAGCAAAACAGTTTCGAGGAGCGTATCCAGTCCCTCACGTTTCTTCGCCGAGACCGCCACCATCTCGACATCGCCACCCCAATCGACCGGCTGCAGACCAAGGCCTGCGAGACCCTGCTTTACCTTGTCGGGATTGGCGTCGGGTTTATCGATCTTATTGATCGCGACGATCATGGGAACTCCGGCCGCCTTCGAGTGCTCGACGGCTTCGATCGTCTGCGGCATCACGCCGTCGTCTGCCGCAACTACAAGAATTACAACGTCGGTCGCTTTCGCACCGCGTGCACGCATCATCGTAAACGCTTCGTGACCCGGGGTATCGAGGAAGACAACGCGACGCTTCGTGCTCGGATCATCCGGGTTCGTTACGAAGACGCTGTAAGCTCCGATATGCTGCGTGATACCGCCGGCTTCACCTTCGGCAACCCGCTCTGAACGGATCGCGTCAAGCAGCGAGGTCTTTCCGTGGTCGACGTGTCCCATAACCGTGACGACCGGGGCACGCGACTCTTCTGTATCGTCGGCGTCGGCTGCGATGAGCTCTTCAAACTCCTCCTCGACGACCATCTCTTCGAACGGAACAAAGCTCAGGTCGTAGCCGAAGTCGATTCCCATTTCGATCGCCATCTTTTCGGCGATTGGTTGATTTAGCGTTGCGAACACGCCGCGTTTAATAAGCAGCTGCACGATGTCACGCGGGGTGATCCCGAGAGCCTCGGCGAATTCACGGACGGTTGCCCCTTCAACAAGCCGGACCTGCTTTGCCGCACCAGCCTCACGAGCGCCGACCTGATCGAGCACGCGCTCTTCGATGGTTCGCAGACGTGGCTGATCCTGATCGCGTTCCGCAAAACGTCCGCTACGATCCGCACCTTTGCCCTTGCGTCCGCCCGAACGACCGGGTCGGCGACGATTGTCAGCGGGCGGAGTGTAATTCAATTGTGGTGTAGAAGTTTCACCGGGAGTGCCGCGTAGCTCGGTTCGTCGGCCACCAGCCGTGGCTCGCTCCGGATCTAATTTGCCTGTCCTGACTGGAGCCTCCGATACGACTCTCTCACCGGGCTTTACTCCCTTGCTTAGCGCATCACGCGTGAGCGTCAGTTGCTTTATCTGCGTACCACCGGGTCGTAAAACTCGCGCCGGGGTTGCCGCCTCGTCGATCGCGTCGGTTTGAGCTTCGGCCTCCACGACCGGAAGTTCGGCCTCGACCTCAAACGTCGCTGGCTCAGCCTCAAGTGACGGAACCGGTTCGGCCTCCGCAACCGGCTCAACGACCGGCCTCTTCTTCAAGACCTTCCGCACAGACGGCGTCGCTACAGTTTCCGGATCATCCACCGGCACTTCGACAACAGGCTCGGGGGCTTCAACAGGTTCGACTATTTCGTCGGCATGTTCAGCCTCGTCGGACTGCGTTTCGGATTCAACCTTCTTAGAGGCCTTGATGATCTTGATGGCTCGCTTCGGCGCGGCTTCCGTTTTCGGGAAGTACTTCAGACGTACTTTATCCGCCAACTCAGCACTGACCGAATTCGAAGGCACGCTGACATCGGCACCTTCGCGACGCAGATCTTCCATTACGCGCTTAGCATCTTGTTTGATCTCTCGCGCAAGGTCGTAGATCCGGATTTTCTTACCAACAGGCATAATTTTCTCAAACCAAAGTCAGGCAGCCGTCACATTACAGAAGCGATCACACTTCTTTTGGGTTCTCGGTTTCGTCCGATGCAACGTCGTCACTTCCTGCCGTCGCTTCCTCAGCACTATCCGCGGCCGGTTCGTCTGTCGGAATTTCTTCCGTCGGCGCCTCGGCGGTGACTGGAGTCTCTTCAGGCGTCTGTTCGCCGTCGGCCGCTGATTCGTTTTCCGAAGCGGCGGGTTCTTCGTCGGCAGCAATCGTCTCGTCGTTAGCGGTGGGTTTCGAAGCCTCACCACTTTCGTTCGCGGCATCAGCGTCTACAGCAGCGACTTCCCCGTCGACAGCATCGACTTCTGCCGCTGCCTCATCTTCAGCCGGCGGATCAACTTCCAGATTACGGGCTTCGACGATCGCCTTTGCCGATGTGATTATCGATTCAGCTTCGTCCAAACTCACGTCGAGATACTCGACGAGGTCATCGACGGTCGTAACAGCGAGAGCTTCGACATCTTCAATACCTTTCTCAGCGAGCGTCTCCGCCTGACTTGGCGAAACACCTTCAAGCGCCGATATCGGAACCGCTTCGCCCGATGCCATCATCTTGCCCATCTGCAGAGCGATCTCCTTCTTCAGCTTCTCTTCACTGACGATGTCGATATCCCAACCGACGAGCCTCGTCGCCAGGCGGACGTTCTGCCCTTTCTTACCGATCGCAAGACTTAGTTGGTCTTCGGCAACGATGACTTCCATCTTCCGCTTGTTAATATCCGTGATCCGGACCTGTGACACTTTCGCGGGGGACAGGGCGTTTGCAGCAAACACCGACGGCTCATCCGACCATTCAATGATGTCGATCTTTTCACCGCGCAGCTCTTTGATGATCGATTGAACGCGCGAACCCTTCATACCCACGCAGGCTCCCACCGGATCGACGTCCTTTTCGTTCGACGCGACTGCGATCTTCGCGCGGTCGCCGGGCTCGCGAACGGCCGATTTGATCACGACAGTATCGTCGTAGATCTCGGGTACTTCCATCTCGAACAATCGCTTGACCAATTCGGATGATGCTCGTGAAACTCTTATCTGCTGGCCCTTCTGATCCTTAGTAACATCCACGATCGCGACGCGAATACGTTCGCCCTGGTTCCACATTTCGCCTCGCGATTGCTCGCGCTTTGGCAAGATCGCCTCGAGATTGTTCCCAAGATCGATGATCATGTCGCCCCGCTCGAATCGCTTCACGGTGCCGTTTATCAATTCGGACTTGCGGTCGATGTATTCCTCGTAAACTTTCTCGCGAATCGCTTCTCGAACCTTCTGAACTAGTATCTGTTTCGCGGTTTGAGCCGCGATACGACCCATTTCTTCCTGAGGAAGCGGGATCTGAAGCATGTCGCCGATCTCGATCTCGTCGCCCGCCATTTCCTGTGCATCGACAAGCGACAATTCGGCCGAATCGTTTTCCACTTCTTCGACCACCGTCTTCTGGAGCGAGATCTCGATCACACCCTCTTCATTGTTCCAGTCGACCTGAATGTTATCGCCGGTCTTGTCCTGCGTTCTGAACTGCTTGCGAGCCGCGGCTTTCACCGCATCTTTCATGGCTTCGATCACCATGTCACGATCAAGCCCTTGTTCCGTACACAGTGCTTCAATACTCTGTCCAATCGATGATGTCATAACGTCCAACCACGTCAGCCGTTCCGTCGGCTACCGCTTTTTCTTAAACTCTTCCGTAAGATCGACCCTCAGATTTGCCTTTTCTACCTTTTCAAAGGGAATGCGAACCGAACCGTTCGTTTTGTCGTCGAACACTATCTCCGAGCCTTCGACTGCGATTATTCGACCGTTAAAATTAGCCTGACCGTTGATCGACTCGACCGCCTTAACTTTCGCCTTCTTACCGATATTCTTTTCAAAGTCCTGAACAGAAAATAACGGCCGCTCAATTCCCGGCGAAGAAACCTCTAGAACGTACGATGCCGGAATAAAATCCTCCGCATCGATCGCAGCTTCGATCGCTCGCGAAACCAGAGAACAGTCTTCGATCGTGACCCCGCCCGTTTTATCAATATAGATGCGGACCGTCATGTTCCGCTTGCTCCCTACGGTCTCGGCGTGAACAAATTCGACGCTGTTCTCTTTCGCCGCCTCGGCAGCAATCTTGTCAATTCTTTCGGTAATCGGGTCCCGCTGCATCGCTTTAAAACCAAAATAAAAAGTGGGCACGAAACCCACCCAACACGTCCCACGCATTGCAGGAAAACGAGAGTATATAACAAAGCGGTCTACTAAGACAAGCTACACCCGAAAAGCTACGCGGTCATGTCATCAACGAACTCGGGGGTCATGATGCGCCGGCTTGGTCGACAGCGACCTTCGCTGCACCAAGGATCCCCGCAGCACTCCCCAATGACGCTCGAACGAGTTTTACGCGTCCCGCTGGATGCTTAAACGCGTTGTCCTGAATTGCCGACTGAGCCGCCTCAATGAAAAAGTCCCAGCCGCCGGCACCGCCGCCGCCGATCACGATCATTTCAGGATTCAGAACGTCGATAAGATCGCCGAGAGCGATTCCGAGATATCGACCCATGACGCGGAACGCCTCGATCGCAAATGCCTCACCTTCCACCGCCAGTTCATAAATCCTTTTCGCGGTGAGTGGAACGTCATCCTGATATGCGGTAATCGGCCCGTCGCGATCGATCAATTCCCTCGCGATCCTGACCAGAGCCGTCGCGGACGCGTATTGTTCGACGCACCCTCGGCTGCCGCATCCGCACTCGGCCCCGCCCGGTTTCACAACGATGTGTCCGATCTCACCCGCGGTCCCGTCGGCACCTCGATACGGCCGACCATCAAGTATCAGCCCACCTCCGATTCCAGTACCGATCGTCACGAAAATGGAGTTGCCGACATGCTTTGACGCCCCGAGCCACTGCTCACCGATGCCGGCCGCGGTCGCGTCATTTTCAAGCAGCACCGGGATCTTTAGTCTGGAAGAGACAATAGGACCGAGCTCAAGGCCGTCCAACTCCGGTAGGTTTGGCGACGCAATAACACGGCCTTCGCGCGTATTAATAAGAGCTGCGATAGCCAGGCCGAAAGCCTGTGGTGACCCGCCAATCGCGGTGACACACGACTCTGCGTTCCGTACGATCGAGTCAGTCAGATCGTCGGCAGAGCCGGTCTGAGGAGTATCCGCAGAAATCTGGTGGATTATATTTCCGTCGCTGGTAACCCCGGCGACTCTGAGGTTCGTGCCACCTACATCAGCAGCCAGCACGTAACTATTCTCGCTCATTCTCGTCTGACCGTTTACGGCCTCTTAGGCCGGTCTCCCTCCGGAACGTTCTTGTAAACGTCATCAAACTTGGCGTAACCATCCTTGATAACGGTGTCCATAAGATTCTGCTTGTCCACAACGGTAACTTCGAGGAGGATCGCGGGTACTTCCTTGCCGTTGAGTCTGTCGTTCTTGAAAGGTGTCGTCGTGAGTGACTCTTTCTTCGCGAGTTTGATCGCTGCTTCAACAGCCTGGCTTGCGAGTGGAACGATCGGCTTGTAGACGGTCATCGACTGCTTCCCGTCGGCAATGTTTTGGAGAGCCTCTAATCCCGCATCCTGTCCGGTGACGAGGACTTTACCAGTAAGCCCTTTCTTGGCCAGAGCGGAGATCACACCACCCGCCATTCCGTCGTTTGAGACGACGAATGCCTGGATGTTGTCATTCTCCTTGGTAAGACTGTTCTCGGCGAAATTGAGGGCGAGATCGTTCTTCCAATCAGTGATGAACTGGTCCGCCACGATCTTAATATCGCCACGATCTATTGCCGGCTGGAGAACCGCAAGCTGTTCCTTCTGCATGATGTGCGCATTGTTGTCAGTGGACGCCCCATACACCATCACGTAATTTCCCTTGGGCACCTTTTGGAATGCGTATTCTGCGATTTTTCGTCCGATCACCGGCACTTGGTGGGAGATGTAAAGGTCTATCTTTTCAGAGTTTATCAACCGGTCATAGCTAATTACGGGGACGTTCTGGGCCTTTGCCTTATCGACCATTGCGGCCGCCTCAGTGGCTTCCTGCGGTGCAATGACAAGCACGTCTACGCCCTGCGTCAATAGATTGTCGACATCGTTCGCTTGGCGGCTAGAATTATTGTCAGCGACGGTCACGACGCACTCAACATTCATCGACTTACAGTGTGCCTCAAACGCATCACGGTCACGTTGCCACCGCTCCTCTTTTACAGTCGCCATCGCGAAACCTATTTTGATCCGCTTCGTGGCGTCCGGACCTCCATTAGCTACTGCAGTAGTTGCATTAGAGCTCCCATTTCCGGCCCCTTGGGGTGGTGAGCACCCGCCGAGGAACATCAAGAGCAGAGACAAGATCGGGACAAAAAACCTCATTAGTTTTCTCCTTTCTATTCGACGTTTAGTAAGGACACAATTAAATCAAAATTCATGTGCGTCAGCAATGGGCCAACTCAGCGGGCACTTCCTTTTTGGGGTCGTAGATCCGTCCCTTCGGACTAATTCGAGGCCAGTAACGAACACCCCCACGCTTCGTTAAAAAATTTCCAAAAATCCCTTTAAACCTTTCGTGGATCTGTGATATAAATATCCATCAAATCTAAGCTTACGTAGTTCCTAAGCAAAGCCGCGTGTTCTTTTTCTAGTTTTTACTCCGCAAGGGCCGTTTTTATTGACATCAACCCTTGACTCGTGTAAAACATTGAAAGGTTTGAATTTTTTTGAAATTATTGATTTTGGGCGATATAGAGGAGAGATATGAATAGCAAACTGTGGATTCGCAAGGCACTTTCTATGTGCTTATGTGTTGCGATACTCGCGACTTACTCAATGGTTGCATTGGCTGGCCCGCGAAAAGTGGCCGGTGAACTTACCGTTTCCGGAAAAGGTGAAGCCCCGTTTGTTTTGGTTAACGGTGAAGCCTCAAAAAGCGGACGCTCGGTTTTTTCCGCTAGTACGATCACTACTTCGGAGGGCTCTACTGCTCTTATAAATCTTGGTAAATTGGGGAAGGTGGAACTCGCTCCGTCGACTGTTCTGAACCTCACCTTCGACGAAGCAGGCGTTTCAGGCGATCTAGCTTCGGGCACGGTTTCTGTTCTCGGGACATCAGATAAAATATCCATCAAGACCCTTGACGGTAAAATTGTTCAGTTGGCGGCTGGTCAGTCGGTTTCTGCATCCGGAAAACTCCAGGATGATGACGATGACGACGATGACGATGCGGGAGCTGCGTGGTGGATCTGGGCCGCAGTGTTCGGAGGAGCCTCCGTGGTTATTCTTTGGACCGCTCTCAAAGATAATGACATTGAAATCGGCGGCGGCGGTACCGTTATCAGCCCTACTCGGTAGAGCTTGCGACCTTTCTATAATGCAGGCGTCACCGCCCGCGAAAGGTTATTTCTTATGAAGGATTGTGACAGGAGGAAATTAAATCAGATGCTCCGCAAAAATAGTTTTCGTAAAATTACCACATCGTTCACTGCCGCGGCAGTGCTTTGTGTGTACTCAATGGTTGGACTCGCAGCAACAAAAGATCTTACGGGGGAAATAACCGTTACTGGACAAGTATCCGTGAACGGTCAGACTACAGTCTCGAATTCCACCATCATTTCGGGCAGCACTATTGTGACTGGATCGGATTCGAGTGCAATCATCAGCCTTGGCAAGACAGGACGTATCGAGGTTCTCGCAGACTCGAGTATTGTTCTCAACTTCACGGATTCCAGCATCGTTGGCATTCTTTCGTCCGGTAAAACTCGCGTGGCTAATGCTGCAGGTGTTGCCACTACGATAACCACAAAAGATGCAACTGTGATCGCTGATTCCGGCCAGGCCGACAATTTCACGGTCGAGGTCGAATGCTCACATACTCACGTTGACACGACATCCGGCCTTGTCACGATGCGCGAAGGCTCGTCTGACAAACAGATCGCTGCCGGAACTAACGCGACGGCAGGAAACCTTTCGCAGACGGGCTGCAAGCCTTGCCTGCGTCCCGATTCGGCTCCTCCGGTTCGCGTCGCTGGATGGCCCTGGCTCATCCTCTTGGCTGCTGGCGTTGCGGGTGCCGCTATTCTCTTAGGCGGTTCGAATAACACGGATCCGGATGGTGGTGTAATCATCATTAGTCCGAGTCGGTAACAACCTCCTAAGCAAAACTAAGCTTTTGTAACTATTGCGGGTCACGTCAAAATGTGACCCGCATAGTTTTGTGCTTTTTTCCGCTTGAACGACGAGAACTAAATTTGTAGTCTTTATGTTTTACTAATCCGTCGTCTTATTCCTTTTTTTTAATTATGCATATCGCAGTTATTGGGACCGGTTACGTAGGTTTAGTCACCGGTGCATGTTTTGCAGAATTTGGCGTTGACGTGACTTGCGTTGATGTCGATACAACCAAGATCGAGAAACTCAATCGAGGCGTCATCCCGATCTACGAACCGGGCCTCGATCAGATCGTCGAGAAGAACGTAAAGGACGGCCGCCTTCACTTTACCACCGATATCAGATCGGCCGTGGAACCTGCTCAGGTCGTATTCCTCGCCGTTGGAACCCCTCCTCAGGAAGATGGGGCGCCCGACATGAGCTTTTACAGGCAGGCAGCCAAGGATGTCGCCGAGGCGATGAACGGTTATAAAGTTCTCGTTACCAAGTCAACGGTTCCGATCGGGACGGGAAAATGGCTCCGCGAGTTCGTCTCGGAGAACCTGAAGGTCGATACCACCTTCGGTGTGGCCTCAAACCCCGAGTTTCTTCGCGAGGGAGCAGCGATAGATGATTTCATGCGGCCGGATCGGGTGGTGATCGGGAGTAACGAGGACGAAGCGATCGACGTTATGAAGGCTCTTTACCGGCCTCTCTATCTTATCGAGACGCCGATCGTCATAACCTCGCTCGAAGCAGCCGAGCTCATCAAGTACGCGGCTAATGCGTTCCTTGCAACCAAAATTACTTTCATCAACGAAATCGCAAATTTGTGCGATGCCATTGGCTGTGACGTCCACGATGTCGCACGAGGGATGGGTATGGACAATCGCATCGGACGGAAGTTCTTACACCCTGGCCCGGGATATGGAGGCTCGTGCTTTCCAAAAGACACGCGAGCGCTCACTACTGTCGCGGACGAGTTTGGGGTCGAGACAAGAATTGTCGATGCGGTCATCGACGCGAACGAACGCCAACGTGATGCGATGATCCCGAAGATCGAAGCTCTTGTCGGCGGCCTTGACGGAAAGAAGATCGGTGTTCTCGGGCTTTCTTTCAAACCGGAAACTGACGACATGCGGGAGTCACCGGCCATAGGTATCATCCACACCATGATCGAGCGCGGTGCCACCGTGAGGGCTTTCGATCCGGTCGCTATGGACGAAGCGAAGCATTTCATTACGGGTCTCGAATATGCCACCGACGAGTATGACGCGATCACCGGAGCCGATGCACTCGTAATAATTACCGAATGGAATCAGTTCCGAGCTCTCGACATGGAGAAGGTAAAGCAGTTGCTGAGTGCCCCGAGGATCGCGGACCTTCGAAACATCTACGAACCTCGCGACATGCGGGAGATGGGATTCCAATATGTCGGAGTCGGTCGGTAGCCGCCGCGGCTAACTTCCCTGCGACCGAGATAGACTATGCCCCTTACGACACGTGTCCTCGTTACAGGCGGAGCCGGGTTCATTGGCTCAAATCTTGCGGACGAATTGATCCGACAAGGTGCAAAGGTGACCATCATCGATAATTTCGCGACTGGACATCGCGAAAATCTGGAAGAGATCTCGGGCACATTCGATTTTATCGAAGGGGATCTGAACGATGACGAAAGCCTTCGGCAGTCGCTTCGAGATGTCGAGGTCGTCTTTCACCAGGCCGCTTTGCCAAGCGTGCCTAGGTCTGTCGACAATCCAAAGGAGACGCACGACGCGTGCGTCAATGCAACGTTCAACCTCTTGAACAAGGCCAAGGAAGTCGGGGTTCGCCGGATCATATACGCGGCGTCGAGCTCGGCATACGGTGATCAGCCTACGCTCCCGAAGGTGGAGACGATGAGTCCCGACCCGTTATCTCCATATGCCGCGGCGAAGCTGATGGGCGAATACTACTGTCGCGTTTTCAGCAATGTCTACGCCATTGAAACTCTTTGTCTCCGGTATTTCAATGTCTTCGGTCCGAGACAGGATCCCTCCTCCGCATACTCGGGGGTCATCTCGCGGTTCATCGATTCTCTGATGAAGGGTCAGACACCCGTGATCTACGGCGATGGTGAGCAGACCCGCGATTTTACCTACATCGCAAATGTCGTCAACGCTAATATCCGTGCGGCGCAGACGGCAACTGGTATTGGCTCCGTGATGAATGTAGCCAACGGAGAACGAGTATCGTTGAACGAATTACTCGATACGTTGCAAAAGATAACGGGTAACGACGCCGCACAAGCTGACTACCTTCCTGAAAGGAATGGCGACGTTAAGCACTCACAGGCGGACAATTCTCGAGCGGTAGAATGGTTGGGTTACGAAAAACTGGTCGGACTCGAAGACGGGCTTCGGAAAACAGTCGAGTGGTGGCGGAACAGTCGTTTTGCCGGTTAGTATTTTGGGCTATTTCGCCATAGAAAATACGTTGTCAGCGACTTCGGAATTAACCAATATCTCCCTGGCTTTGAAATTCGCGTATATCGTTATCTGTTCCGTATCGAATCGCTGGACGTATCGCTCCGGAACAAGCACGCCGTCGACGACCCGCAGTTTGTCTATCTCAACGGACGTCGTGACCATTCGACCGTTGATATCATAACTGGAATCGTACCCCTTGATCTGCTTAGTCTTTTCGTCGAGATAAAAATCCGTGTAAAACCCTTCTGGCGACGTCATTCGAAAACCGTGCTTCTTTTTCTTTGCTTCGGGCAGTGGTGTGATCACAAATCCTGTTTCGCCGATCTTCGGGAGAACCGGGAATCCGAGGCGGTTCACCGGTGGAAGCGTCATTCCGCCCTGTATCGTTGTCGACGTATTTACGCCGTCGAATACCTGTTTTATCGGCTGAAACGGATTAGCTATTTCGAAGCGATACTTTTCCTTCGCAAATATAATGACAAACGTCGCGGGGATTGCCTGATTGAAGGCCGACGTTGTTACGTCGACTGAACCACGCAAGATCAGACTCTTCATCGTTCGCAGTTTCTCGCCACCGTGTGCCTCAAGCGCAAGTTTCGCCAAGGCTGTCTCTGCTTCGAACTTTGCTGCCGACTTAGACGTTTGTGAAAACGACGAGAGCGTCAGGGCTGCTATAACGACGCAAAGTGTAACTATATTTTTCATTGATCGATATTTCCGGATAAAGAAAAGAGAGGCACGCGAAACGTGCCTCTCACAAGTTATAACAGTTTCAGTTCATCTACCAGCTAAAGCGCGCCTGCAATTCTATACGACGGTTCGCAGCTCCACCACCACCGCCGCCGCCGCCGCCGCCGCCGCCAAATCCGCCAAAGCCACCCGAAGTAGATGTTGCTTGACCGAAGCGACCCGACGCAATGTTTCCGATCGGTGTGCCGAAATTCACGTTATTGAAAAGGTTATTGAAGCTGATACTCAGATTCAAATTATACGGCCGCCGGACTTCCGATCCGCCGCCGCCGCCACCGCCACCTGCGCCAGGCCCACGCCCGCCGCCGCCGCGGCCTCCACCGCCGCCACCTGCTCCGGCACGACCACCACCGCCACCGCCGCCGCCGCCTGCTGCGGGAATACCTCCGGCGCCAGGTTGACCGCCTTGAGGCCCCGCGGCCGTTGCTTGAAGCGAGCTACCAAATCCAAAGTTCTTACCGACACGCAAATTTACCGAGAAAAACCCCGTGGCTTCTCCAAAATTACGAGGAATGATCGCGTTCGGATCCTCGCCTGTGACATCGCAATAGGAAGCTGTAATTCCCCGGAGTGCGCAGGTCGCACCCAATTCACCAAAGGTCGGCCGCTCGGTAAACAACGTATCGCCGTTCAGATCGCGACCCAACGTGATGTTGAAAGGACGACCCGAGCTTGCGATTATGAATGGGCTCACCGAGATCTGCCAAGGAAGAGTAAAGTTTCCTCCGATCACCATATTATGTCGGATATCGAAGGCGGAGCGCCCAAACTCGGAGTCGAGATCGTAAGTATAGGCCGGAAAACTTCCGGCGCCATCGGAGTCGCCCTTTGCAAATCCAAGGCTGTAGTTCGCGAAAAGATTAAAGCCCTGTCGAAACGCCGACCTGATATTCACGTTCAGACGATTCTGATCCAACGTACCGTTCGATTCATACTGAAAAATATTTCCCTGTGTCGGATCGGGGCGCGGCTTGTTTAAGCAGTTGATCTGCTCAGGGCAGATCGGAGCATTGATATTTCGCGTCCGCAGAACGTTCTGGGTTCGCGAACCTATATAAAATAGAGCGAGCGTTGTTCTCAACGGGAGTTGGCGCTCAACGCCGACTGCCCACTGAGACATAACCGGGATCTTTAATTCCGGCGACTGGTTCCTCAAGGTATTCGATTGCGGAAGTGCGAAAAGTATTTGGGCGGCTGTCGGAACATTAGACACGCCGCTAACTGTAAAGACAGGTTGCTGAAGCAGCATGAGTGCCGCCGAAAGACGAGCGGGATCGGTTTCGTTGGCACTGACGATAAGGTCAAGCTGGCTCTCGGGCCCACCGCCGAACCTTAAGGTCTGCAACGTCAGATTCTCGCTAAATCGTTCGTAGAACATTCCGAACCCGCCGCGGACAACCGTTTTCGGTGCACGAGCACCGCCAGCTCCCGGCGACCACGCAAATGAAAATCGCGGCGCGAAATTTAAGTTGTCACTAACGTTGGTCTGATTTTCGTATCGGAGACCGAAACTAAGTGTGAGCCCCTGATTCACTCGCCAATCATCCGTCACAAATAATCCAACATCCGTGCGTGAAACATCCTGTTCCAAAGCGCCCGTCGTGATTCTAAATTGATTTGGGAAGAAGCGGGGATTGGGATTTCCCTCAATGCGTCCGCGATACTGCGCGAGCGGGGACACCGCCGGCGTCACAACCGTACAGGCCGGACCTACCGGGCTACATCCAGCCGGATTGCGGATCTCCGGCGCACCCGGGAACGAGAAGGTGCCGCCAAAATTACTCTCCGAACGATCGGTAAAACTAATATTCCGAAGCCGCACGCCGAATTTCAAAGCGTGCTCCGAACTCTTTCCGACTGAGGTCGTCGTGTAGTTCTGAACTTCCCACGTATTCGCTTGGTTGAAGCTTAGCCCGATCTGTGCCCCGCCACCCGTAAATGCGTCCGAGACATTGATCGTGGGGATTGAGTTATCGCCAGTCTGCTCGCGTTTCTCCCACTCATATTCAAAACGCGTTTCGTTGATCGTCGTCGGGTTGATGATCATCGTCTCCGTCAAACGAAACTCGTGCTCGATACTCTTGGTTTCATACGCACGAGAGGGCAGTGAAAGATTTCCAATTCCCTGGTTCTCGACGGATGATCTGGTAAAACTGTAACGCGCTACCAGCGTATTTTTGTCGTTGATCGCGTAATCGATTCGGGGACTAAAGGAGAAACGCCGATTCGGAACCTGAAACTCCTGTTGGAACGGGACCGCGTTCAGCAGCGGATCCAGCACGATCGCGTTTACGACCGTGTTGTTGTCCACGTCGCGATTGTTTACGTCAATGAAATAAGAAGACCTTCCCTTCTGGATCGGACCCGAAACGTTTCCACCAAAAAACCGTAGCTGACTAGCTGCCCGGTTGAGAGAAAAAGGATTTCTTGAGTTAAGGCTCTCGTCGTTGAAATTGAAGAAAGCATTACCCCGAAATTTATCGGAGCCAGGTTTCGTCAAGATCTCGACACGTCCGAAACCCAAGCGATCGTACTCAGCAGAGAATGGATTCTGGTTGATGCGAATTTCGCGTATCGATTCCTTTGGCGGAAGACGCCCGCCGGTGAAACCATCAATATAGATCTGACCGCCATTTGGACCGGAAGATGGGCCGGCGAGAGCTTGAAGTGCGGCCTCGAGTTCATCGGGATCATCCGGCAACGCTTCGAGATCTTTTTCTTTAAGCACCGTTGCTCCAGCGTTGTTTTGTGGATCGGTTGAGACGCCACCACTACTGGACACGTCGACTTGTTCCTCCACACCTTCAACCGTCAGCGGAACAACCAACTCTTCTCGTTGGCCGGCCGCGATCACGACCTCGGTATTCTCGTACAACGCAAAATTCAGCGCTTTCACACGAACCGTATAGGCACCAGCGGCAAGTCCCGTGATGGAAAATTCACCCCGTTGATTGCTGGTAGCAGTTCTCTCTGCTCCAGTCGGCGATACTGTGGTGATGGTTGCTCCAACGACTGCTGCTCCCAAAGTGTCCTGGATCTGACCGGACAAACTTGCGGGCTGCTGAGCAAAGCTTGAGATGGAAAATAAGAACGTAAATAATGCCAATCGTAGAAAATTCTTCATTTTAAAATATAGGGGAGAAAATTAAGTGACGCGTACCCTCAGAATTTGTTCGATGACCTAGGGTCCGCCAAACCCGTCAAGTCCGGGAATATCTAGGCTCAGAGTTCCCTGCCGACGCTGTCCTCCGTTTGCTGCGGCTTGAGCCTGGGCCGCACGCAAAAACGGTTCGACGCCAGCCAGTACCTTAATAGCCGTTATCCTTTCTAAATTATTCGTGCGAGTGCTCGACACCGCGATAACCTCACCGACCTTTAGATCGCTCACGCTTATCGTCGGAAAGCGGTCAAGCATATCGTCGATGCCGCCGCGCGAAGCTCCTCCGCCTGGTCGACCGCCACCGCCCTGTCCGGGCTGTGTTCCAGGCTGTGCTCCACTCGGGGCTCCATCCGCCGGAGGCCTTACCGCTCCGCCAGGTCCACCAGCTCCGGGGCCACCCGGTCGTGGACCGCCTTGCATTGCTGCCATCCTCTGAGCCATTTCCTCGGGGAACTTCTTGAGAAGGGAAGCGTTGCCCAGCTCCACCGTTAGGTCTTTCTGCGTCTGGGAATCAGAGATAACGATCTCGTTCTTTGCGACGTCGATGCTTTTAACAGCTCCCGCTACGGTACGAAAAGCTCCGGTGATTATCTCTTCAGCTGCAAAGCTTGCTCCATCCGCACTCCTGTCGCCTAGAGCACGAAGCATGTCACCGGCCTGGATCTCGCCAATTGTACTCGTCGTTGCTTCGCTGAACTTGACCGAGTTTGGGGCATACCTCAGAAGCTTTGCACCCTCTTTGGGGGTAAGAACAATGTTTGTAGTCGCACCAAGTCCGCGCACCTCGAGCTTGACCTGGTTGGTTATCGTATCAACCGACGCGACACGACCTGATACACCGCGCGTCGCCCACCTCTCGCTGTCCTTCACCTGCTTCTGGCTGATGTCGGCTTTGGTCATGATGTAAACCGCTCGCGCCGCAAACGTCTTTTTATCGGCGGCGAGAATCCCCTGAACCGCCAGTTTATCGCCGGATCCGACGTCGGTGAGAGCCGCTTCAACCGCCGCCTTGAACGTAGGATTGTCCGGCGGAACACGTTTGTACAACGTGGTCTCTGAAAGCATTACATCGATCGCGCCGTCTTTTGTCTGAAGTGCGATCTTGCCCGGCTCCATCGAACTTACCTCACCCAGTACTACCGACGGCTTGATCGGAGCTGCAGATTGCGGGAAGGCAACAGTCGACATGCCGGCGACTGTAAACAAAGCAAAGAGAATTAAAATTCCGCCATTGATCTTCATAAGTACCTACTAATATACAGCGCCGCGCAGTCCTCACGAGAGCAACTCGAACTAACTAAGACGAAAATTACACGAACAGAGTTCTGATTTTAATGTAAAGTTTTGTAAGTGAAAGAGTTGGCGGGATTAAGGGGAAGGCCACTCGCGTCGTGGACTAGCCGTTAAGACAAGCCCGATTCCCGCCGAAAACAGGACGAACAACGCCAGCGTCCAAACATACGGGACAGACAAAAGCAGGGTCCAAAAAATGACCCCGATCAGGATCGCTAAAGCCTCGGACCGATTCCCTGAACCAAAGAATCGTTTTTGAATTAGCTTACCCACGCTGACATTCAAGGCGACCCGGCCAAAAACATAAGCAAGCATCAACAGGACGAATGCCATTAGGCCGGCGATCGCGCTTAGATAATTCGGGACTATCGTCAGGCTCCCGAGAACTACGATCGTCGTCGCTAGGAATGCCGCGGCTCCGATCGCCACCACCTTGAGGGTGGAGAGTTGGAAACGCGCGATCGCCCCGCTAACGGCTCCTGGTGCGATGGTTGCGAGACCAAGCGAAACGACAAACCAGAAAAGGACCGACAGGAGACGCTGAGCGACGAACGCTATGGAAAAGGCCGGTGAGAACAGCCCCGACGGATTTTGCGTCAGGTCCCGAACCTCCGCTTCGTAACCGGCAAACATAAGCGTTTTTTTGCCGTCCTCGCGAAGTGGGTTTGAGCTGTCAGGCTTGTATTCGCCTCCGAATATTAAAACGTCCCCGCCGATATACGAACCGTCCTTCTGGATCACCGAACCGCCTATTGCAGCGACGTCTCCCGAAACGCTCCCCTCGATTATCACATCTCCGCCGATCGCCATTACCCCTTGTGCCCGCTGCTTAACGATGACGGTCTTGCCATAGCAAACGACCTCCTGGTCCGGTGCGTCGTCCACGATGAATGTATTCTCGGGCGACGAAACGGACGTCTGCGCTGACGCAAGCAATGCGGCGCTCAGCATCACGAGTGCGGCCGCGAAAAAGAAGATCGGCAGATCAAAGCGGTGGCGGGTATAGGTGGATGGGGTGGAGGCGATCGAGTATGTCACTTAATTGAAAGACCTCTACGTGCGACGAAACTCACCCAGCAGCCGGGAAAAGAGGTAAAGCGATAAGACCAAAAGCAGCAGGACAAACGCAAAAACAGCGTTCGAATCAAATACGAAACCTAATGCGAGAGATTTGAAAACTATCGCTGACCCGAGTGCGATATCGTAAGCGAAATGTCCAACCGATCCGATCAGGACGAGCAACTTTTCGGCGATCGCGCCAGTCGCCGCCAAGCTTCTTTCGGCGTTGCTTCCCAAAGCGAAAAGCAAAAACATGATCAGTGAGACACATATAAACGCCGCTTTACGTCGCTCGTGCGGGCGACGCAACCCGCTAACTCGGCTTTCCGCGTTAGCGACAACCGACTTTGTAAAATCCGCCGGGAGCTCGATCCTATCGGCAGCTTCGATCGAACTATCGAGAGCATTGAGAAATGTTTTCTGTAGGTTCAGATCGTCTCTGCACACGCGACAATCCGCGATGTGCATTTCAAGCTGGATCTCATCGCGCGACGATAGCTCACCGTCGATATACGCGGAAATGTCCGGTGAGGGGCACAAGGTCTGATCTTCGTTTAGCAAAAACTCCATCGATATCATTTCAGAAACTTTATCGTCAGCGGATACTGCCACATTTCGCCTTCATTGTTTGCTTTGAGAGCACCAATGATCGGAAAGATAATTGCCATCAGCCAAACAGCCAACCCCGTCAAAAATCCGACCAGAACGAACATGAGAACAAAACTGACCGCGGCGTAGATCGTCGCCGAGATCATCCAGTTCGTGACCATCTTGCCGTGGACATCGAGTACCGGCATCTTATCTTTCTGTGTCTGCCACAAGATGATGGGAAGAACGATGCCAAGAGGAAAGACCAGAGCAAAGGCTAGCCCGGAAAGATGCAAGATCAATCCCATCTGCTTTTCGTCCGCGGTTTGCAGAGCCATCGGCGGTCTATATTCCATGTTGTAACTCATAGTTCCCTCCTACAGGCCTTTGAACCCGCGTTCGACGAAGATCTCTCGCATCATCTCTCGCGCACGGAACAATCTGTTCTTCACCGTTCCGAGGGGCAGTCCCGTTACCTCGGCGATCTCGTCGTAACTAAGATCCTGTGAGTGCCGCAGCATTATCAGTTCACGGTAGGCTGCCGGCAGACGCCTCACGACGTGTTCTATCTGGGTTCTCCACTCGCTGCGTTCACGATCCTGTTCCGGTGTCGGTTTCGGACATTCAAGCTGCAGTTGATACGTGCCGTCGGCGTTCTCGGTTTCGAGGCTCTGAGGCGTAACGGAGTTGCGCCGCATGTGGTCTATTGCGGCGTTGTGAGCGATCCGGTAAAGCCAGGTGGAAAATTTGTATTCGGAGCTGTAACGCGAAAGCGAGTTGTACACCTTGATGAACACTTCCTGAGAAACGTCTAGCGAAGCTTCGTAATCACCGAGCATCCTGAAGATATAACCGGTAATTGGACGCTGGTAACGGCGCACCAGACCCTCGAAGCCGTCTTCGCGTCCCCGGATCGCAGACGCTATCAGCTCGAGATCGGAAATTTCCTTATTGAGTGCAGCTGCAGAGGTGACCATAGTGCTTGGGTATTACGGTATTCACCGGGAATATGTTTCACGACGCTAGACGTTAATTGTTGTAAGGCGCGAAAACTCGGGTGAGCCGTACCGCTGCAATTTATCGCCAACCGTAAGACGCAAGCCCGGCCGGGGCGGCCAAGTCGTCAAAGCTAAGGCTCCCGACGGGAACGTTCAGGCCGACGTCGTCGGATCGAAGCACTCGTAACGTCCTTCCTAAAGCCTCGGTTGATATTTCCTTTATCTTCGCCGGGAGAAAATCCTTACCGACAACGAGGAGATTCTCAAGCACGCCACCGCCATCCGCAAAACGGTCGTTGTAGAACATCAGTAGCCGATATATTTCATCATCCCGCTCACTGACCGTGCAAGTGACGGATCGAACAACGGCGGGCTCGTCGCCGCGGAGCAGCAGTGCGGTAAAGCCGTCGTTTTGCGAGCTCAGGAGCAACGAATCAGCTTCCCCAGCCTTTCCTATAAGCCACTTCGTTTCGCTTACCGCACGCGGCAGGATCAGACCCGCCGTCCATCCGAGGCTTTCGAATATGGTCTCGTACTCATCGATGACCGACAGCTTCACGGCCGTCGCAAAATAGCGTGATCTCCCGTCGCGATCGTTCGAGATCTTGTGCCTTGTAACCCGTAGATCACCCGACGGTGCTCCGAAGCTCTGCTCGGCTTTCCAATCGAGGATCTCTTCGGTTTCGTTTTTTGCCGAGCCGGTATCAAGCGTAAGGATCGCCGTCCGGGCGGTATTGCTGGGTAATGAAACGGACCAGTTTCGCTGCCGGCCGAGACCCGCAGAAACGACGGCTTCTCCAAGTAGCACACGGAGCTCTTCAGGGCTCGAAATGTTTTTCTCGACAAAGCTCGGCGTGAGCAGATTCGACGGCAGCTCGATAGTCGCCGCCTGAGCAACGCCGTATTGGCCACGACCTTCTTTCTGCAAAGCGAGAGCCGTCACGGCTTCTCGTTCGAGACCAATGGCGGCTTTTGGAAAACTAGGCTCTGTTAAAACTGACAACATTAATAATCCTTGTAGGGTTTTCCGTTACTGTCCTCGCCTTCGGCCGTGCTTTTAACATCCTTCATGCCTTGTTCCCCGTCCGGTGACAAGGGGTCTGCACCCTGTACGGCATCCCATTCAGTCTGTTCGGTAATCGGATCGATCGGGACTTCCCTCAAATAACCAGCTTCGACTAGCTCGTCCATCGACTTGGGCATCTTCCCTTTGTCGGCCGTAAACTGGTCGATCACCCTCCGCATCTGCCAGAGATTCTCTTTGAGAACCGTCTCGCGCCCATGCTGCACCGTACGCTGGTACGTCGGGAACGCTACCGATAAAAGGATGATCATGATGAACATCGCGATCATCAATTCCAGCAGCGAAAAACCCCCTTGTGCATTTTGGATTTTGGATTTTGGATTTTGGATTTCAGGATTACGGAGAAGTGACTCAGACTGGCCCGAGGCTCCGCGCCGCCCCAAATCCAAAATCCAAAATCCAAAATCCAAAATGTGCTTACCAGTCACTGTATTTCACCCCGTTCAAACCCTCTTCGTCGGACGCCGACCTGATATCAAAGACGTTGATGTCATCCCAGCTATCCGAATCCTTCTCTTGATACGACGAGCGAAGCTTCCAATCTGACTCGCCCGTCATTGGATCGACCGGCATTTCGCGTAAATAAGCTTTAATGATCTCGTCCGTCGCGTTTAACTCTGTCGCGTTCTCGCCGAACACCCCGCCGGCGGCGGTGGCATTCATTCCACGCTGCCGAACCTTAACACCTTTCACAAGCACATCCAGATCTGGCGGATAACGATCCAGATTTTCACTATCGAAGATCGTGCACTCGTCGATGACTACACGGCTTCGAGGGTCGGCCGGAACAGGCTGAGGCCGGGTCTGGTTGCTCGTCGTGATAGCTCCGGCCGGGCAAGCCCCCATCGTGTCTCGTTTGAACTCGTCGATAGCCGTGCGAACCTGCCGCAGCGTTTCACGAAGTCGAATCTCGCGCTGACGCTTTACCGAATTCTGCGCGAGCGGCAGCGTGCCCATGATAAGGATAGCGAGCACGGTCAGCGTGATTACAAGCTCGAAGAGCGTGAAGCCGTCCGTGGATCGTGATCTTGTCGGTAGAATTCGCACTGGATCAATGACCGAGGGATCAATACTTGATCGTAAAGTTTCTGCCGTCCATGGCAAGGAAGTTCAGAACGTCCTTCTCCAAGGTTAGTTCAGGCTTGCCGTCGGCGAGCGCTTCGATCTCAACGAACGCAAGCACGCCGTCGGTCATCGCCGGTGTTTTATCGGCTGCCGATAGCGAAACAAACATTCGTCCGTTCTGGTTGAGGAACGGAGTCGCCGCTGTGTTCGCCATTCCCATACCGAATACGTCACCGAACAAGACCGATCGAACTACAAGTTTCGTCTCGTCGAATCGTAAGCCAAGTACCGCCGACCGAAACGGTCCGCTGCTCTTGACCATCACCGGCAGTCTCACTCTCTCGCCCTTTTTGAGTGCAGCGATGTCGGGACCGACCGTCAACTCGACCTGCTGCTCTGCAGGAGCCGATTCGACAACGGGCCGTACCGAACCAACAGTGTCTGCCGTCTGTTTGATCTGCAATGTTTTCAGCCCGCTATCGATCGGAACAAGATTCATCGCAGCGGCGGCTGTCTTAGGAGCAGTCGATGCACTTTCCGAAGCGGTAGAAACAGGCGTCGAAGCCGGAGTAACCGCAGTGCCGGTTCTTACATATTCCGGAGCCCGGTCCGGGAGTTGGATACGAGCCGTCGTAGGCAAACGACGAGCAGAAGCAAGCAGTTCCTCTCGCTCTTCCTGAATGATCATCGCTTCAAGTGAACCGCTCGTCGGAGTCGCCAGACTACCTGTCGGGCGTTCAATTTCATCCTCGGGAAGGATATTCGGTGCTCGTATAACACGTGGCGTCACGGCGATCACGATATCGACCTGTCTCTTATCCTGCGTCGGTGTACTGAACAGACGCCCGATGATCGGGAGCCAACCAAGCACGGGTAAGCCGGCGCGTGAATCGCCTTCGACGTTGGTCGCGACGCTTGCCAAGAGAAGTGTCTTGTTGTTCTGTACGCGTGCGGTGCCTTTGATCGTTCGTTCCGTAAAGACAGGGTTATCAGATGTTCCACCCGTCGCCACATCCTTTGATTCGATCTCCATCGCGACCTGCACATCCTGGTTCGGAAAGACGATCGGCTTAAACTTGAGCGTTAGACCTGTCTGCTCATAATTGATCACGTTCGAGACAACTCCGTCACCACCCGGCTGGTTAGTTCCGACGCCGACGAACTGTGCGGTCCGCACCGGAACTCTCTGTCCAATGCGGGCTGAAGAATCTTCATTATTGAACGCGTGGATCTGGGTAGATGCCAACAGCTTTGTGGTGCCTTTGCTCTGAAACGCGCTAACGACTGAGGACGGGATCAAAAGTCCGGCAGCTACGCTCGTCAATGCACTTAGATTAAAAGCACCCGTGCTCGGGCCGATAAACTGGTTCGAACCGCCAATATTGTTTAACTGTGTCCCCAAAGACCCTCCGATCTGATTCCCCAATCGAAGCAGGTCGTTCTTGTTCACCTCGTAGATACCGACATCCATTACGACTTCCGCCCGATCCTTATCGAGTGACGAGATAAGCTTGCCGAACAAACGAATATTCTCTTCGGTATCTCGGATCGTCAGACTATTCGTGGTCGCGTCCTCAATAACGATCGTCTGGCTTCGGCCCGGCTGTGCGGGAATAGCTGCGGTGATGATCGCTTTTACATCCTTCGGACTGGCGTTGGCGAGATAGAAAGTGCGTAGAACGAGTTGCTGGAAATTTGTCCGGCGATTGCCGGTAGCGACCAGGATCGTTCGCGGACCTACCTTCTGAAAAAAGAGATTCTCCTGAAGAAAAATATAGTCGAGGGCCTTGGCCGCCGTTACGTTGTTAAGCTCGATAAGGATCTTTCGTGTCTCGAGCCGGGAATCTGCGTCGAAGAGTACGTTGAGATCCAGGTCCTTCGCCAATTCCTTTACTATGTACTGCAGATTAACGCCGCCCGGAAACGGCACATTGCGCATTTTCTCGAGCCGCTGCGGGATCTGAAAGTCCTGAGGTGCCTGGGCGTTGGCGTTGTAACTTGTCGGCATCAGCTTGATGCCGCCGTCCGCGCCGACCTTCGGTGCCGGTTCTTCGCCTTTCAGCACCGCTTCCTGAAGTCTGACCATCCGACCCATCTCCGATTTCGCCAACTCGTTTACGGGATCGTAGGCATAGGCCTTACGGTAGTGCTGATAAGCCGTCGGATAGTCTTTCTGCTCGGCGGACGAATTACCCTTCCTCATGAACATCTGCGATGCATTGAAGAGCGCACGCTGAAGATGAAGACGGTACTCAGGGTTTTTCGGGTTTTCGTCGACAGCGATGGCGAACTTTTCCACGGCAAGGTCCCACTCTTCGGCAACCTCGTGCTTCATACCTTGTTTGAAGTTTTTCTTTCCATCGCCGTACGCCAAAGTGGCCATCGGGGACATAAGAGAAAGAACTAGCACGAGAGTAAGCGAGAACCGCGCGTAAACTGAGTTTTTCATAATAGAATCTATTGGTTTAAGAGTTGGAAAACGAAAGCCTCTGTCCGACGATTTAACACGTCCTGTGATCTTCTAAGTTTCAAAAATATTCCCCGGTGGAGAGGACGGGCTAGCGCTATCCGTAATTCTCGTCTGATTTCGTTAAAAACGCAACTATTTACTGAGTTGGACGGGTTGTATGATGCAGCTTTCCGACCAAAAGAAGCCAACGCGATTCACCCGGCTTTTAGGATCTGGCGTCGCAGATAGTCGAGGGCGGCCTGGCTCGAACGCCACCTGATCAGACTACGGTCGCCGGGCAATGTGAACCTAATAGACTTTGTCCTCGTCCTGTCCGAGTATCCGATAAAAATGGTTCCTACAGGTTTCTGCTCGCTCCCGCCGCCGGGTCCGGCGATGCCGGTTACCGAAATCGCGTAATCAGTGTCGGCCTTCTCGCGAATCCCTCTAGCCATCGCCTCGGCCGTGTCGGAGCTAACGGCGCCATGCTGCTCGAGGATGGCGGCCGGTACGTTGAGCGTTCTGATCTTCGCATCATTCGAATATGTAACGGCCCCTTCCAGAAAATAAGCGGACGATCCGGCGACCTCTGTTAGCCGCATTCCGATCAACCCTCCGGTACAACTCTCCGCTACCGACAGGGTTTCTCCCCTATCCGTAAGCAGCTTCCCTACGATCTCCTCCATCGTCTCACCGTTCGTCGCGAACAATGCACCACCGAGCGGTTCGGCAACTTTTGCGGCCAACTCATCGAGCATCGCCTCGGCCGCGGAACGGTCCGCGGCGGCTGCTGTCAGATGGATCTCGATCTCGGTTCTATTGAAAAGTATCGATGTTTGTATGGCGGGATAATTCTTGTATATCGGGGCGATCAACTCGTCGACCGCGGACTCACCCAAACCCGATACGCGCATGATGCGTCGCCTGACGACCGTTCCGCCGCCAGCCGAGCGAAGGGCCTCGATGACAAAATCGCGGAACATGGGCTTCATTTCCCGGGGAGGTCCGGGCAGAACGACCAGGAATTTATCATCGCTCTTTAGCATCATCCCCACGGCAGAGCCGTTCGGATTCGGAAGTACGTCGGCACCGTCGATCACAAATGCCTGACGCTTGTTGATCTCGGGCATCTCACGGCCCCAGCGTCTGAACCGCTCGCGCAGTTCGGTTTCGAGTTCGTCCTGATAGATCAATTCACGATCAGCGGCACGTGCCGAAACCTGTCTTGTAACGTCGTCCTCGGTCGGTCCCAGACCACCGGTAGTGATCACGATGTCGGAGCGCTTCAACGCGTCTCGAATGGTCTCTTCAAGCCGCGGTTCGTCGTCGCCGACGATCGTCTTCAACTTGACCTCGACCCCGATTCCGAGAAGCTGTTCGGTAAGCCAAAGACTATTTGTATCTGTCTTCTCGGGAGTAAGTAATTCGGACCCGACGGCAATGATCTCTGCAGACAACATGGAAAGGTGAAAGGGTGAAAGGGTGAAAGGGTGAGAAGGCGAGCGAGCTAAATACGATCGGCCTTTTTCACTTTATCACCCTTTCACTTTTTCACGTTTTTAATTATTTGTAGATTTCAACAACAGGTTTTCCGGCGGCATCTATATACGCTCTATACATTCCTTCGGAGTTGAACGATATGCCGATGTTACCGAATTTATCGAGGCCGATGATCCCGCCATCACCGCCCAGTTTCTGGAGCTTCTGCTTGATCACGATGTCTGCCGAATGCTGGATCGGCATCGCGCGGTATTCCATTAACGCACAGATATCGCGAGCAACTCCGATCCGTATGAAGAACTCGCCCCAGCCTGTGGCCGAGACTGCGCAGCTTTCATTGTTCGCGTATGTCCCGGCTCCAATGATCGGGGCGTCGCCGACTCGGCCATACTTTTTGTTTGTCATCCCGCCCGTCGAAGTGCCCGCTGCGAGATCGCCCGCTTTGTCGAGAGCTACGGCACCGACCGTCCCGAATTTATTGAATGGCAGCTCGGCGAGATTTTGACTGGTGCCTTTTGGCTTTGCCGCCTTCTCTTTTTCCTCCACCAGAATCTTTTGCAGCGCGTCCCAGCGGGGCTGCGTCCAGAAATACTTCTCGTCAACCAGTTCGATATTCTGTTCCTTCGCAAACTTCTCCGCACCGTCGCCGATCATCATTACGTGTGGCGATTTCTCCATCACCGCTCGTGCCAGCGTTATCGGATTTTTTACGTGGCGGAGGCCGGCTACGGCCCCGGCCGCCAGCGTCTTCCCATTCATTATCGAAGCGTCAAGCTCGTTCTTACCGTCGTTTGTAAAGACCGCGCCCTTACCCGCGTTGAACAGCGGCGAATCTTCCAGCATGCGTATAGCTATCTCGATCGCGTCGAGACTCGACTTGCCTGCCTGAAGCGCTTTATATCCGGCGAGCAGTGCCTCTTCGAGTTTGTCGCGATACTGCTTCTCGCGCTCCGGCGATAACGAACCTCTGGAGATCACGCCCGCTCCGCCGTGTATCACGAACCCCAGCCTCGGATTCTGCGGACCTTGAAGCTGCTTGATCTCGCCAAACGCGCCTTTTTGCGCAGGCAGGCTGAGCGGCGAGACGAGCGTCGCGAGAATGATAAATGTCGAAACAATAACCTTCATAATTTTCTCGGAGTAGAGGGATTTGATCCCCGCTAGATTATCACACCGAGACGTGCTCGGAACGCGAAGCTTGTTGAGCGAACCAAGACTTGAAGATTTCGCTGCTGGCCAGTAGCCGCACTTCCTCAACCGCCCAAGGAGATATCTCAGTTTCCGGTTTTTCGAGTGATGCCAGGAATTGAGACCAGCCGACCCATTTAGTACTCGCGACCTCGTTCGGATTCGGATCCACCTTCCCATCATACATTCCTATCAACACCGGACAGATCTCGTTCTCCACCACGCCGTCCTTCTCGGCCCGGTAGCGAAAATTCGGAAGCGCGTAGGTTAGGTCGACGCCCGATACGCCAAGCTCAAATCGCAGACGGCGTGCGGCAGCGTTCCCGGTGGATTCATGCAGCATCACATGACCGCAGCATGAGTTTGACCACACACCCGGCCACGTTTTCTTACTAAAGGAGCGTTGTTGCAAGAGTAGTTCGCCGTTGCGATTGAATATGAAAACCGAAAACGCGCGGTGCAATTGCGTGTCGGAATTGTGTGCGTCGAGCTTTGGCGCGGTCCCGACCGAATTGTTCTGTTCGTCGACGTACACGATCATGTCATCGAAGGAATATCCGCGCCTGCGCCAAAGCAGGATCAACGCCGCGAGGACCACGGTTCCGATCAGAGCCGGACCAGCCATGCCGGCAAACGCGGCGAATGAGCTCCAGAAGAAGACGATCAGAAATCCGCTCGACGAAAGCTGGATCGGCACAGGCAGCAACGGCTTGAATCGCGAAACCAATAGTTCAAGCAAAACAGATCCGGCAAATCCGGATATCATCCATCCCGCAAAGTTTGAAATCGGTACATCGTAGAAATTTCCCGCGTCGGTATACTTCCAGAAGCCGAGACGCACAGCTCCAGGGTCGAGGACCATGTCGAAAATGACGAGTAGGAAAGTTGTTGCGAGAACCCGGATTGATCGGGAAAGGAAAAGATTGGCGGCGATCGCGTAAGCTGCGAGGATGAGGGGGGTCCATGCGAATGAAACCGTCCAGGGGACCATGCCGAATAACTTAAAGCCGAGGTGATCCGAGTAACCAAAATGTCCGTAGGGTACTCCTGTCATGATAGCCGCGAGCTCGATAATCAATGCGAAAACACCAAGCACACCGAACAGGATCAACGCGTCGCGCGATCCGAGCCACATCTTCGCCGCCCAGAACGCGGGAAGAGCGAACAATAGAACGCTCGCCGCGGACACGGCGTGTGACCAAGCCGGCAATTGGACGTTTGCCATGAAGAACGCACCGAGAGAGAGTACCAAGAGCACCGCGGCAAGTATTCCGATTTCGTACGAGCGTCTCATTCTCTTCTTTGCGGCTTTGCGACTTTGCGGGAGCCGTCCGTATTATTCCGGGGACAGCGCGACCATCGACTATCCAGCATGACCAAAATCCTCGCAATCAGCCGGCCCCGATTTTGGATCTACGTATTTGGACCTTATATCGTTGGGCTCGCTGTGGGTGCGACATCATCTGCTGATCTTCTTCGCGCAGAGAGCATCATCTTCGGTCTCTACTTTCTGCTGCCCGCGAACCTTCTGGTCTACGGTATCAACGATATCTATGATTTCGAGACCGATATCCGCAATCCGAAAAAGGCCGAGTATGAGATGCTTGTCCGCCCGGAAATGCA
>JANPJL010000132.1:0-41819 GCA_031425495.1 Acidobacteriota bacterium
CCCGCCGATTTTGCACGTTCGAGGAGCTTAGGAATGTCAGATTCGTTATAACCGGGAATCACCGGAGCGATGCCTATACCAACTTGAATGCCGGCATTGGCGATCGCTTCCATTGCACGGAATCGCGCATCGGGAACGGGCGTGTAAGGTTCGAATGGATTCGACTTCTCTTTGGTGAGAAACGGAAGTGAAAAGCACACCCAGGCATTTAGTTTCTTCAGGACGTCAATGTCTCGGGTCACAAGCGGCGATTTGGTGATCACACCGACGGGCACACCGAAGTCGGCGCACACGATAAGACATTTTCGCGTCAACTCGTAACTGGCCTCGAGCGGTAGATACGGATCCGTCGCGAACGAAAAATCGACGTGCGGCATCGTCTGTCTGGTCTTCTTCAACTCCTCGCGAAGTATCACCGGTGCGTTGGGTTTTACGACGATCTTGGTCTCAAAGTCGGTTCCGGCGCCATATCCAATAAATTCGTGATACCGCCGGGCAAAACAGTACGTGCAGCCGTGGACGCAACCGCGATAGCAATTCACCGTGTATCGCCATCCGCCTTCCCAATCGGACGCGAATGCCTTGGTGATCATCTTTTTCGTCGCGGTTTCTTCGAAGATCTCGAGTTTGGTTGGCGGCGGCTCGCCAATGAACTCGGCCGAGTATTTATCGAATGGATTCGGCGGGTTCTTGACGTGTCGCATAGATGCAACGATAGCCTATTGTCGGGCCGATTTCAATGCGACGCGGAGAGGGAGGGACGCGGTGACGCGGCGAACCTCTCCGAGTCTCCGCGTCCCTTCAAGTCACCGAGTCGCTACAATTCTCTCTGCATCAACAGATCGGTCTGAGCGTCTTTGCCCAGCAGGAACACATGGCTTCCGACCACGCGGAAGCCATTTTTTTCGTAGAAGCGTTGGGCTCGCGGATTGTACTCCCAAACGCCAAGCCACATCACATCACGGTTCTCTGCACGGGCGCGATCAAAGCACGTGTCCATCAACGTTTGCCCGACGCCCTGACCGAGATGTTTCTGATGTGAGTAAAGGCGAGAAAGCTCGACAGGTCGCTCCGCGGTAATTCCTGGCTCGATGTTGTCGATGATGATTTTCGAGTAGCCCGCAGCCTCGCCATCGATCTCTGCAACTAGAAAGATGTTCTTCGGATCCGCCAGCTCAGCGCTTATCTGTTCGACGTTGAACGCCTGACGCATGTAGTTGTTCAAATCGTCCGGGGCATTCTTCGGGTGGTGTGCGAACGCGTCCCAGAATGTAGTGTACGCAAGATCGGTAATCAGCTTTGCGTCTTCGGGAACGGACTGACGGATAGTTATCGATGACATCGCGACCTCACTAGAGCAACTTCACTCCATAACTCCTGAATGCATTATCGTAGGTTATGAGGGAAAGTCGTTCTACGAGCGCCTGGGCCATAAGCATCCGGTCAAAAGGATCGCGGTGGTGAAATGGTAGAGCCGCTACCTGGAGCGTGTGCCCCGGCATTATTGGAAGTATCTCGAAGCCTTGTTTCTGAAGAGCAGCCAAAATGTCGCTCAAGGATCTAGATGTTTCCAACCTTCCCATACTGATCTTTATCGCAAGTTCCCAGAGGCTGGCGGCGCTAACGAAGACGTCGTTCTTTGAATCGACGATCAGGTGCCGGTGATTCGGCAGAAGTTTTTCGTTACCGTCGAGATACCAAACGACAGTGTGCGTATCGAGCAGGATCCGCATTACATGTAGTCTTTGAAATCTTCGAGAGGAGCGTCGAAGTCTTCAGCCATGTGAGTTACAAAACCTTGCATCGCACCAAACCGGCGCTGCACCCTCTGCCCGTTATCCTTGCGATCGATCTCGATCAACTTCAGGTCTTCCAGATCGCGAAGAAGGCGCTTCGCCTTAGGGTCAAGTATTTTGACGCGTATGGTTTCCACGACGACATAATACCACGAAGTTTTGGACCGGCGACTCACGAAATGGGGGGCGCACCGAGCGAACTTCTTCCTTTGCGACCTCTGCGAGCTTTGCGTGAAATAATTTGTCTCACGCGAAGCTCGCGAAGTACGCACGGGCAATCTAGCGAACAGTGCGCCGCCGCAAGGACGAAAAGATGGTCGGCATCTGCAAAGCGGAAAGCACGATTGCAATTCCGATCAGCAACCAATCAAAGGTTATGGTCTGCCGGAGGAATGCATTTCGAGGATCATCGTAAAAAGAACCCTCGACCATACCTTTGTCTGAGATGAGCTTACTAGCTATGTACACGATTAGAAGACAACTCAAACAAACGGTCCCCAACGCAGCGTAAGTCGAAACCCAGTCTCGCGCCCGAAGCTGAAAAATGATCGCCGCGGCTACGATGCCAAACAACATGCTCTGCCATAAGTAACGTCGACCGACGTAATCGTACGAGTTTTCAATGGCGACACCAAAATCGATTATATTCTCGCCTTTTTCCAACTGATATTCCCGTAGTGCTCGATCGCCTACGTCTAGACCCTGCGACATTCCAATCGATTGAAAAGTTATCGCAACGCAAATCAGAACTCCGAGAACGGCAACGGGTAACGAAATTAACGCTAACTTCTTCATGGGCCGCCAATCACTTCATTATCAACTTCGCGATCGTCTGAAGCTGCATGTTCGATGTGCCTTCGTAGATCGAGCCGATCTTCGAGTCGCGCCAGAATTTCTCGACGGGATAGTCCTTGACATAACCGTAGCCGCCAAACAGCTCGATTGCTTTCGACGACACGCGTTCGGCGCAGCGTGACGAATAGAGTTTCGCCATCGCGGCTTCTTTTAGAAACGGCTTTCCTGCGTCTTTCAAACGGGCGGCGTTGTAGACGAGCAGACGCGTTGCTTCGATATCGACCGCCATTTCCGCGAGTTGAAATTGTACAGCCTGAAAATTATTTATCGACTGCCCGAACTGTTCACGCTCGGCTGTGTATTTCAGCGCCGCTTCGTACGCGCCTTGCGCGATGCCGAGCATTTGTGCGCCGATCCCGATACGACCCTCGTTCAAGGTCTCGATAGATACCTTGTAGCCTTTGCCGACTTCGCCAAGCACGTTCTCTTTCGGGACCTTGCAGTTGTCGAGTATCAATTCGGTGGTCGACGAGGCGCGTATGCCGAGCTTGTCTTCTTTTTTTCCGACCGAGAATCCAGCGAATTGTTTCTCGACGATAAATGCAGTGATGCCTTTGTAGCCGGCGGCCGGATCTATGGTTGCAAACGTGACAAAGATCTCAGCCTCGTTACCGTTCGTGATCCAAAGCTTCTGTCCGGTCAGCTCGTAATGGTCGCCTTTATCGACGGCCCGTGTCTTGAGCGCAAACGCGTCTGAGCCGGACGCGGCTTCGCTCAACGCGTATGCGCCGACCCGCTGCGTGGCGAGTTGCGGCATGTATTTCTTTTTCTGATCGTCGTTCGCCCACCGCATGAACGCGTTCGTCACGAGCGTGTTATGCACGTCGACAAAAACCGAGACGCTCGCATCGACGCGTGCAAGCTCTTCGATCGCGAGGATCGCGTTAAAGATCGTCGAGCCGGCACCGCCGTGTTCCTCGGGCGATTCGATCGCCATAAGACCGAGCTCGAAACATTGCTTTATCAGCTCGGGATCGAGCTTACCGGCATGCTCCATCGCCTCGACCTTCGGCCGGACCTCACCCTCCGCAAACTCGCGAACGGACGAGCGGAACAGCTCTTCTTCTTCCGAAAGGACAGTCAGGCCATGATTCGACAACGCGTGTGCTGCAGCAGTACTCATATCTTTATCACTTAACCTCAATGTAATTCCGAATCAGTTTCTTGTGTTCGTGCGCTTCGTGGTTTCTCTTCTTCCAGGAAACTAAATACGAAGCATAAAATTCATCTCTGAATTTGAGACCTTCTGTTTCGTGTCCTTTTTCGTGTGATTCGTGGTTATCTTTTCTTAAATCCAAACCACGAAATACACGAAATACACGAAAAGAAACCGGAGAGTAGCTCAATCACGTTTGTCGCCGTCTCCGCTAGTAGCGGACCACCCTAACAGACTTTGCTATTTGCATCGGTTCGCATAACATTTTAGTCAAGCCATATGGCAAAGGCAAAGCAGTGAATTTCGAAGAGGCGCAGCAAGATCCCGACATCCGTACCCCGCGCCTATCAGCAAAACATACCAACCGTTTGACGATAATCGGCGTTATTTTGACGATCGGCGGCGTCGCTCTCTTTTCGTACTTTGTTTATGCCGTCGGCATGAGTGAGATCCTGGCCAACATCGACAGGTTCGGTCTCGCGGGGTTCGCCGTAATACTCGGAATCTATTTCTTGAGGATCTGTGCACGCGCAGGTGCCTGGACGTTGTCAGTCTACGAACCGTATTCGGTGGGAATGAAGGACACAATTCCTGCCGTGATCATGGGCGAAGCGATGAGCAGCATGATCCCACTCGGTATTCTGATCAGCGGTACGACGAAGGCGGTTGCCGTGCGCGAACGTGTGCCGCTGGTCGTCGGTCTCTCGTCGGTCGCCACCGAGAATCTTTTCTACAGTTTCGTGACGAGCCTCTTTTTGATTCTCGGCGGGTTCACGCTGGTGCGCACTTTCAAACTTGATGACGGTTGGGTGTTGACGATCGATATCCTGATCGCTGTTATCTGCGTGGTCGTCGTGCTTCTCGTGTTGCTGGTCGTCAAACAGTGGCACTTTGCAAGCGAGACCTGCGGCTGGCTTTACCGTAAGGGGATCGCGACCAGCATGCTGGAGCACGGACGTCTGCAGGTCAGACTGTTCGAGAACTTCATCTACGGGTTCTATCGCCGCTATCCGAAACGGTTTCTTCCGATCTGTCTGATCGAAGCGGTATTTCACCTGCTCGGAATACTTGAAGTGTGGTTTATTCTGAGCCGTATCGCGACGGCCGATCTTCTTTCTGCATTTCTCCTCGAATCTGTCAGCCGTCTGGTTACGATCGTCTTCAAGCTGATCCCGTTTGTGATCGGCGTTGATGAGGCGGGTGCGCAGTTTGTCGCCGAGACCATGGCCCTCGGTGCAACGATCGGAGTTACACTCGCGGTCATCCGCAAAGGCCGAATACTCTTCTGGACGGCCGTCGGCCTGTTGCTGATCATAAAGCGAGGGTTGTCTATCAGGGCGATGTCGAAGGAAGTAGACGGTAGACGGTAGACGGTAGGCGGAAAGCTGAAAGCAGTAGGCAGAAAGCAGTGGGCTGTCTTGCCTTCGTGCCTTCTTCCCGTCTGCTTTTCTGCCTTCTCCCCGTCTGCCTTCTGCCTCTGAGTACCGTCTACCGTCTACCGTCTACCGTCTACTGTCTACCGCCCCGCTACGGCCGGAATGGCCAGAAGATCGGGACAAGCAGGATCGAAACAACGAAGACGATTACCGTCAGGATCGTACCTACCTTCACAAAATCCATAAACCGATAGCGGCCCGGGGTATAAACCAGCACGCACGCCGGCTCGAGCGGTGTGATGAACGAGAACGACGCGGCGTAGGTAATGCCGACGATGAACGTTCTGGGGTTCAGCCCGAGAGCGACGGCCGCCTTTACCGCAACGGGAAGGATGACGAGGGCCGCGGCTTGGTTCGACATTGGTTGCGTCAGCACGACGGTCAGGAGAAAGAACCCAGCGAGTACCGCAGTGTCCCCATAGTGACCGAAATATGTCTGGATATACCCGGCCAGGAAAGCATCGGCCCCCGTTTTTTCCATCGCAACGCCAAAGCTCATCATGCACGCGATCAGCACAAGCAATCGAAAGTCGATCAGCGAATACATTTCGGAATGACGTATCGTTTTTGTCGCGAGGAGCAGCAGGACCCCGGCCAGCACACAGATGGTCAGCGGTATGTCGAAACCGACAACGACCTTGGAAAGCGAAAGCGATAGAAATAATAGAAAGGCCGCTATCGCCCATTTACGTTTGTCGACCCGCATGCTTGTGGCCGAAACATCTTCCAGCAGCAGGAGCTCACTCTCAATGACCAGAGGCTCTATGATCTCCCGCGTGCCCTGAACGAGTAGCACGTCGCCGAACTTCAGCGTTACGCTACTTAGTTTGTTAATGAATGTTTCGCCGTGACGATTGATCGCGAGGGTAGTCAGATCATAAGTTTGGCGAAACCGGATACTCTTCAGCGTCTGGCCGACCAGCCTGGAGTCACGCATGACCATCACTTCGAAAAGCTCAACCTCGCCGCTCTCGAGCAGTGAGTCATGGAGCATGAAGTCTGCTTTGATCTCGAGGCCGATCTGTTCCTTAACGCGCAGGATGTCCTCGATCGTACCTTCGACAAGAAGCGAGTCCCGCCGCTGGATCCGCTCATCCGTGTTTGGTGACGCGATGGTCTCGCCGCTTCTTACAATACCGAGAATGTGCAGATCCAAGTCCGCGTTCAATTTGGCTTCGCCGAGCGTCTTGCCCACCAGGCTCGAACCCGGCAGGACGAGCAGCTCGGAAATATATTCCCGAATGCGGTACTGCTCGGTAAACGAATCTTCGCCGCCCCGGTTTGGCAGCATGCGTCGACCGATCAGCATCATATAGATCATGCCGGCCGTGAACATGATGATACCGACGGCTGACAGTTCGAACATCGAGAACGGCTGCTGGCCGTACCGCATGATCGCACCGCTCACCGCAAGGTTCGTCGACGTTCCTATCAGAGTGCAGCTTCCGCCGAGGATCGCGCCAAAGGCCAACGGCATAAGGAGCTTTGACGGTGCGATCTTCGCCTTTACGGCAAGACCCATTATCACCGGCAGGAACATCGCCGTCGTCGTTGTGTTCTTCAGGACCGAAGCTGAGATCGCGGCCGCGACCATGATCATCGCGGTAAGAAAAAATTCATTGCCGCCCGCGATGCGATGCATACGGCGACCGATGAGATCGACGAGCCCGGTCTTGATGAGGCCCCCGACGAGGATGAATAGGCCGCCGATAGTGATGATGACATCGTTGCCGAACCCGGCAACGCCCTCGCCGACTGTCAGGACTTGCGTCATGACCAGGGCGATGACGAGCAGGATCCCGACGACGTCGACCGGCAGCTTCTCCGTCGCGAATAGAATGATCGCGACGACGAGCAAGAGGAGAGTGATCAATATTGGGGACACAGACAGGTAGGATACTTAAATCAGGTGGGGAGCGCTAGCCCTTTAAAGGCGAAAGGCTGAAGGCGAAAGGCGAAAGGCCGCGGTACCCACACGGTGCAAAAGCCCACGCGTAAGCAAGGGCGATATACTCAACATCGGGTAACGACGTTCCCATGCGATACGACATCCTGATAAATAGCGAGACAGTCCCATGCTCGATGAATACACCAACGATAGAATAGGGCCGGTTCGAGTTACCGCATGTTGAGCATATCGCCCATTACCCCGAGTGGGCAGCGGGCCCCGTTACCCGGTATTGAGCATATCGCCCTTGCTTACGCGCGGGCTTTTGCATCGTGTGGCTACCCTAGGTTGAGCATATCGCCCTTTCCCCCGAGTGGGCATCGATCCTCGTCACCCGGTATTGAGCATATCGCCCTTGCTTACGCGCGGGCTTTTGCATCTTTATCCTAAACCGTTTGCGGTTGGTCCCCGTATAATTTGATAACCATGAAGAAAATTACATGTATCTTTGCACTCTTATTTGTTCTTCCACTCTTCGTCTATGCACAAACGCTCGAGGACAAGCTCAAAGAGATCGACGCGTACGCGAACTCGGTCATCGCGACGCACGGCGGTCCCGGTATGGCAATCGCGATCGTCAAGGACGACAAAGTCGCGATGGCGAAAGGATACGGCAAGCGGGAGCTTGGTAAGAACGCGGCGACCGATACGAACACTCTCTTCGCAATAGCGTCGAACTCGAAGGCTTTTACGACCGCGAGTCTCGCGATCCTCGTGGATGAGAAGAAGGTCGCGTGGGACGATAAGGTCTCGAAGTATCTCCCCGACTTTCGGATGTACGATCCGTGGGTCACGAGTGAGTTGACCGTCCGCGATCTTGTCACGCACCGTGTCGGGCTCGACACATTTAGCGGCGACCTACTTTGGTACGAGGCCAATTTCACGGCGGACGAGATACTAGATCGCGTGCAATACCTGAAGCCGGTGTCGAGTTTTCGAACGCGTTACGGGTACCAGAATCTGATGTTCATCGCAGCGGGAAAGGTGATCGAAAAGGTTTCGGGCAAACCGTGGTGCGGCTTTGTTCGCGAACGGATCCTCGACCCACTCGGCATGAAAAATACGAAATGCGGATTCGGCGATCTCGGCAATAATGCTGCACGACCGCACAACGAATCCGGCGGACCGCTCCGCTCGCTGCCGCACGGAAACGTGAATGGAGGCTATGGTGCGGTCGCGTTGAATTCATCGGTCGCCGACCTGTCAAAGTGGATCCGTCTGCAGCTCGGAAAGGGAAAATTCGACGGGAAGCAGATCTTTAGTGAACAGCAGTCGTGGCAGATGCACCAGCCGTATCTCGCACAACAGATCTCGGAAGCCGGATTCAAAGGCAATCCGACCCGTCATTTCAACGGCGTGGCGATGGGCTGGTTTGTCTACGACTATCATGGACGCAAAATCATCAACCATAGCGGCGGACTCGACGGGATGCTTTCGTACACCGTGTTGATCCCGGAGGAGAATGTCGGATTCGTAGTGCTGACGAACAGCGAATCGCCGGCCTTTGCCGTGATGATGAGCAAGATCCGCGACGTTTTCGTGAACGCTCCGAAACGCGACTGGAACGCCGAAGCGATCGAGCAGGGGAAAAGGAACAAGGCGGCCGCCGAGGAGGAGCTGAAGAAGCAGGACGCGGCCCGGGTGCCTGCCACGAAACCATCGCTCGCGACCGCGGGATATGCCGGGACTTATTCCGACAAGCTTTATGGCGATATCAAAATAGCGGACGAAGGCGGAAGACTCGTGATGCGTTTCGGGCCATCGCCCAACTTCGTCGCCGATCTCGAACACTGGCATTACGACACATTCGTCATCAAATGGAGGCCGTCCGTCGCCTACAATTTTCCGCGCGGGTTCGTTACGTTCACGATAGACCGGAACGGCAAGACCGACGAGCTGAAGATCGATCAGCCCAACAATGATTTCTGGTTTTATGAGCTCACGCCGCGGCGGGTTAAGTAGCCGGAGAGTTCTGCTGATTTCCCGATTTATTCCGTGTCTTATCCGTGTATTCCGTGTCTTCTCCGTGTATTCAGTGGTTATGCCGGTAAGGTGACCACGGAATACACAGATAGGACACAAAATATACGGAATACACGGAGTTCACGGAGAACGCACGGAATCACGGATAGGACACGGAATGTACGGAAAAAATACTGATTCATGGAGAAGGCACGGAAAAAGAAAGTTGGAAACAGTGGCTGCACCGGTGCACTACCGTGAATGTACGCTGAACCAATACCAACCGGAGGAATTGCTCGACAAGAATAGGGTGTGCGTGTAGAATCTAAGCCTTACGAACGGTTTTACCTAGTTTAGTGCCCAACGGAGGATACCCCTATGCCAGAGAGTGATGCTGAGATCCAAGCCGAAGGCGGCAAAAGAGTTACAATAACCATTGCGGAATTGACCGATGGCGATACGGTCGACAGCACGACCGCCGACCCGACCAATGATGCCAATACCTTTACGATTATCAGTGGAAAATCTCGTCTGACGATAACGATCGCTGAATAGCCGCCAGTGCGGAATAGAATAGGAGAAAAACATGCAGCAAGAAACAGATAACACCGAACCTCAGGAAACCGAAGCAAAACCGACGATCACGATCGCCGAGCTCGACGGTGACGATTCGGAAGCAGAGACGGAAGCTATGCCCACGATCACAATTGCCGAGCGAGACGGCGGAGAATAGTTTTAGGAGATTTGTTTTTAGAGATGTCAGAAGAAGCCGTAAAAGCAGCCGAAGAATCAGTGACTGAAGTCGCGACTGAAGATGTACATTATCAGGCAGTCGAGAAAGAGGGCGTCGTAACCGCGATCTGGGAAATGCAGGGACAGAAGCACCTGCGCACGATCGACCCGCGCTCGAACGAGGGCAAACAGATCCTCGCACTTTTCGAAACGGCCGCTTAATTTTCCAGTCAGTAAAAGTCACGAAGCCGCACGGATCCATCCGAAGCGGTTTCGTGTATTTTTGTGTCCGCTATTCGTGCCGCAGGAGTTCGGTGATGGGATGCGGTTGTCGTTTCAAGATGCGACCTTCAAATTCGCCGACCTGAACGACGCCGAGCCCGGCCGATGTCAGAACGATCTCGTCAGCTTCGTGTAGACTGTCGATCCCGGTACGGACTTCGCTTACTGCCGTATTTTCTATAATGAATTCACGTGTCGTACCAGCCAGGCAGCCGGTGGCCAGGGCGGGGGTGAATAGTTCGTCGTCCTTTATCCAAAACACATTCGCCATACACGCCGCTGCGATCTCGCCACGTTCGTTCAATTGGATCGCTTCGTCGAAACCGCCATCTCTCGCAGTGGCGAGGGATGCGATCTTTTCCAAATAGTTTGACGATTTAACACCGGCTAGCGGAGAAGCAGAGTTGATGGTGAATGGCGAGACACCGAGTCGGAAGTTTTCCGCGTGAGACCGCGGGTCCGCTGTGGTGATCAGGAGACTAGTCTTCGAAGCAGATTCGTCGATCGCCCAGAGACCGCCCGGGGATTCGTCAAAGAATGTGACTCTGCCGCGGCCGTCGCGGACGAGGTTTGCACTAATCAACTCGTCCAACGCTTCCCGCGTCCGTGTCTCAGGGAAGTCAGAAAGGTCTATCAACAGACGCTCCGAATTCTCCTTCAACCGGCGCCAGTGTTTTTCCCACAAGAAGGGCTTTCCGTTTTGGATCGCGAGCGTTGTAAACACGCCTTTGCCATAAAGCGCCGCGACCGAAAGCGCAGGAATGCGCACATCGGAAGCCGCGAGCGTGAGAAAATTTACCGAAGCAAGATCGTGCACGAATCGATTATCATCTCGGGCGTAAGAAAAATAAACTTCCGGAGGACTAGCAGCGGGGAACTAGAGTGCCCGCGAAATACGCGAAAGAAGATTTGCCCGCGAATTACCCCAATAGACGCGAATATTTCCTCTTGGTTCTATTCGCGTCCTTTCGCGTATTTGGCGGGCATTATTTCTTCTTTCCGTATCACCTCAGAGAACAAGCGTGTCCGCGAAATACGCGAAAAGAAGATTTGCCCGCGACTAACGCCAATAAACGCGAATATTTCCCTCGGATCTATTCGCGTTCATTCGCGTTATTCGCGGGCAATATCTTCTCTGGTCCGTGTGGCACTTCAGAGATTTCTACCATCGCGTTATGCGGGGTCGGGCAAAATCTCCGCGTCGTCGTGTGGTTGGATCCGACCCTTCGCGTCGTGACAAAACTCTGTTACCAGATCCGTAAACACCTCGCTCTTTTCTTCCTGCGGAACATGACCGCAGTTCTTTAGGATCACAAGTCTGGAATTTAAGATCGAAGCGTGAAGCTTGTGACCGTCCTCGGACGGGATGACCCGGTCGTCCTCGCCCCAGATTATAAGCGTCGGTTGGCTGATCAAATGGGCATCCTCCTCGATCCGAGCGGCGTGCCAATTTCGTGAGGTCGCCAGAAGAGATCGGTGTGCGTCGGCCGCTGTGAGCGGGCGAAGGACCCCTTCGACTCGTTCATCGGTGATGAGCCCGTGATTCGCCGGCGAAAGCGTACCGCGCATCCGATACCGCTGAAAGGCTCGCGAATCGACAATGAATGGCGTGAGTGCTTCGCCGATTCCCCGGATCGCCGCGAGCTTTAAGATCGGGTGACTTTTTAGATTGTCATTACTGACAGTGTCGACGAGAACCAACTTCTCGACTCGCTCGGGATAATCGAGTGCGAGTGTCGCCGCAACAGCACCGCCGTACGAGCTCCCGACTATCGTCGCCCGTCCGACGCCGAGTCGATTCATAAAACGAGAGACCACGCGGGCCTGCGAAGCTATCGAATAATCAAACCACGCGGGTTTCTCCGAGTAACCGAATCCGAGCAGGTCGACGGCAATCACATGAAAGCCCGCAGCCGCCAGGATCGGTGCGGACGTTTTCCAAACGAAAACCGAAGCGGTATAGCCGTGGATCAGGAGTATCGTCGGGTCGGAAGCTTCGCCAAATTCCTGATAATGAACTCGTGCGCCGTCGATCTGGGCAAAGCTTGAACGATCGGAATGCGGCACATCCTGCGACACGTCGTCCCACTCGACGCCGCTCGCTCGGGTCAGCATTTTCACCGCCACTGCGGCGCCGATCGCTCCGCCAAACGCCAGTGCAAGATTTCGTTTCTTCATAGGAACACCCGGTCCAATTTTATCCCAAAACAATTTTTGGCTGCACAATATCTTCTGCGCTCCGCGCGATGCCGATCGCAACTAACTGCGATCGTTCATCGAGGATCCTGACGGTCGCGCCATCTGGAAACTGCCCGGATTCAACGCGGGTCGAAAGACCGTTTCGCGTTTTCGCGACGCGATCGTCCGGCAGAACAATTGCGGGCATATGACTGACCGCTTCTTCCATCGGGACGAGCCGGTCTTTCGGATCCTGTAAATCTTCCAGTTCCGGAAACGTGATGGCTTCGTCGACCCGGAAGCGACCGGCCCGGGTTCGGCGGAGCTGGGTAAGATGTGCACCGACGCCTATCAGTCGGCCGATGTCTTCCGCGAGCGTTCGAATGTATGTGCCAGCGGAACAAGAGACGCGAATGCGGATCGCGGATTGCGGATCGCGGATTTCGTTCGGCAGTAATTCCAACGCGCTGATCTTCACCTTTACAGGTTCTCTTTCGATCTCTATACCCTTCCGTGCCAACTCATATAATTTTTTACCGTCGATTTTTTTCGCCGAGTACATCGGCGGAGTCTGCATTAGCTCGCCACGAAACTTCGAAAGCACGTCGTCCCACTTTACAGCGTGCAAGGCGTCGCCGACTTCTTCAATCCGCAATCCGGGATCCTCAATCCGCAATCCTGTCCTGTCGCCCGTATCCGTCTCAAAGCCAAACTGGATCGTCGCCTCGTATTCTTTTTCGTCCTTATCTACAAACTGCGCAAGGCGCGTTGCCGCGCCGACTAGTAGCACGAGAACACCCGTCGCGAATGGATCGAGCGTTCCGGTGTGACCAACGCGTTTCGTCCTGAGGTTCCGCCGTACACGCGCGACCACGTCGTGCGATGTGATCCCGGCAGGTTTATCGATTATGAGAATTCCGTCCATGCGATTCGAGTTCTATTCTATTGGTTCTCAATTATTAAATCGCATTTAGTTAATTGATAATGATCGTCGAGGTATGTGGCGTAAGAGGACGATCCCAGTCGAGGACAAGGACCGGGTAATAAAAGATGTTGACAGAGCACGCGAGCGGACGATGAATCGCGGCGTTAAACTGCTCGCCGCAAAGCCGCGTTCGATCGGCGAGCTTCGTGAGCGTCTGCTCGAAAAGTTATGGACAAACGAGTCGATCGTCGACGGTGTGCTCGAGAAACTTAAAGAGTACGGCTATCTCGACGATGCTAAGTATGCTGCGGATCTCGCCATGTCGAAGCTTCGTCAAAAACCTCAGGGCAAACGACGGCTCCAACAAGCGATGTCGAGAAAACAGCTCGATCGCGAAACTCTCGAAACTGCGATCGATGCGGCTTTCAACAAGATGCCGGAGAGCGAGTTGATCGATGTTGCGCTCGAAAAGCGGCTTCGACTGAAAGGCCGCCCCGAGACACGTGAGGAACTAAAGAAATTCTACGATCACCTGCTGCGGCAGGGATTTTCCTTCGACCTTATCCGCCAAAAGATGTCCAACCTTCCCCGATTGGACGACACCGACGATTGATCCCTTCAAGAAACTTCTGAATCCGTTCGAGCCCTATCCGCGAAAACCTAGTCAAAAGGGGAACAGTCCTTTTGATTTATTTACAGAGGAAGGGAGAAATTATGAAAAAGGTTATTTTTGGTTCGATGTTTTTCGCGATCGCGATGTTAGCTGGCTCAAGTGACGTGTCTGCGCAGATGGGAAAGAATAAAAATCCGATGGTCGGCGGAGCGGCAATGTATAAGACAAAGGATATTGTCGATAATGCCGTGAATTCGAAAGATCATACGACGCTCGTCGCTGCTGTCCAGGCTGCCGGTCTGGTTGACACGCTCAAGAGCGCAGGTCCTTTCACGGTTTTTGCTCCGACTAATGCAGCGTTCGACAAGCTTCCTGCAGGAACGGTTGGAACACTTGTTAAGCCGGAGAACAAATCGATGCTGACAGGCATCCTGACCTATCACGTCGTCGCTGGTAACAACGACGCCAAGTCGATCATGAAGGCGATCAAGAAAGGTAAAGGAAAGGCTGAATTCAAGACGGTTGCGGGCGGAACGCTTGTGGCCAGGATGGAAGGTAAGAGAGTTGTATTGACGGACGAGAAAGGCGGCCGATCGTTCGTAACGATCGCTGACGTTCGACAGTCGAACGGTGTCATCCACGTTATCGATACGGTATTAATGCCGAACTAGTTTTTTGAACAAGGGCAGTTGAAGGCGTCGAGGTGAATTTTTCCTGGACGCCTTTCTCTTTCCCAGTTTATCTTCCACGCATTTCGGGAGTTGGTGAAGGGTATAGAATGGTAGGTGCATCATGAAAATCAGAAATCTCGCATTTGTTCTTGCGTTGCTTATCGCGACGACGGTAATCGCGGTGATGGCGCAGAAAGCGGAACGGTCAAAGACGCATGTGGTCAAAGCGAGCGCGGGGCTGGGGACCGCGACTTTGCGGTCGGATCAGATCTTCTCCGGCACCAAGATCGTGAAGACCGACGCCGCCTGGAAAAAGGTCCTGACGGCTCAGGCATTCTATGTCCTTCGCCAAAAAGGAACTGAACGCGCTTACACGGGCAAGTTGACCAACAACAAGAAAGCCGGTGTATACGCATGCGGTGCGTGCGGGCTGCATCTGTTCAGTTCGGAACACAAGTTTGACTCGGGTACGGGCTGGCCGAGCTTCTTCCAGGTGATCCAGAGAGAGAACATAGAAGAGGAGATCGACAATAGCGCCGGCGAGGCCCGCACCGAAGTCGTCTGCGCTCGATGCGACTCGCATCTCGGACATGTCTTTGACGACGGACCAGAACCAACGGGACTTCGATACTGCATAAATTCGGTCGCGCTCAAGTTTGTTGCGGCCAAGTAATCGATCCGGGTTGTCGATTCTCGGGTGACGGTCGAGCACCGGTAGGTGCGGAATGTTTGTAGCATAAAAGTAACGAAAGATTCGAAGCTCCGTAGGAGCGACATCGGTGTCGCTCCTACGGAGCTTTTCCTTGGTGGGATCAGCGGCCTACAAACATTCCGCTCCTCCGGAGCCAAATCCGCAAACACCCCGCTCCGGAGCGAAATCCGCTGTGCTACAATTTTTATCGTAATGACAGGCAATGAGATAAGGCAAAAGTTTCTCGATTATTTCGAGAAACATGGCCACAAGGTCGTTCATTCGGCACCGCTGCTGCCGGCGAACGACCCGACACTTTTATTCACGAACGCGGGTATGAATCAGTTCAAGGACGTGTTTCTCGGCAACGAGAAACGCGACTACACGCGTGCCGTTTCGTCTCAGAAATGTATCCGTGCCGGCGGTAAGCATAATGACCTGGACGAGGTTGGTCGAACGGCACGGCACCAGACTTTTTTCGAAATGCTGGGGAATTTTTCGTTTGGCGATTACTTCAAGAAAGAGGCGATCGAGTATGCGTGGGATTTGCTTCTGAACGAATATAAGCTTGATCGGGAACGTCTGTGGTTCTCGGTATTCGAAGGCGATGATGAAGTCGGTCCGGACGACGAGGCCCGCGATCTTTGGATCAAAGCAGGTGCGGCGCCGGATCGTGTTCTGGGCTTTGATCGGAAAGACAACTTTTGGCAGATGGGCGATACGGGCCCGTGCGGGCCGTGTTCCGAGATCCATTACTACATGGGCGACGATCCGTCGGATCCGGAAAAGAACTCACCGCACTGGGTAAATGGGCCTGGCGACACGACGATGGAGATCTGGAATCTCGTCTTCATGCAGTACAACCGCACGAAGAACGAAGACGGCTCTTTCACACTGACACCGCTTCCTGCTCCATCGGTAGATACGGGCATGGGACTCGAGCGTATGACGACGGTGATGCAGAACGTAAAGACAAATTACGAGACGGATCTGCTCAGCCCGATTGTAGAGTTTACTGCGGACCTTGCTGAAGCGTCGTCCTAGTCAGTACCGCCTGCGTCAGCGGGTGGTGCAGCTCGATACACATCAAACCCGCTTTGTCCTCGGCTTTTAACCACCCGCTGACGCAGGTGGTACTGACCTGTATGCCAACGCAACTTCTCCTCATCGAGAATCAGCCGCTGACGCGCCTCGGTATCCGCGCGGTCGTCGATGCCGAGCGGGACATCGAGCTCACCGGTGAGAGTAACAATGCCGCGGAGGGTTTCGAACTTTTTGGGAAACTGCACCCCGATGTCACGATCCTTGGGCTGCGGTTTCCCGATTCGTGTTCGATCGACGATCTCGAAAACTATTTCATCGCAGATCCGAAGGCGGGGATCATCGTGTTGGCGGAGCATGCCGGTGATGCCGAGATCACGAAGGCACTCAAGAAAGGCGCGGCCGGTTACATCTGCAAAGACGTCTCACCGGGTGAACTCGTTACCGCGATCCGAGCCGTCGCCGCAGGGAGAAAATACATTCCCGACGATATCGCGAAGATCCTGAGTGAGAATATTGGCCAGGAATCGCTGACGCCCGCTGAGACAAACGTTTTACGAATGATCGTCGGTGGGATGTCGAACAAAGAGATCGCGTTCGCGCTCGATGTGAGCGAGAACACCGTGAAGACGCACGTCAAAAACATATTCGACAAGATCGGCGTTTCTGATCGGACATCAGCCGCGACGATGGCGATCAAGCGAGGATTGGTAAGAGTGGACCTGTAGTGAAATGTGAATTACTCTTTCTTTCTTTTCGCTCCTCTTGTTCCGCTTATTCCTCTTGTTCCTTGGTTAAAAGCCTGGACCACGGAATAAGAGGAATAAGAGGAACAAGACGAACAAGAGGAAGACATAAGACGCGATGAACGAGATCAAGAATGAACTGACCGAATACGCCGAGAGTTTCACATCCGGAGAGAGCAACGTCCTCCGCGAACTGCGCGAGCATTGCTATTCACATTACGAAGACAAGGCGATGCTGTCCGGGTTTGTTCAGGGCCGGATACTAAGCATGTTCTCGAACATGATCAGACCGCGCGTCGTACTCGAGATCGGGACCTATCTCGGATACTCGGCGCTTTGCTTTGCTGAAGGCCTGGCTGACGGCGGAAAGGTGATAACGCTCGACGTGAACCAAGATACGAACGCGGTCGCGCGTTCGTTCGTTGAAAAGTCGGACTATGTGGATCAGATCGAATTTCACCTGGGCGACGCTGCCTTGATCATCCCGGCCCTGCCTGAGACGTTCGACCTGGTCTTCATCGATGCGGACAAGCCCAATTATTCGAACTACTACGATCTGGTGTTCGATAAAGTGCGGCCCGGTGGTTTCATCATTGCGGACAACGTCTTGTGGAGCGGAAAGGTACTGAAGGACGAAAAGGATGAGGACACGCAGGCTCTTCACGACTTCAACGAGATGGTGTTGGCGGACGACCGGGTGTCGAATGTGCTATTACCGATCCGGGATGGGTTGATGGTGGTGCGCAAAAGCGGCTAGAGTCCTGCCTTAATTTAACGCAGGGATCGCGGAGACGCAGGGAAGATAATTTTTACCTCTGCGTTCTCCGCGATCTCTGCGTTAAGAGTCTCACCCGAATTGATGATTACAACCCAAACCTGAGGCGATAAACTCCTTGTATTAGCTTTGCGACCTTGGCGAGCTTTGCGTGAGAAAAGAATTTCACGCAAAGGACGCAAAGATCGCAAAGGAAAAACTAAGGAGACAAGATGATCAACATCAGACGATCGAACGAACGCGGGCACGCCAATCATGGTTGGCTCGACACGAATTTTAGCTTTTCATTCGCAGACTATTACGATCCGCAGTTCATGGGTTTCCGCGATCTGCGGGTGATCAACGAAGACCGCATCGAACCGGGTCAGGGATTTCCGAAACACGGCCACCGCGATATGGAAATAATTACGTATATGATCTCGGGTGAACTGTCGCACCGCGACTCGATGGGAAACGGCGAGTCGATTCGTCCCGGCGAGGTCCAGCGGATGACGGCCGGGACCGGTGTTCTTCACAGCGAGTTCAGTTCCGAGACGGATAAGACTCACCTGTTGCAGATCTGGATATTGCCGGAAGAGAAAAATCTTCAGCCCGGATACGAGCAGAAGCTTTTTCCAAGTGAAGAAAAACAGGGCAAGCTTCGCCTGATCGCATCACGTGGCGGCGATGATGGTTCGGTCCACATTAATCAGGACGTTCGGCTTTACGCGTCGATCTTGACCGAGGGCGATGAAGTTTCGCATGAACTCGGAGACGGGCGGCATGCCTGGATACAGGTGATCAGCGGCTCGCTGAACGTCAACGGCGAACAGCTCGCTGCCGGCGACGGAGCGGCCGTGACTGACGAGGCAATGCTGAATATCAGGTCGATGGCTGAGAGCTCAGAGTTTCTGTTGTTCAATCTCAACTAGAAATCGGGACTGTCGCTGAGTAGATACGTAGAGGCCGTATTTCACGGGTTGAAGCAATATTCTCGCGGTGTTTCGTGCGCGTGTCGTCAATCGGTTTCCATTTTCCTTTTTACCTCTCCGTGCTGTTATCGCAAACCCGATTCGTATTCAGTATAATCAGGGACGGCGAAAGATATGCTGACCAAGGAACTGGAAGAATCGTTAAGCGTCGCGGTCGATGAGGCAGTTAAGTACCGGCACGAGTATGTGACGCTTGAGCATCTTCTCTACGCACTGGTGCAAAACAGCACTGCTGCCGAGGTCCTGACGCACTGCGCAGCCGATCTCCAAACGCTTCGCGATTCGCTGCTTGACTACTTTCGCGACGTCCTCGAGAAAATGCCCGAGGGGACGAGGCAACTGCCGGAGCTTACATCGACATTCCAGTCGACCATCCAATACGCGGTGCTCCAGGCAGAAGGCAGCGGCCAGCCGGCGGTCGATGGCGGGAATATCCTCGCGGCGTTTTATCAGGCAGAGCAGAGCTACGCGGTGTACCTTCTGCTTCAACAGGGTGTCACGCGCCTCGATATCCTGAACTATATTTCACACGGCATTTCGAAGATCGATACGGGCGGTCCGTTTTCCGAACCGTTCGATGACGACGAGTTCGGCGGAATGGGCGCACCCGATCGACGCAAGCCGCTCGAGAGCTTCACGGTTGAACTCGTCGAGCGTGCGGCACAGGGTGAGATAGATCCGATCGTGGGACGGACCGCGGAGATCGAACGAACCATTCAAGTGCTGTGTCGTCGTAAAAAGAACAATCCACTTTACGTCGGCGAGCCCGGGGTAGGTAAGACAGCTCTGGCGGAAGGACTCGCCCTTAAGATCAGCGAGGGTGATGTTCCAGATGTCCTCAAAGACGCAAAGGTGTTCGCTCTCGATATGGGAGCCGTACTTGCCGGCACGCGCTATCGCGGCGATTTTGAACAGCGTTTCAAATCGATCATCAGCGAATTGAAGAAGCATCCGAATGCGATCCTTTTTATCGACGAGATACACACGATCGTGGGTGCGGGTTCGGTTCAGGGCGGATCGATGGATGCGTCGAATATTTTGAAACCTGCTTTAGCAGCAGGCGAACTGCGATGCATCGGATCGACGACCTACACCGAATACAAGGCGGCGTTCGAACGCGATCGCGCGCTGGCGCGACGTTTTCAGAAGATTGAGATCGGCGAACCGACCATCGACGAAACATTCCAGATCTTGAAAGGCCTGAAGAAATTCTACGAGCAGCATCACGGCGTTCGATACACGACCGAGTCGCTCAAGACGGCGGCCGAGCTGGCGGGAAAATATATAAACGATCGATATCTGCCGGACAAGGCGATCGACGTTATCGATGAGGTTGGTGCATCGGTAAAGTTGATGCCGGCGAATAAGCGACCGAAAAGAGTTTCTGTGCAGATGGTCGAGAACACCGTCGCGCGCATGGCGAAGATCCCGCCGAAGACGGTTGTCGCCGGTGAGAGGTCTCGTCTCAAAACTCTGCGCGATGATTTGAAGAAGGTGATCTACGGACAAGATGAGGCGCTCGATCGAATCGTCGATGCGATCCAGATCTCGCGTGCCGGCCTGGGACATCAAACGAAACCGGTCGGCTCGTTTTTATTCTCAGGCCCGACCGGTGTCGGAAAGACGGAGGTTTCGAAACAGCTGGCCGAAACTCTCGGCGTCGAATTCATCCGCTTTGATATGAGCGAGTATGCTGAGCCGCATACGGTTTCGCGTCTGATCGGTGCACCGCCCGGATATGTCGGATTCGATCAAGGGGGACTGCTTACCGAAGCGATCTTGCGTACGCCGCACGCCGTGCTCGTTCTCGACGAGATCGAAAAGGCCCACCCGAATCTTTTCAATCTGCTGCTGCAGGTTATGGACTCGGCGACGCTGACGGATAACAACGGTAAGAAGGCCGACTTCAGGAACGTCATCTTGATAATGACTACGAATGCCGGTGCCCGCGAACTCTCGTCCGGTGGGGTAGGTTTCCGGAACGCTTCGGATACGAAAGGTAATGCTAAGGGAGTGATCGAGCGGACGTTCACGCCGGAGTTCCGGAATCGGCTCGACGCATGGGTCCCGTTCAAGGCACTCGATATCGAGGTCATCAAGCTTATTGTCGACAAGTTCATCAAAGAGCTGAACGGTCAGCTTGTTGAAAAACGCGTCGTCGTAAAGCTCGACGAAACCGCCCGCGAATGGCTGGCAATAAACGGATTCGACGCGCGATACGGGGCGCGGCCCATGGCTCGTCTTATTCACGAGAAGATCAAGCAGCCGCTCGCGAACGAAATTCTTTTTGGCAGACTTGCCCATGGCGGCAGCGTGCGTGTGAACGCGGAAGAAGATGCTTTGCAGCTCACCTACTGACATTGTTGGAACTGGAATGAGAAAAGGCCCGGCGATTATGCCGGGCCTTTTCTGTTTCATGTCTCGAAGACTATCTCTTCCGCTTAGCGGTCGATTTCTTCGGAGCTGCTTTCTTGGCTGCTGATTTCTTCGGAGCAGCTTTCTTTTTCGGAGCGGCTTTCTTAGCAGCTGCTTTTTTCGGAGCGGCTTTCTTAGCAGCCGTTTTCTTAGCCGGAGCTTTCTTAGCTGTTGCCTTTTTCGGTGCAGCTTTTTTAGCCGGAGCTTTCTTAGCCGGAGCTTTCTTAGCTGCAGGTTTTTTTGCTGCAGGTTTTTTCGCGGCGGCTTTTTTGGCTGCCGGTTTTTTTGCGGTTGGTTTTTTAGCTGTTGCTTTTTTTGCTGTTGCCATATTTTTTTCTCTCGTGATTGAAATAAGATAGAGCTTTAGTAGCCTCGATTAACGTAACATAATTTGAAAAAAATTTGTCAAGTTTTTTTTTCGCGCTGAGGAAAATTTTCTTGGGAAATGATTTGGGATTTTTCGTATCGCGATCGACAGGAAAATTTCTCGCGGAGATCATGTGGAAGAAATTTTTTGCGCGAAGACAATGAGGAAAATTTTCACGTCGTGCCGGCCATAAAATTATCGCAATGTTACGCGCGCATTTTCAATCAACTGAAACGATGCTCACCGACTTCCGCGTCGTCCGTTTTTGCGCAAGCTTACGACGATCGCGTCACTTACTTTTCTTTCGCCTTCCTTGTCCGAAGGCGTGTTGATAATTTTTCCATCGAGGAACATCGTGGTCGATCCGCCGCCGTCGAGATTCATCGCGTCGGTCGCACCGAGCGATAGAATATATTCGGCCAACTCGTATAAGTTCATTCCGACGCTCACCCCCGGTCGCCGACCATCAACCGTGATCATGAGGAACTTGCCGTCTTTCAGCTTCGCGACGGCTGTTCGCGGATGTCGTGTTTCAACGAATGATTTACTGGCCTTTTCTCGTTCCCAGGTGATATCGACCTTTCCATTCCTGATGAGTCCGGGCACTCCAGCAACTGCGTCCTCTGTACTGGCAGGCCGGTAGGTTTGTCCGAGAAGTTTGTCTTCAACGCGAATGCGGAACGTCCGCTTCTTTGTCTCGGATGCAAGATAGACGCGAAGGTCGTTCAGAAGCCTCTCCGTTATTGTCTGCTTCTCCGGTCCGAGGGAGATGACGTAACCGTCACTGGGTAAGTTTGTATTCGCTGTTCTATCTCCGATCGACAGCCCTCCGCAAATGACCGAAAAGATCTTCTTTATTACGACGCGTCTGCACTTAGTCAGAACTAGATCAGTTCCCATTTCTGCGACAGGTGATGTCACTCCAAATGCCCGACTGTAGAGAATGAACTCATCTTTTTTTCGTTCGCGGTTCACGCCCGACAGTTTGATCTCGGAGTGCGAGTCGCCGAAAGCGAACCACGCTTGACTATCGAGATGGTCGAAAAAAACTTCGGTCGTTTTCTTTTTCTCGATCAATCTCAGGGCAGTGCGCTCGCGCTCAGCTTCACTCCATAACTCGCCGTCGATGAGTAGGACTCCGGCCGGGTCGCCAAGAAACGCGCTCTTATCCAGTCTGAAAAATCCGGCATTGATCGCAGCGACTGCACGATGGCGGGTCGCGATCGACGAAGTCTTCTCCGTTCCGATCGCCGCGTCGAGAGCATGATACACATCGAGACGAACCTTTGTTAGATCGAGTCGGAGGAGATTTATCTTCACCGGATCATCGCCGAGTTTGTGATCGACCCGCGCATATTCGACACCGGGATGAACAGTCTTAAAATTCTGACCAGAAGAATTGTCACAGAGGACACAGAGAACGGAAACCAAAACCCAGATTGGGACGAATTGTGTTTGAAAGCCAATTGATTTGTTTGCTGCAAACGTGGATCTCATTCTCGGTGTCCTCTGTGGCCAGTCTTCTGCGACATGTACTCAATCGAAAACTTTCCTATCATAACTTTGATGACGCGAATCAATGAAAGGGTCGTTCTGCTCAACAACGGCCGACCAAATCCGAAAGCGCACTACGTTCTGTATTGGATGCAGATGTTCAAGCGAACTTCGCACAACCACGCGCTCACGTTCGCTATCAGGAAGGCGAACGAACTCAACCTGCCGCTCGTCGTCTACGAAGGTTTGAAATATTACTACCCCTGGGCAAATGACCGTCTTCACACTTTCATCCTCGAAGGTGTCGAGGAAAAGCGGTCTGAGTTTGAGAAGCTGGGTATACGTTACATTTTCTACCTGCAGAAGGATGCGGAGTCGCCAAAGAACACTGTCGCGAAACTGGCGAGTGAAGCCGCTTGTATTGTTACTGACGATTACCCGTGTTTCATCATTCCCGAACACAACCGCCGCGTCGCCGCACTCGCCGCCGTTCCGGTTTACGCCGTGGATTCGAACGGTATCGTCCCGATCGCAAAGTTTGAGAAAGAAGAATACGCGGCGTATACGATAAGGCCGAAGATCAAAAAGCTTCTGCCGAATTACATGAAAGCGTTCATGGAAGAGGTAGTGACGGTCGACGGCACCGGGCTGGTGGTCGATTGTCCCGACACGATCGTCACCGCAGAGAGCATCGCCAAGCTCGTCGCTGAATGCGACATCGACCATTCGGTAAAACCGTCGAACGTCTATCGTGGCGGATCTGCGAATGGACGAACTCGACTCAAGAAATTCGTTGACGAGATCCTGCCCGATTACGAAAAGGCGAGGAACAAGCCGGACCGGGACGGTTCGTCGCGGCTGTCCGCGTATTTGCATTTCGGATTCCTATCGCCCGTGGAGATCGCGCTCGCTGTAAACGAGGCGACTGCGCCGCAAGCTGCTAAGGAAGCATATCTCGAAGAACTGATCGTCCGACGCGAGCTTTCGTTCAACTTCACGTTACGAAATCCGTATTACGATTCGCTCGCGAGCCTGCCGGCCTGGGTGCAGAAAACAATGCGCGAGCATATCGATGACGAGCGTCAGTTTGCCTACTCACTGGAACAGCTCGAAAACGGAGAGACGCATGACGAACTATGGAACGCGGCCCAGCGTGAGATGACCGCGACCGGCGAGATGCACAACTACGTGCGAATGCTCTGGGGAAAGAATGTGATCGCCTGGTCCTCGTCCTACGAAATCGCGTTCGAGACTCTCGTCCACCTCAACAACAAATATTGTCTCGACGGCCGCGATCCAAATTCGTATGCGGGGATCCTATGGTGTTTTGGCAAACACGACCGCCCGTGGATGGAGCGGCCGGTGTTCGGAATGATGCGGTATATGACGAGCGGCAGCACGGGGAAGAAATTCGATTCGAGGAAGTATATCGAGTGGACGAAGAGCCTTTAGAAGGATTCCGTGAGTGGAGCTCAATAGAGAAGGCTTCGCTCCGTTGGGAGCGACGTGTTTGTAGAAGGAATGTATAAACCTCCTTCGCTCCGTTAGGAGCGAAAATGTTTGTAGGATGAATGTATGAACCTCCCTGGCTCCGTTAGGTGCGATATGTTTGTAGAAAGAATGTATAAACCTCCTTCGCTCCGTTAGGAGCGATATGTTTGTAGAAGGAATATGTAACCTCCTTCGCTCCGTTAGGAGCGATATGTTTGCGAAATGCATGTTCCAAGAAGCGGAAATATTAATCAATGATGTTTCAAGACTCAAGGGTGCCTTCACTGCTATTGATATCGCATGGCAAACGCATACTCCCAAATTTACATTCAAGCGATCTTCGCAGTTGAACATCGAGCCGGCCTTATCGGGAACGAATGGAAAGAAGAGCTTTTCAAATACATTGGCGGCATTTTCCGGAACAACAAGGAAAAGCTTATAGCTATCGGTGGAATTAAAGATCATATTCATCTCTTATTCGGACTGCGACCGAGTACGGCAATCTCTGACTTGACCCGAGACGTAAAGTCCGACTCGACGATTTTCATTAACGAAAAAGGGTTCCTTCGCGGAAAGTTTAATTGGCAGGAAGGCTTTGGTGCCTTTTCTTACTCTCGATCGCAGTTGGACGCTGTGGCGAAGTATGTGCTCAACCAAGAGAAGCACCATTCGAAGCGATCTTTTAAAGACGAATACGTAGCCCTTCTCGATCGGTTTGAAGTGGAGTACGAGGACCGCTATCTCTTCAAGTGGATTGAGTAAAACGCGTTTCACGTAGTTTGCAGAGGAAACGTTCCGCTCCTCCGGAGCGACGACGTCTTATGCGCCACTACAAACATTTCGCTCCTCCGGAGCGGCGACGTGTTATGCGCCACCCTCTACAAACATTTCGCTCCTCCGGAGCGGCGACGCCTTATGCGTCGTCACTACAAACGTTTCGCTCCTCGGGAGCGACGACGTCTTATACGCCACCCGCTACAAACATTTAGCTCCTCCGGAGCGAAGCGACCTCTGGCCGCCCTGATACATTTCACAATAAAACTCCGCGTTAGATTGCAGAGGAACGTAAGCGTTCCCAATTCTTACAGGAGTATTTATTGCAATGATCAATCACATATCTATAGCTGCTAACGAACCTGAACGTGTCGCAAACGTAATAGCCGAGATCTGGGACGGGATGGCATTCCCGTTTCCGCCGGCACCTGGATCATTTTTCGTACTTGCTAATGACGGCCGCGGGACCGCGGTCGAGGTAACACCGGCAGGAACCGTGCTCGTTCCTGGTGAGGGCTTGCCCCCGGAGGGGGACCTGGACGCGGAGACTGGTGAGTTCGAAGCGAAGTTTGTGCAAAGCGATCTCAGACCGACTTACGTCGCCACCCATCTGAACATAAGCACGAAGAAGAGCATCAGCGAGATCCGCGAGATTGCCAACCGTGAAGGCTGGCGCGTACTTGTCTGCAATCGGGATGGAGGACTGTTTCAGTTGATCGAGATCTGGGTCGAGAACACGTTCATGCTCGAGGTGATGACGCCCGAGCAGACGGCGCGATACGTCGAGATCACAAATCCCGCATTTATTGCCGACTTCTTCGCGGGCGCAATGAACGCACAGATCGCTGCCAGGCAGTCGACTGAGAACCTAAATCTCATTGGCTGATTGTTCGTGAACGCGGAGGCGGATCGATCCGGTGAGGCACTTTAACCGCCGATGACGCGGATGGCGCGGATGACGCAGATAAAAGAATTCAGATCAATTCTTTATCTGGGCTTCATCCGTGTCATCCGCGGTAAAACCTTCCGGCGGTTCGAAAATTAAGTGGTATCCGGCGAGGTGAACCGCGTCCAGTTTCCCGTCCAATCAAAAGCCTCGGTTCCGCGAAATCGTTTTTTATAATCGTAAAACGACGAACCTTCGTACGAATAGCCCTGGTAGTAGAGTTCCTTGCGTTGCTCGATCGCAAACTCGATCTCCTTCACCATTGTAAATATTCCCAAGCTTCGTCTCGGCAGATCCGGATCGAATACAGCGTATATAGCCGACACGGATCGCGATCCGATGTCAAAGTAACTCTCGGCGACGAGCTGTCCGTCCAGAAACACACGGATGCTTTCCGCTTTGCCCGGAACCTCCGCCGGACTGTTCGAAAGAAAATCGTAGATGGAGTCGGGCACACCAACCTTGAAACGTTTTTTGTGACGCTCGAACAGCGCGATCGATTCGTCCGTGATCTCGATAGGCCCGATCTCGACGGTAGTGTCCGCGTTGCGGCTTAGCACGCGGCGCTGGCTTCTGGAGATTGAAAACTTATCGAGTCTGATGCGAAGCGGGATGACCAGGCGGATATCGAGTTCGTAAAAGCCAAAGCTGTAGCGAAAGAATTGAGTACCGAAATGACGCCAGGCTCCGGCGAGCAATGTATCGAGTTGATCAGGCGAGATCACGTCAGCGTAGAACTCTTCGTTGATGAAATTAGGATCGGCTGCGGAAAGCACCGGTTCGATCTCCGAAATAACTGACAACTGATAACTGACAACTGATAATTGACAACTGATAACTGGACCTAGTGTACGATCTTGCCTTCCTGCGACGTGTCGATCTGTGCGAGCTCGACACCTTCGTTGTAGAAAAAGATCTTCATGTTATCGAAGAGAAACTGGTGCGAGTCAGGATTTGAAACGTCGAGGCCAAAGTGATTGATGAGCTGTTTCTGTTTCTGCTGCCATTCCGCCCAGCAGTCTTTGCACATCTCGGCTCCGATCTTCTGCCCGAGCTCGGTCGGAATAGGTGCAAAGCCGATCGGCTCATTCTTCTGTCCGCACTTCGCGCATTTGAATTTGTCGCTTCCAAATAATGCCATATGTAATTTTTGATTTTAGTTTTGCCGTCGGGGATTAGCAAGGGAGTTGCAGACGTAGTTTTTGTCGACTTCGGGGTAATGGCTTTTTTTGAACGCGGATTGGGCGGATCAGGCGGATCAGGACGGATCTGAAAAGATTTCTTATCCGTTTTAATCCGCCTGATCCGCCCGATCCGCGTTAAAACGACCTATCCCGGTGCAGCCCGGATCGCAGCCAGCACATCATCGTCCTTCGGCCGGAAGAGGCTAAGCGACTCGGCTTTTCTGTAGGAGATCTTTCCGTGTTTATCGATGACGACGATACCGCGTGCGGATCGGCCGGGAAGCCACGATTTCATGTCGTACATTTCCGAAACTTTGCGGTCTGCGTCGGACAAGAGCCGCAGTGGCAAACTGTTCTTTTCCGCAAAGCCCTTGTGCGAATCGACGGTGTCGGTCGAGATGCCGACGACCTCGGCGCCCGTCGCCTGATATTCAGACCAGTGATCGCGGACCGAGCAGAGCTGCGCGGTACACACCGGTGTGTTGTCGCCTGGATAGAACATGAGGACGACCGTCTTGCCGCGATGATCGCCGAGCGTCCAGTCGTTTCCGTTGCCGTCTTTTAATGTGAAGTCTGGTGCTTGTCCCCCGATGTTCATACTATTCTTCCTAACTTTGCGAACTTAGCGAGCTTTGCGTGAAATCTTCTCACGCAAAGCTCGCAGAGGACGCAAAGGCTATCTAAAATCTCTTATATCCTTGAACGGCTTCTCCGCATCATCGAAATCCGGTCGATAATAATGCGACGCCGATTCGTATTCCTGCATGAAGCCTTCTTCCATACCGAGCTCTTCCAAAAGTGAGACTGCGTTGAACCACTCGCCTTCTGATATACGCCGTGAAAGCAAAATGTATCGATCGTCGGTCGCGGCTTTGTTCGTCGCGTAATATTGAGCCATCAGCGAGACCGCCGTCTTCGAACCGAGCTCATCGCGGATCCAGCGCAAGTTTTCTTCGATTCCAGCAATATCATTCGGCAACACAAGCAAACGAATCAACAATCCCCGTTTCAACAAACCGCCTTCGCCAAAGACGAGCTCGTCGCCCATTTGCCGGTGCATTTCTTTTATTGCCGCTCGGGCGTGCGAGGTGTAATCGCGGATCTTCGAGTATTGAAATCCGGCATCAGAATCAGCGTACTTCAGATCGGGCAGGTAGATATCGACGATGCCGTCGAGCAATTCCAAAACTTCGACCGAATCATACGCGTTCGTGTTGTAAACGATCGGCAAGCGCAACCCTTTCTCGGCGGCGATCAATATCGCTCGGGCCATCTGCGGTGCGAAATGCGTAGGCGAAACAAACCCGATGTTGTGACAACCGCGATCCTGCAGCTCCAGCATCATCTCGGCGAGACGCTCGTGTGTCACCTCATTTCGTTTCTGTTCTTTCCAGGTTTGAGAGATCTGATAATTCTGGCAATAGACACAGCGGAGATTACAGTTTCCGAAGAAGATGTTTCCGGCACCGCCTGTCCCGCTCAAGCACGGCTCTTCGCCAAAATGGGCGGTATAGGATGAGACGATAGGTAGTCGCCCGGAATAGCACGCGGCGATCTCGTCATTCTGGCGATCGTTGCCGCAGAGCTTTGGACAAACGTTGCATGATGCGAGCATCGACTCGAGTTGCTCGACTCGCACGCGCAACTCATTCGCCGCTAAGAGTGTCAGGTATCTTGCGTCCATCCTTGATCCGAGCCAAACCTAAACCACCACGTCGGCCTTTCGGTTGGTACTTGATCGCCACCTCGCGCGGAGCGACCTTTCGGGCTAGCTCCCACGTAAAATCCATCTCGGCGTTAACGGTCGCGGTGGCCATGCGGGTTTCGCGCAGCATCAATACGCTGCCCCAAAAGAGAAACATGATACCGACTATTCCTACCGGGATCGGTACCCACCGATACGTACTGAAGAAAGCCGCGATCGCGATCGTCACGCTGGTGAGCACGAACATGCCCAGGCCGAAATAGAAAGCCTGCATCGCCCGCTGCAGGATCCGCGCACGGCTCGTCACTTTGTCGAGCAGATCGACGATAACCTCAACCCGTTTATCGTAGAGCGGCACCTCATCCTTATTGTCGGCATAGATCAATACGCTTAATCGCTCTTCAAGCTGACGAACGCGGTCCACAACGCGGCCGAGGCGCGTCGATGTCGAAAGCACAAGTGATCCCGTCGCCGAGATCAACAGCGCCGGTGTGACCATCGCCGTCAGGAACTCGATCGTCGAATTTAGCGCATTAGGATTTACAAGCTCGGATGCCATATCTACAGCAGGCTTTGGCTGAATGCATTGGCCTACTTTCGCCAGTTTCTTTGAACGCGGATCGGGAGGATCGGGCGGATTGGGCGGATTGGGCGGATCGAAGAGGATCAGAATTCATTTCCGCTTCATCCGCAAAATCCGCCTCATCCGTGTCCCAAAAAGCGCTCATCCCATAGTCAGTTGCACGGTCGCCAATGCTCGTGTTTCTGCCTGTTTCATCATAAGCTTTCCAAATATGAATGCAACCGACCCTGCCGGAACCGTCGTGAACATCCGTCACGAGAGCCAGGTGCTGAAAGGCAATTCGCTAGGCGACCCACACATCCGCGATCTCTTCGTGTATTTACCGCCCGGGTATGACGCTGCTAGCGAACGTTACCCGACCGTCTATTGCCTCACCGGTTTCACTGGACGCGGAAAGATGTTGCTGAATGATTCTGCGTTTACGCCGAACATGGCCGAGCGGATGGATAAGCTGATTGCTTCCGGTAAAAGCCGGCCGATGATCCTCATTCTGCCCGACTGCTTTACCTATTACGGAGGATCGCAGTACATAAACTCGACGGCGACCGGGCGTTATGAAGATTACCTGACGCAAGAGATCGTTACGTATGTCGATGCGAACTTTCGCACGACCGCAGATCGCGACTCGCGAGCTGTTATGGGTAAATCATCGGGCGGATACGGCTCGCTGATGATGGGAATGCGTCACGCGGATATTTTCGGTCTCGTCTGCTCGACGGCCGGCGACGCGTATTTTGAGTACTGCTATCCGATGGATTTTCCGAAGGCGTTTCGGACGATCAAGGGTGATCCTAAAAAATTCATGCAAGATTTTTGGGCAACAGAGAAGCAGGGCAAAGATTCCCACGCCGCGATCAATACGATTGGGATGGCAGCGTGCTATTCGCCGAATGGGACCGAGTTCGATCTGCCGTTCGATCTTACGACGGGCGAGATCCGCGAAGACGTCTGGAAACGGTGGCTGGAACATGATCCGGTTCGGCTGGTCGATCGACACGCAGAAGAGCTGAGATCGTTGAAGACTCTGTTTATCGATGCGGGCAAGAAAGACGAATTTAATCTCGACATCGGAGCAAGGATCTTAAGCGCAAAACTGGCGGACCTCAGCATCAACCACACGTACGAAGAGTTTGACGACGGACACTTTAATATCTCGTATCGATACGGCCGGTCGCTCGAGTGGATCTCCGGAAAGATCTTTACCGCAGAGCCGCAGAGCCGCTGAGAAGAAAGCTAGGCGGTCGATACATCTCCCTTCTGCTTTTCTCGGTGTCTCTGCGTCTCGGCGGTTAGTTGCACGCGTTCGACTTCACGGTTCATTCGTCCCGTAACCATGTACCCCATCATTTTGAAGTCGCTGATGAATGACCAGAGCGGATATTTGAAGCTCGCCGGTTTGTTCTTCTCAACGATAAAGTGAGCGGACCACGCGAACGCGTAGCCGACAACAAAGAATAGGGGAAAGAAATACCAGCGGCCGGTTGCGACGAACCAGATGAGCAATATGATACCGAGAGATGTGCCGATGAAATGCAAGAGACGCGTCAGCGGCTTCGAATGCTCAAGCACGTAGAAATCCCAAAATTCAGAGTAGGTATTTATCATCTTTCGGACGTAATAGGCACGCAAGTCAGAACCGGGAGCAGTAGCGATCGGGTGTCCCCGTAATCGAGTGCGAACTCCTCCCTGCTATCTGTCGGCGGGAAACCCGGTCGCTACCGCTCCCGGTTCTGACTCCCGTCGACCGTTCTCAATAATGGGTTCGCACATATTCCGCGATCATTACGCCGATTATACTGCAGGCGATCTTTAGCCCGGCACCGATAACAGAGAAGATCGGGACCGCGATCAACGCTGAGACCCAACCGCGAAATTCCCGCTTGATCAACAACTGAATACTAACCACGGCGAGCGTGCTCATAAGCAAAGTCACGATCACCGCCATCACGATGTATGCGCCGAAACCGTAGGTCGCGTCAGACTCGCTGAACCCGTTCATCGCCAGCAGCATGAAAAAGAAAACCGCCACACCGACGGAGATGTTGATCAGAAGCGTGATGACGAATGCCGCGATCTTGATCGCCATAACTAGAGCCGGTGATGCTTCGCGATCTCTTCTTTGCTGAGCCGTAGAAATCGAGCGGCATTGTTATAAAAGATGTCGCGTTTTTGTTTTGGGGTCAGAAACGCGGCGGACTCGATCCCGCGGATCGCCGGCTCGATCAAGCCCGGCCATACCATCTGATCGGAACCAAACATTACACGCTCGCCGTATCCTCCGTCCACGATCGCTTTCAGAAATCGATGGAACGCCGGACGAGGCTCCACATTCGCGAGCATGCTTACTTCAACGTACACCTGCGGGTGCGTAAACAGCACGGCAAGCAGATCATCAAGGAAAGGGTAACCGCTGTGCATGATATAGACGCGCAGCTTTGGATGTCGGACGAGCATCTCTTCGAGCGTAAGCGCGCTTTGAAGGCCCGCGCGATAGTTTGGATTACCAAGATACGGTTCACCCGGGCCCCCCGGACCCAGATGTATCCCGACTGGAATATCCAACTCCTCAGCAACATCCCAGTACGGGTCCATCCGCGGATCGTCCGGTCGAATGCCACCGTACTGATTTGTAATCTCGGCAAATACTTTTAGTCTTCCGGCCTTGTGAAGTCGGCGGATCTCACCCGGCTTGATAGGTTCGAATTTTTTGCCACTCGGGGCCGAGGACGCAGTGCCCGTCGCTTTGTCGAGCCTAAAGTCGAGACCTGGAATAAATCTATCGGGTGCGGCATTGACCCATTTCGTGACAAGGTCCGGATCATACCCGCCGAGCATCCCGACAATGTTGAAACGCTTCATCTCGCCTAGGGTTTGGTCGAAAAGATCCTTGTCGTTGAGCGGCGACATTAGTAGCTTGCATCCCGGTGGTCCGGGTTGCGACCCGAGCGATTCGCCAAACGATTTTGTCTGGTCCCAGAGCGGCATCCGCGTCACTTCCGCGCACATCGGCTGCGGCGGCGTTCCGTAATGGCCCGAAGTTCGAGCATGCATATGCATATCGATGATCGGGAGGCGCTTTTGCGCCGATGCGTGATCGCAAACAGAGATCAACGAAATGGCGAGCAGGACTGAAGTACAAAATATCTTCATCGCTTTAATCCGGCACGCCGATCCGTGCAAGAACACTATCCGGAACGCCGGCATGATACTGCCGCGCAAGTTCTTCCGCGTCGAACGCACAGCCAAACGGCGGACGGCCTATCTCGTCCATCAGCTCGCTTGTAATAAATGAGTTGCACTCGTCCTTGGTCGGAAAATTATCGACGCTCAGTTCAACCTCATTACCGTCCGGATCGCGGTAGTAGAGCGATGTGGTGAACTTATGATTCAACGGCAGGAACGGTGTGATGCCAACCGTCTTGAGTCGTTCGTAGGTGCCGACGAGCTCGCCGAAATTCGCCACTCCATAACCGACGTGGTCGACACCGGCTGCAGTCGCGGGTTTATCGACGGTCTCAGGGTCCTCGAAGATGACAAGGCGGTGATGCTCGTCATCGAATGTGATGAACGCGAGGAATTCGTTTTGGTGCTGCACCTTTGCGTTGAACACAGTGGAATACCAATCGATCATTTCGCGATAATTCTTAGCACGAATGCCATAGTGCGAAATGTACGCGGGGTTGTTGTTGCTCATCGTTAGCTCCTATAAAGTTTGGCGACGACGCCGATCATCGAGGTTAAAAGCTTCGCTCAGCCGCTCACCTTTTCCTTCATGTGATCGATCACCATCGTATGTTCTTTCTGCGGACTAAACATTATGATCTCGGCGTCGGAATCAACGCGGACATTGTGACCGGGTGGCCAGTAGAAAAGATCGTTCGGGTTGACCGTTTCTTGAGTGCCATCTGTATCGGTAGTTGTAATTGTTCCCTTCAGAACATAGCCCCAATGCGGGCATTGACACGCGTTACCGTCCAATCCCTGGAAGAGCGGAGTTGTATCGACGCCGGCTGCGAGTGTGAAATATTCTCCGCTGATCTGGCTGAATCCCGTCACATCCCCAAATCCCGTCTGTAGGCGGATAACTGCTCCCGGAATCTCCATCTTCACGGGTATGTCGTCTTTGGATATTCGCACTTTTTTCCTCCGTATTTCCTAAATATTCTATCCGTTTCGCTTCGGTGCCACTGGTACGAACTGCGGCGTTACCCGCGCTTTTGTTTTTTGCTCGAAGGCGTATGCGTATCTGATCAGCTGCGGCTCGGAAAACGGCTTTCCAAAAAAAGACATTCCCACCGCTGTGTTCTCGCGTAGTCCGACGGGCACGGTGATGTACGGATAACCTGCGACGGCGGCGATCGACCACGATGTGCCGGTCGTCGGTCCTACAAGCGCGTCGAGATTGTCTTTTGCAATGACAGCGTTGATGCCGTCTTCACGGGTCGCCCTCTTTATCCGAGCAAGTGCGTCGACGTACGCCTTATCGGAGAGCTCACCTTTTTTCGCCGAGTCAATAAACAATTCCTGGCCGAACTTTACCAGCTCGCGGTCCTTATTGTCTTCGTTGAATTTGATCAGCTCGTCGAGCGTTTTGTATTTAGCGCCGCGGGCAACAAGGTACTTATTCAGATCGGTCTTGAATTCATACTTCAGAACGTTTGTGCGGTCGTCCGCGATCTTGGTGTAGTCGGGTGTGAATGTAATGTCGATGAGAGTTGCACCGGCGTCACGCAGTTTATCGATCAGCGGCTTGTAGAATTCTTTGAGCTCCGGTCGGGTCGTATACTGCATCACCAACCCAAGTCGAGCACCCTTAAGTCCGTTGATGTCGAGGAATTTCGTGTAGTCGTTCGTCCCGCTCTTATCTGCAGCGATCGTTATCGAATCGCTCTTGTCGCGGCCGACCATTGCGCCGAGCATGATTGCGGCATCGGTAACAGTTCGGGCCATCGGGCCGGCCGTGTCCTGCGTGTGTGCGATCGGGATTATACCGCTTCGCGAAACGAGGCCGAGCGTCGGTTTGATCCCGACGACGCCATTCGTGACGGCCGGACAGATTATCGAACCGTTCGTTTCTGTGCCGACAGATGCGGCCGCGAGATTTGCTGAGACGGCGACACCCGAACCCGAACTGGATCCGCACGGATTCTGATCAAGAAAATAAGGATTGTTCGTCTGCCCGCCACGACCCGACCAGCCGCTGATCGAGCGATTCCCGCGAAAGTTTGCCCATTCGCTCAAATTGGTTTTGCCGATGATCACGGCACCGGCCTTTCTCAGACGCTCAACGACAAACGCGTCGCGTTTCGGTCGTGGTGCGTCGACAAGCGCGAGCGAGCCCGCGGTCGTCATCATCCGGTCCGCCGTATCGATGTTGTCTTTTATGAGAATTGGTATGCCATGAAGCGGAGAACGCACCTTGCCCCTCTTGCGTTCCTTGTCCATCTGGTCGGCGATCACAAGCGCGTCCGGATTGATCTCGATGACGGAATGCGTTTTCGCATCGATGTGTTTTATCCGCTCGAGGTACATCTCCGTCAGTCGTCGTGCTGTCAGTTTTCCCGACTTCATCTGCGCCTGAAGCTGAGGGATCGTGATCTCGACGAGTTGAGGAAACGGATCGTTGTCGGACGCCATTCCTTTAGCATCGCTGAAGAGAGTAAGAGCGGCCAAACCTGCGGCGCTCGCTTTGAGGAATTCTCGTCTGTTTTGTCTGTTCTCGGTCATGGTTGAGCAGGAAAATTTTAGCACTGGAGATTGGCTAACCCGAAGCCGCTTTGAGCGAGGTTGACAGACTGCAACGCACCAGGCGCTCGCATTGTCGGCTCAGCCTTTGTTGCTCCGTGTTGAGTATATCGCCCTTGCTCACGCGCGGGCTTTTGCATGTTATGCCAGCGCCGCAGTTTAGAATCTAGATCTCTCGCGTAAAGCAGGGTCGCCAGCGACAAAGTGCAAAAGCCCACGCGTAAGCAAGGGCGATACACTCACCGTGGTATAACCCCGTCACCGGAATGACCGGCTGCCGGAAAGGATCGGTAGCCTTGGTATGAGCTAACTCCTGGTAGCGATAACTTCAAGATACTCGCCCTCGACGTATGTTGTCCCGTCCTGAGCGTGGTTATGCTCCGACCAGAGCCGCTCCAGATCGCGCCGCAATTCCGGCTGCCGGTCCACCTCAAGCGCTTCGAACGCATTCTTTACTGGGCCGAAATTCACTCTAAAAAATTCCACCACGTCTTCCGGCGTGAACGGATACTTGATCGGACATATCCGTTTTTCAATTTGCAGATTCGCAAAGCCGTCACGCAGCCGCTCACGGACAACTGCTTCAACACCCCACTGGGCAGGTGGTGGTGGGCCGGGCGGCGGGGGGACGTGACCGCCGACGATTTTGAACACCTGACCGCCGAAACCGTCGGGGGTCCAGTTCGCCATCGCGACCCGCCCACCCGGGCTGCAAACGCGGGCCAATTCCGCCGCTGCTAATTCGGGATGGGGCGCGAACATCACGCCGAACATGCTCACAACTTCTTGGAAGGCCGCGTCAGCGTAAGGCATCTGCTCGGCATCCCCTTCGTCAAATTGAATCTTTAGCCCTTCGGATTCTGCACGCACGCGCGCTTGTTCGAGTAAATTAGTGGCGATGTCCACGCCGGTCACGATCGCACCGGACCGCGCGGCTGGTATGGCAAGATTGCCGCTGCCGCACGCCACATCGAGCACACGAGTACCAGATTGAATCGAAAGCCGCGCGATAAATTCTTCGGCGCCCGCTTCGATACTTTTTGCGATAAGCCCGTAATCACCTGCCATCCATGTGGCCTTCTGTCGAGCCTTCAGAGAGTCCGTGTCAGGTTTGTTTGAATTCATATTTCACATTTTTTGGGTCAGTGGAATAATTACCTTCGTGGGAGATGCCGGGCCGAGTTTTGCTGCGATCAACGCTTTAACCTTTTCGCATTGCCAAGGTGTCGAGCCTACCTTAAATCTATTTGCTTTCTTTCCTCTTATTCATCTTGCTCCGTGGTTGAATGCCTGGACCACGAAACAAGAGGAACAAGAGGAACGAAAGAAAGAGGATTCACATTTCTTACAGGTCTTACTCTCACCAACCCACACCTAAAATCTGTTTACTGTATTTCCTCTAAATCATCGGACCGGATCATACTTTCTGGTCGCCGAAGGCGACGAACATTAAAGCCTAGGGTGAGCGAGTAAAACGAGCGTAACCCTAGGAATAGGGGAAACGAATTCGCTCGCTGAAGGCGAGCAACATCTCATGAAGTGTTCGACCCCTGCAGGGTCGGATGGCTTCGCGTTCTGTACCTAGGGTTCATTCGCTTCGCTCATTTCACCCTAGGCTTTAATGTATGTCGCCTTTGGCGACAGGACGCTCTAACTGACTGGGGTTATACGCAACCGCTCTAATCCGCAAAAGCGACACTCAATTGCTTCAGCTTCATCGAATCGCTCTTATCCAGATCATCAACGTCGGGTCGATTAATGTAGTTATAAAGAATGTCGCGCTGCTGCGGGATGAAGCCCGCTTCCCGGATCTGGTATCGCAGGTCGCGTTCATTCGCCTCTACGTGAGCACCGGCCGCGGAAACGACGTTCTCTTCGATCATGATCGATCCCATATCATCGGCCCCGAATCTCAATGCGCTCTGCCCGATCTTTAATCCTTGAGTCAGCCACGACGCCTGGACGTGCTGAATGTTATCCAAAAACAGCCGAGACACCGCGACCATCTGCAGGTAATCGATCCCGGTTGGCTCTTCGGTGATCTTGCGACCGAGCGCCGTGTTCTCGCGTTGGAATGTCCACGGGATGAAGGCGGTGAATCCACCGGTCTCGTCCTGTACATCTCGGACGCGCTGCAGATGACGAACGCGATGTTCGATCTTATCGCCGATGCCGAACATCATCGTCGCGGTCGAGCGAAGACCGACCTTGTGAACCGCGCGCATCACGTCGAGCCATTCCTGTGTGTTGCATTTCGTCGAGACGCGCTTTCGAACTTCGTCGTCGAGGATCTCGCCGCCGCCACCCGGAAGCGAGTTCAATCCCGCGTCTTTGAGCCGCTGCATGATGGTCACGTAATCCAGTTTCGAGATCAGCGAAACGTTGTGTATCTCGGGTGGCGAAAAGCAGTGGAGTTGAAAACCAGGATACTTCGCATGCAGCGTTCGCAGCAGATCTTCGTACCACTCGATATTAAAATCCGGATGCAGACCACCCTGCATTAACACACCGGTTCCGCCAAGCGCGATCGTCTCGTCGATCCGCTTTTCGATCTCTTCGATCGAATGAACGTACGTGTCCGGCTTGCCCGGCCGTCGATAGAACGCGCAAAATGTGCAGACGACGTTACAGACGTTCGTGTAATTTATGTTGCGGTCGATGATGTACGTGACGACGTCGGTCGGATTGTGTCGGGTGCGAATCTCATGCGCCGCTAGACCGATGCGGACGAAATCGTTTGATTCGAGGAGCGCGGTGCAGTCTTCGGACGTCAGACGCTCACCCGCCAGGGTTTTATCAAGTATGGGTTGGATCGACGTTTCCATCGGCTTCATTCTAACAAAAGGCGCGGGTAGAATCAGGGAAGTTGATAGTTGATAGTTGATAATTGACAGTCGAGTCGCCATAGAACGCCTATCCACTGTCAATTATCAATTATCAACTGGGTCCTACCCACGATGTCGAAATCTCAAAAGCCGACAAATCTAAAGGCTACGCTGACAAAATCGAAGTCAGGCTGGTATTTTCTTCGCTTCCCGGCCGAAGTCGGACTACGGTTTCAGACAGACGCGAGGACCCGCCGCGTCGTTTGCACGCTAAACGGCAAACACACGTTTCAATGCGCACTTCTGCCAAACAAGGACGAGTTCTGCATCGGTTTAAACAAGGCGATAAGGGAGAAGCTTGGTCTGGAAGACGGGACCGTCGTCCGGGTCAAACTGGAACACGACAATAGCAAGTACGGCGCACCTATGCCCGCAGAACTTAAGGAAGTGCTGCGGCAGGATCGCGAGGGCGATCGGCTTTTTCACAAGCTTACGGCGGGCAAGCAGCGAAGTTTGATCTACATGATCGGCAGTGTCAAGAACATCGATAGACGGATCCATCTCGGTCTTATCGTTCTCGAGCACTTAAAAGAAAACGATGGCAAGATCATCGACGCAAAACTCTACGAAGAATTGAAACGTCCCGCCTATTGACCGTCATTCCGACTCAAAACCGACGGCGATCGACGCAGTTTGACCGCACCCTTGTGCAAGAGTGATACGAATCTTCCGTCAACCTCGTTATCTGATCAAGGAACGCTCGTTGCTATGAGGAGAATGATGGAAAGGCGTGAGACATATTTCGAAATGAACGACCTCGGTCTATTGATCTTTGCGATCGTGGCTGGTTGGCTGCTTATCTTTGAGTCAGGCCTGTTCTAAGTAGCGTAGCGGCCTGAGACCGTCGATCAGTCCGGATTGGCCTGCAAGTTTGAAATAAAGCTCCAGCCCGGCCTGCATAGAATCGTCTATCGAGTACCGGATGTTTTGTGAGAGGTAAGTCATTATCTCGGTGCGGTTCAAGCCGATCTCAGAGTCGTAGTTCGAAACGATCTCATCAAGATGCATCAAGCCTTCATCCCGCGCCGCCGCAAAGTCTAACGGCAGTAAGTCCCGCCTCGTCATCCACATTGCAAAAACAAAACCTAGTCCGGTGAACCGATGCCATAGTTCTGCGAGGTCGAAGACGTTGAGTGCGGATTGCGGATTGCGGATTGCGGATTTCGAGGAAGTATCGGGTTCTTGCGCGGTCTGCCGGCCCTTAGAATTGACCTCCGGTGTACGAGCTGCGGCGTCAGAAAAATCCCCAATCCCAAATCCCAAATCCCAAATCGAAAGCGCCGGATCGCCGATCAACAAGGCGCAGTCGGAAGTATCCAGCATCGACTCAAGATCCGGCCGGGCATCCCGCCATTCCGGCTCGCGACCCAGAAAATGCCGGAAGATAATCTTGGTCAGTACGACGGATGTCTTGGATGAAGTGTCGAGCGCAACGGATCGGACATCCTCCAGCTCTTTCCCCCGCGTGACAAGACAAACACTGCGGGCCCGATCTTTTGCCCCGACGCACACGTTTGGAACCAAACGCATTCCGTCCAACTGTTGGAATGTTATTACCGGGACGAGCGCGGCATCTACGCGGTCCTGCGACAAGAGCTCAGCCGAACGTGCCGGTGCGTTGTCGAGGATCATCTCCACCCGTCCGCGCTGCGACCCGTAGAGAAAGCTCCAGATCAGCGGTGCGGTGTTCGAATAGCTTGAAGCGGAAATGCGGGGTGTCGGCATTTGTCAGGACGGCTTTGCGAGCGGATGAACCGGCGCTTCGTACGACTCGAACTACCCGATTACGAGACCGTGTCGAAACTGCGGTGCCGGCTGTTTAAATTGCCACGACTTAAAGATGTCCGTGTCAAAACTACGATTTCGGCGGCGAAGCCGTCTGAAGGTCGTAGCCAGATGCGAAGCTTCTGGTACGGTGATAAAGCGACGCCGCCCTGAAGGGGCGGAAAGACCATGCTCTGTCGCACCTCTGGTGCGAAAATCGTTTTGTCCTTTCCAGACGTTTCACGTCTGGCTATGTTCGTTAAGCGGCTTCGCCGCCAGCCATGTGAGTTTTGCCACAGGCTCTAAAGCTCGTGGCAATTTAAACAGTCGGCCCAGCACTTTCCCTACACAATCATACTGCGGTGATTCGCGTTCACTATCCAAGAATGTCCTTGAATTCCGGTGTCTCGTCAATGATCTTTTTCGCGTACGGGCAGGTGGCATTTACTTTAAGTGCGTTGGCTCGGGCATGCTCGACGGCGGCTTTTACCATGTCTTGCCCGATGCCCTCGCCGCGGAGTTTTTCGGCGATCTCGGTGTGATCGATCGTCATTATGCCGTTGCTTTTCACGTACGTTAGTTCGGCGATCCACTCACCATCCTCGTCGATAAAGAACGCACCCTTCTGCCCGTGTTCATCATGTTGTATCTGCATCATGTTTATACTTCTAGCAGATGCGTACGTTGTTTTCCACGCGATTGATACAATTTCCCACGTGAATTATGCTAAACCCCAATGAAGATCTACGACGTCACCGTCCCGGTCAGTGAAGGCGTGCCGATCTACGCGGGTGATCCGCGAGTAAGGATCGAGAGCGTCAAACGCATAGCGGGTGGCGATAATGCCAATGTTTCGCACCTCTGTCTGGGGGCGCACACGGGAACTCATGTGGATGCACCGAACCACTTCATCGACGGAACCAGACGGGTCGAAGATCTCGATATTGAAAAGTTGATCGGCACCTGCCGCGTAGTTGAAGTTGCTGATTCCGTAATGGCTATCGAGCCAGCCCATCTCGTAGATTTTGACGGGGTGGAACGCGTTCTTTTTAAAACCCGGAACTCGGCATTCTGGAACGAACCGGAAAAGGGATTTCGTATGGATTTCACTTTTATCTCGCCCGAGGCGGCCCGCGTCCTCGCGAGTAGCGACGTAGTGCTGGTCGGGATCGACTATCTTTCCGTCGAGCGGTTCGGCTCCGACGATTTCGCGACGCACATTACTTTGCTCGAGAAAGAGATCGTGATACTCGAGGGGCTCGACCTTCGCGCCGTTCCCGCGGGCGATTATGAGTTGATCTGCTTGCCGCTGAAATACGTCGGTGGGGATGGTGATGGAGCTCCGGCGAGGACTATTCTGAGGGGTTGAGGAATCAATGGGAGGCGGAGCCTCCAATCTTTTTCAGGCTCGTCGGAAAGGCAGAGCCTTTCCGCTCATCGGGCGGCGCAGCCGCAAAGAAGCGAACCTGGTAAAACCTCAAATTGGTGTCTATATGGGCTGACCCTCGGCCCTACACATTCGGCTTATGTCCACCCAGAATCTCTACGATCAATGGTCGGCAACCTACGACACGGTCGAGAACAAGACGCGCGATCTGGAGAAGGTCGCGTGTGAGACCGTACTCTCGACGATTCCATTCACACGGGTTCTCGAACTCGGAGGAGGCACCGGAAAAAATACGCCTTGG
>JANPJL010000133.1:0-15295 GCA_031425495.1 Acidobacteriota bacterium
CTGCTGTTTTCTTACTTCCGACCTCTCGCGTGTTCTGACATTCCGGGTACGTCGCACACGCAAGGAATTGTCCGAAGCGACCAAACTTGATGACCATGCCCGAGCCGCACTTCTCGCAGACCTCGTCGGTCGGGATCGACATCTTCTTTTTGCCCTTGATCATCTCCGCAGCGATCGCGAGGTCTTTCGAGAACTTCCCGTAGAACTCATGAAGCGCGGCACGCCAATCGAGCTTTCCTTCCTCGATCTCGTCGAGCTCCTGCTCCATTCGAGCGGTATAGGTTGCGTTGAAGATGTCGTCGAAGCTTTCGATCAAAAGGTCGTTGACCGTCATCCCGAGCGGAGTCGGGTGAAATCGGGATTCGATCTTCTCCACATACTCGCGATCCTGTATCGTCGTCATGATCGCCGCGTACGTCGACGGACGACCGATCCCTTTCTCCTCGAGCGCCTTTACCAGCGTCGCTTCGGAGTATCGCGGTGGCGGTTCGGTGAAGTGTTGTTCCGGTGTGATCGAATTGAGCTTTAATGTTTCGCCCTGTTGGACAAGCGGCAGATTCCGTTCGGCCTCGTCGTCTTCTTCCTCTGCCGGCTTTTCGTCACGGCCCTCCTGATAGACCTTGAGAAAACCGTCAAACTTCTGCACCGAACCTGTCGAGCGGAAAGTGAATCTGCCTGCTTTAATATCGATCGTTGTCTGATCGAACACCGCCGGCGCCATCTGCGACGCGACAAACCGCTGCCAGATCAGCCGATAGAGTTTTAGTTCATCCGGGCCGAGTTTGTTGGCAAGACTCTCGGGAGTGCGATTCACGTCGGTCGGCCGTATGGCTTCGTGGGCATCCTGCGCACCTTTCTTGCTCTTGTAGAAATTTGCCTTCCCGGGCAGATATTGATCGCCGTAGGTTCCGCCGATGAAGTCGCGGACTTCACCCAGAGCGGCGTCGGACACTCGCGTCGAATCGGTACGCATGTACGTGATCAAACCGACAGCGCCTTCGGTTCCGACCTCGATACCTTCGTAAAGTTTCTGCGCAACCATCATCGTCTTCTTAACCGGAAAGCCGAATTTTCGTGACGCATCCTGCTGAAGTTTTGACGTGATGAATGGCGGTGTCGCGTTTCTCTTTCTTTCCTTCGTGGTTACGGAGTCGACGATGAACGGTTGCTGGTTGGCTTCGTCGACGATCGCCGTCGCTTCGGCCTCTGCCTTAATGTGCGTCTCGTTCGGCTTTAAGTCCTCGTCAAATTTTCCGGTCTTGACGGTCTTGTCTTCTACCTTATAAAGACGCGAATCAAAGTTCGGTGGAAGCGCCGCGGCAAGGTTGGCGACGATGCTCCAATATTCGGTCTTAACGAACGCTTCGATCTCGCGTTCGCGTTCCACTACGAGGCGCACGGCCACGGTCTGTACGCGGCCGGCCGAAAGTTTGCCGCCGATCGTCTTCCAAAGTATCGGCGACACCTTGTATCCGACCAGCCGGTCAAGGATGCGGCGCGTCTGTTGCGCGTTAACGAGATCCTTATTTACCTGCTTCGGTTCCTTGAAGGCGTCCTGGATCGCAGCTTTCGTGATCTCATTGAACATCACGCGGTAGACAAGCTGCTTTCCCTTCTTCGGTACGATCTCTTCGGCAAGATGCTGGCAGATCGCCTCTCCTTCGCGGTCCGGATCGGCCGCGAGGTAGATCGCCTCACTCACCTTCGCCGCCTTTTTCAGCTCGGATACGATCTTTTTGTTATTACGCTTTTTTGTGTCGGGGATGACTTCATAGGTAGGCTCGAAATTATTATCGACGTCCACGCCGAGGTCTTTTCCGGGCAGATCCTTAATGTGCCCGATTGACGCGAGCACGGTGTAGTCGGACCCAAGATATTTGTTTATCGTCTTAGCTTTAGCCGGCGATTCGACGATTACGAGATTTTTTGCCATACAGCTTTATCGGGAACTTCCCCCGAAAAAAATAAGTCAGATGCAAAAAGCACCTGACATTCTGACTTCTAACACCGATGTTTCTGTTCTGTCAACAGGGGCTCGTCGCCGTTCAAACCCTACGTGAGTAATTCTTACCAGGCAAAACGCGGATCAGATCACGGATGTCCAGGGCAACGAGCGCCGTGTTCAGATCGCCGAAGGAGAGGCCGCTTGAGGAAAGCAAATCATCTATATGCACCGGCTCATCTGCCGAAAGTCGTGACCAGACCTTCTGCTCATTTCCGCCAAGATCTGCAGGGACGGCTAGCACTCGATCACCGTCTCCGCCTTCATCGATAGTGGGCGGTAGTATTGCGGCCGCAACCTCGCTTGGCAACTCTGCCACGACATCCTGCCACTGCTGTACAAGCTTTGCACCCGACTTTATCAAGTAATTGGTCCCGTACGAGTTCGACGAAGTGATATTCCCCGGAACCGCCATCACCTCACGATTTTGCTCGATCGCGAGCCTGGCGGTTATCAACGAGCCGCTTCGCTCCGATGCTTCAACGATCAGCACACCTAGTCCCAGCCCGCTTATGATTCGGTTGCGATATGGAAAGTTGTCTTTCAGAGGAGGTGTACCGAGCGGGAACTGCGAGACGATCGCCCCTCCCGAATCCAGGATCTCTTTGATCAGACGCGTGTTTTCTTTAGGGTAGGCCCCATCGATACCTGTACCGAGGACGGCGACCGTCTTCCCACCGCCTCGCATAGCACCGCGGTGTGCGGCCGTATCGATCCCGCGAGCGAGTCCGGAGACAATACAGATCCCACGTGACGCGAGATCGCGTGCGAGCATCTCGGCCGCGTTCGTTCCGTAGGTCGAGCACATCCGTGACCCGATCACCCCGACGCACGGCATTGTCAGGCAAGCGTCCCATTCTCCCCGGACGTAAAGCGTGATGGGCGGATCGGCGATCTCGCGGAGCATAGCCGGGTAGCTTCCATCGTCGAGAATAAGGATGTTGCCGCCGAGTTGTTTTACACGTTCAAGTTCCACGGCGGCACGAGCTTCCAGCTCGCGGCACATTATGCTTTCGATCGTTTCCGGTCGTATCCGCAACGATTCAAGCTGCGACCTGGTAGCGTGGAAGACATTTTCCGGTGAACCAAAGGCTTCAAGAAGTTTCGTCGCGACCCGCGGACCGACGCCGGGAGTCATGTTGAGGGAGATCCAGTGCTTCATTTGGATTTGGGATTTGGGAATTCGGATTTGGGATTTCGTTTGAGCTTTGTAGTTTTGATTGACGAGACGATGATGGACACGATCTGGTTCCCTTCGTCTATTAAGTCCACCAGCCTGTTCTCGCGGACGATTCCCGATTCAGCGAGGAGCTCCATCCAATAAACCGACTCATCTGCCTCTTCCTCGACGATACTTAGCTTAGAAAGAAAATCCGCGGTCGATTTTGCGCGACACGCGGAACGATAGTTTGCACCGACCGAGGTTCCCGATCTTACGAGTTGTTTACCGATCACGCCCGCAGACCCGGTATTGGGAAATGCGTTACAAAGTCGAATTATGCGCAGCGCAAACTTTTTGGTTCGAGCCTTCATTTCATGCTGAGTCATGGGAGTATCGAAACTGATCTTCGATACAACCACATGCCCGGCATGAAAGTCCTAAAAAATCCTAAATCCAAATTCCCAATTCTAAAATCAAAATGGCGGAGGCGTGTGGGAGTCGAACCCACCCAAGTACGCTCTCGCGCACTCGCTGACGGTTTTGAAGACCGCGCCCATCACCGGACAGGATGCGCCCCCGAAAGAATATTAAGCTACAGCGTGTCCGTATCGTCGCGTCGTGAACTTTGTCGAAAGATCATCCACGAAACAGCGGCAATTAAAAGACTCGGCAACCATATCCATAATGCCTCACTCGCAATAACGGCTAAGCCGCGCTCGCTGAAGAACCCGGGGCCGATCGGTGAAACCTCGATCGGCCGCCAAGGGAAAAAGAACCTGGTATCACTAAACGGTGCGAGGAGTGCTACTCCTAGTCCGCCATCAGTAAACATGTCGAGCAGCGGATGCGAAACGGTAACGGTCGCAAAGTATGCGGCCAACTTCCATCTTGCCACCGACGATTTCCTAAAGAAGATCCAGGCAACAACGCTGCCCGTCAGAATCGCAAAACCTACGGAATGAGTTATACCGCGATGTCCGAACATGCTTTCGTACTTGATACGGAATACGAAAGCTACGACGTCAAAGTCGGGAACTATCGCGCATATCCAAGTAAGCAGCCAGAAACGAACCGACGACTCTTTGAATCGGACCGCGCTGCCAATGGCCGTTGCGGCTATAGCGTGGGAAAAAATAGTCGGCATGAGGGATCAGGGTTCCGAGTACTCACACTTCACACCGCTGAGCTTCACCGGATCAAACTTCTTTGTTGTCAGATCCGCGGTCCAGAGTTTCGACGGACGAAAAACTCCCTGGCGGCGCACAATGCGACCGACGCCTACAAGATTCTCAATGTGTTTCCCGTTTCTCCGACAATAGATCCCCGGGTCGCCCGTGAAAAACATATAGTCGGTTTGTGCCAGCGCGGGAAATGAAAGCACGTCGGCGACCTTCCAGCCGGCGATACCGCCGGCGTTGCGACCAGTGGAAGACTCGAGCCAGAGCATTTTCGTCCTTCCTTTTTCTACCTGAGAGATACCGTAAACCGGATCGGCTTCAATATCACCAAGGAGAGCTCCGCCCATATGCTTTAGGCCGTTCGGAAGGGATGCCGCGGGCATGACACCTTCATACTCATATCCAATATATTTTGCACGGCTCGATGTCTGGCCGTATGAGAAGACGGGTAAAAAAACTACGGCGAGAAGGGCTAAAATTGTTGACCTCATTTGTTCCCTCCTAAAGGTTCAACAGCATTGACGTAACCAAGGTCGCTCGTTTTGCGATGTCGTCAATAAGAATGTGTTCGTCCATCCGATGAGCGCCGTCACCAGCGATTCCCAGACCGTCAAGAACCGGGACGCCGAGCGCCGCGACGAAGTTACCATCCGATGCTCCCCCAACCTGCGTCTCATCAATTTTGTAGCCGAACTCCGCAGCCAGGTCTCGCGCCTTTTCGAAAAGCGTGGTGACGGCAGCGGTTCGCTCAAGCGGCGGACGGTTGATACCGCCGGTGACAAGGATCTTTACCCCGTCGTCGACAGGCTCCAGGCTGCGGACACCGCGTTCGACCCGTTCGGCCTCCCCGGCGGATGTGAATCGGACATCGACTGTGCACTCTGCATGTTCGGGGATGACATTGGTCGTCGTGCCCCCGCGGATCGTGCAAACGTTCACCGTTGTGCCCGCCGAAACGTCAGCAAGCTGGTGTAGTTTTTCGATCTGGCGTGCGAGTTCCAAAATTGCGCTTGCGCCTTTCTCCGGTTCAAGTCCGGCGTGCGCCGGTTTACCCCACGTCTTGAGGGTGAACATCCCGGTTCCTTTTCTGCCGGTCTTGACGCGCCCGGCCGCCGATGGTTCGAATACTAAACAAGCTTCTGCCTCTCGTGCTTCACGTTCGACAATTTCACGGCCGGTATAGCTTCCTACCTCTTCGTCACAAGAGAGCAGGATCGTTATAGGTCGCGAAGGCCGTATCCCCGACTCTGCAAAAAATCGCAGTGCCTCAATCATCAACACGATCCCGGACTTCATGTCGAAAATGCCGCATCCGAAAAACTTTCCGTCTTCAACCCGCGTCGGGTTCAGCAGGTTCGTTCCAACCGGGTGAACGGTGTCGGTGTGACCGAGTAGGAGAATCGGTTTTCGGCTCAGATCGGGTTGAGACCCGCGCGATACCTCAGGCAGTTCTGAGATGAACCCTCGTATTAAAACGTGCTCGCCATAGTCGTCGGCGTAGACGCGTTCGATCTTCAGATCGAGCGGTAGTTCACTGACTTGATCGAAGATCCACGCTGCAACAAGTTGGTTACTTTCGACGTCGCGCGATGGGGACTCGATCTCGACGATCTCGCGGATAAGTTCCACGATCTTGCTTTCCCGCTGCTTAAAGTGTTCGAGGATTTGGATGGGATTCATTGAATGTCGAAGCTAAGATCGGCGATGGAATTCTCCGCTGCGTATATCCGCGCGGAGGCTTCATCCGCAAACGTCGCCACGACGTCAAACGCGCGGGCAGATCTCTTCCCGTTGACATCAACCATTATCGTCGGGCGGGATGCTGGGCCGACGGGACATATGTCCAGAAGAGAGACGGTCGGTTTTGCCGCAGAACGATTTTCAGCCGTCTGCTTTTTGAATACCGGATACATGATCGTCCGGATGATCGGACACTTCGCCTTCGCGGTGACAACCGGAGCGGAAAAAACCCGGTTCAATGTTTCGCCAAGACGATACCCGGCAAGCGCAAGCTGACGCTCGGCCACGCGAAACGCATTGCGTCTATATTTTTCTGACGGCATCTGAAACCGGACCAGGTCCGGCGAAAAAACGTCGGTGGCATTCAGCTTAAAGCTTTGCTGTTGCCATGCCTGGTACGCTCCGAGATCCATTCCCGGACCGAACGACGCGAACGAGTGCTTCTTCATCAGTTTGTTGGCGATTTCGACCACATACTCCCGTTCACACGTATCACCTTTGAGGGGGATGTTGCGACCGACTATCGAATCCCAAAACCAGTGAAGCGTGACCTGATTTTCGCGTGCGGTGCCTTGGGGTGTTAGCAAAAATAAATTGCCGCCCTGGTCGCCTTTCGGTTCTAGGTCGGTCACGCGCGCTGATGTATGTAGTGGCTGATGAATATCGCCCGTCAGATGCATTATCCATGCGATGGCGATCGCCTTGTCCTTATCACTGGCGGATGCGCTACGGATCAGTTTGTCGAATTCCGTCAGTCGTTCCACAGCGACGCCGCCTTCAGCGAAACCGGAGAGAAGCTCGACGTTCCCGCTTACCTGCTTCCAGAACGTATCGTCATAGTGCCAGTTGGTCTTGTGATATTTCTTCTGCCGATTTTCGAATGCGCGATCACGAACGATATCCGCCCACGTCGTGGCCAACATGAAATACTCCAGCTTTTTTGTTTGCTCGGGCTCGGGGCCGGATCCCATGTAGAGGGCGGATAGGTGAGAGTCTTCGGGGGCAGCTCGCAAGATTCGGATCACGTTCTCGCGGGCGACAGGGGACATTCTTTGCCATGCAATATACCCGGTTGTCTTATGGCCGACGTCGTCCCAAGCGAAAGACGATAGGGATAACGCCGACACGACCACACCAAACACAACAGCACGCCAAATCGTTCGCATACACACTCCTTTTGGGGCAATGAATCTTTCTAGGTGATTTTAGCGAAATAACGGGATAAAGAGAAAAGAGGTGGAGATAGCATCAAAATCGAACTTTTCACCATTTAGGCACAGGCCTTGCTAATCAAGGCGGCGGAGTTAATTGAAAAAAATAGGGTGATATTTTCGCCGGTCAAAGCTCGCGTTAGTAATGGAGCGGGCTCGGCAGTTCGAATTAATCACCGTTCCTGCAAAACTCTCCCGAGTATTCGTTCTTTATGAGGTGTAGCGAACACGTTCGGACGAGATGTAAGGAAGTAAGAGGTTTTTATGCAAGGGATTTTGGAGCAAAACACAATAGCGTCGTCACTTGTAGATCGAACGCGCGGATCATTCGGTGAAAGGATCGGTATCATGGCGTATCTTTTCGGATGCTGGCACAAACGGCTGACGCGACCGATCGCGGATAAGAACAGTTCGTACCGTGCCTGTCTTGATTGCGGAGCTCGCAAGAAGTTCGATACAGAAGATTTTAGAACGTCCGGTCCATTTTATTATCCGCCGACTGTAAGATCCGAAGGATTCTCGGTGTCATAAAACCCAACAGAGATGTGCCCCACTCGAGTGCGGTTCCAGCGAACCGCACTCTTCTAGTTTTCAGGCTTCCTCAGGATCAGTGCTGAGTTCTTTGATCCGAATCCAATACAGTTACATAACGCCGCGTTAACTTGCCCCGGTCGAGAACGATTGGGAACGTAGTCGAGATCGCATTCCGGATCTACGACGTCGAGATTTATCGTAGGCGGGATCACATTCTCATTCATAGCGAACAACGTCGCGCCGATACCTGCAGCTCCGGTCGCGCCCTGCGGATGTCCGATCTGCGATTTAGTGGCGGACATCGGAATGCGATACGCTCGCTCACCGAACGCCGCCTTGACCGCCTGTGTTTCGATCCGGTCGTTGAGCTGCGTCGACGTTCCGTGGAGATTCACGTAGTCGATGTCGTCAGGTGTTACCCCCGCATCCGTCATTGCAAGCGTCATCGCACGCGCGGGTTCAATACCATTCTCCTCAAGTCTCACGCGGTGATATGCATCGCATGTGACGCCATAACCCGCAACCTCGGCGTAAACCTTTGCTCCCCGCTCGAGCGCTCCCTGAAGAGATTCGAGTACAAAGATCCACGACCCTTCGCCAATCGCTATTCCCGAACGATCTTTTGAGAATGGACGGCACGCACGCGCCGGTTCATCGTTCCATTCCTTCGTGCAGACCGTCATCACTTCAAAGCCCTTAAGAATACCGGGCGAGATCGGCGAGTCGACGCCGCCGGTCAACATTACGTCCTGACGCCCGAGCGCAATATGCTGTGCGGCATAAAACATCGCATCAGTAGACGAGGTGCAGCCGGTCGAGATAACGTGCGATAGGCCGTGTAGATTGAAGATCATCGACAGCTCAGAGGATAGGCCGCCATGCGTCGACGCCGGGATCGTGTAGATGCTTCCTTTGCCGGCGTTCCCGGTGAACCAGTAACCAAATTGTTTCTCGGTAAATGACAGGCCGCCGCCGCCCGTTCCGATTACAACGCCGAATCGACGTCTCTGCTCGAGGGTAAGCTCCTCGATCTTAATTCCTGAATCGGCAATTGATTCGCGCCCTGCGGCGAGAGCAAGGGGAACCGTTCGCGGCACGTGCTGACGGTCCTTGGGATTCAATTCGGCTTTCCAATCGAAGTCAGATATCTCGGCGGCGATCTGAACATTGAAAGGTGAGGGATCAAAGCTCTCGATACGCTTTACGCCGCTCTTTCCAGATCCGAGTGAACTCCAGTATTGCTCGCGGCCGATGCCGATCGGGGTGACGCATCCGAAACCCGTGATCACCACCCGCCGAGGACTCGTTAGATCGCTGAACATAAGAAGTTGTATGAGAATAGCAAACGAGGGTCAAAGACCTCTAACGCCAGCACGCGGTATAGTTTGATGCCGGTCGCGGACGGTCCGTTCCTTTGTAGAATCGTGAACGCGGTGTATATTTCGTCTGTTTTCATGGACACAGCTTTTGACCCAAGCCAACCTGCGATCGTCGACGTTTGCCTAAACTGCGACGGGACGGTATCCGGACAATTCTGCGAACACTGCGGTCAGAAAAAGCTCGACCGGCATGAGTTCGCCCTTACCCATTTCATCGGCCACCTGATCCACGAAGTTTCTCATCTCGATTCGAACAAGCTCGCCCGTACGTTTGGTCACCTGATGGTTAGGCCCGGACTGCTTGCCAGCGAGTATCTCGCGGGGCGCAAAGGCAGATACATAAATCCGATACGCGTATATCTGACTGTCAGTGCGTTGTACTTTCTATTTGCGTGGGGAGCTCTCAGTAACGCGGGCGGTGGAGGGGTCGAAGCAACAGCGGCGCGTCCAAATTTCATCGAGCTTGCCGAGCGGAAGGGTGTCGAACCTGGAGTGCTTGCTCTTAAGGCTCATGAAAAGGCCGGTAAGTATTCCGCCGTTTTGCGGTTCGCTAGCGTTCTTCTGTCAGGTCTATTTCTCACACTTCTCTATTTCAGGACGGGAAGATACTATGCCGAGCATTTGATCTTCTCATTATATTTTTACTCCTTCGACTTCCTTGCAAAGTGCGCGGTCGCGATTTTGTACCTTAGTTCGGACTACACGGGATCGTACGTGTACATGGCTGTTAGAACGCTGTACTACCTGGTGGCGTTCGTCTACCTTTTCTTCGCTCTCTTGCGGGTGTATGCTGAACCCTGGCCGAAGACATTACTGAAGGCTGCTGTACTGTTTGCATTGGAAGTCGTGTTATTCATTGCGGTGAATATAATGGGCTTTATGCTTGCCGTCGCAATGGCCTGAAAGGTTTTTGTCACCTGCGCTACAATTTTGCGCAGCTGACTTGTCTAACATTTGAAACGAAGGCAATCGCGCCAGCCGGTACGGTGACGCGTAGACAGCCTGGTCGGCGAAAAGTAAACAAACAACGGAGGGACACTTCTATGCTTTGGACAATTATTATTATCCTGCTTGTTTTGTGGGCACTGGGATTCGGCGGCGTTGGCGGTCTAAACGTCGGGCCTGTAATTCATCTACTCGTGTTGATCGCGGTAATCATTCTGGTGCTGCAATTGGTCAGGGGCCGCAGGGTCTGATCGCGCATACTGGATCGTCGGGCAGCGCCTTTGCCGCCCAGGACTTCGGCTGGTGATTGGATTTTTCACCGGTCGCGCTCGGCAGGATCAGCTTCATTAAGCGGCTGGTCCTGATTTTTTGTCGCATTAATTGGTGTTGACTAAGGTACACGATAACAAAAAGGAGACGACCTAGTTGATCGTCTCCTTCTGTTGTACCTAATTTCGATTTTTACGGGCTCATATTCGCAATGGCATTACGATGTATTTGTAATCGTACGCTCCATCGCTAGCAATGCGAATTTGCGTTGCAGCATTCGCATCCTTGAATTCAAACGAGATCCGCGTCGGCCCCCGGCCTTCTTTCACACGTACCTTGTCACCGTCCGTTTCCTTGACCTCGCCATCGTCGTTCGCCGACGCTGAATCCGATGTACCTGCATTTTCCAGCGCACCGACGTTATTTAGAAATTCCTGGAGATACTGCCAGTTGAATCCGAGTGTGACCTCTTCGTCCGACGAGTAATCGGCCGGCACAAACTCCTGTCCCTCGCCGTCCTCGCTTGACTGGGCGGTTATCTCAACCTCGCCTTTACGAATAGTCATCCGAATCGATCTGTTCCTTTCGTCTGCCATGAGCGAAATTCGCCGGACTGCATTTTTCATTTCCGAAAGATCGAATACCACCGTCTTGTCATTGTCCTTCGGCATGACCATTTCGTAATTCGGAAAATTGCCTGAAAGTTTTCGGGTGATCAGAAGGCGCCCACCGGTTTGGAAATAAATATGGTTCTGATCCTCGCCAAACTGGACCTCACCGTCAGACTCACGAGAGATTTTTACAAGTTCAAGTAAAGCTTTCTTCGGAATGAGCACATCCATCTTCTCATCGCCACCATCGTCTATCGCTTTTTCAATGAATGCTAGTCGGTGTCCGTCGGTGGTCACCATTCGCGCGATTCCGTCGGCGATCATGAACTTCGCTCCGGAAAGCGTAAAGCGGCTTTGCTCATTGGTGATCGCGAAGGCGGTGTTATGGATGAAGTAATTGAATATCTCACTCGACAGTTTCATCGGAGCGGACTTGAATATCGGAATCTCGGGATACTGTTCACGATTTATTCCAGCGAGTCGGAAACTCGCTCGTCCCGCTTTCATCTGGACCCACTCGTTCTCGAGTTTCTTAAAATGAACAGTGCCGCCATCGAGGGTACGAACAATGTCGAAAAGCTTTCGAGCCTGTATGCACATTGATCCCGGAACCTTGATCTCGGCTTCTGCATCACAGCGGATCGTGACGTCAAGGTCGGTCCCAAGTATGCGGATCTCATTCTCACCCAGGCTCTCGATCAAAATATTAGACAAAACCGGAATCGTTGATTTTCGTTCGACGACGCCTTGTATAAATCCAAGTTCTTCCTTGAGTGTGCTTTGCGATATTGTGAATTCCATCTGCTGCGTAACTCCTAAATCTTCTGACGTGAGTCTCTCTGTACTAATACTAAGAACTTTACAAGATATTAAAATCTAGTAGTAGTAATAGGGCCTGTGGATATGTGAAAAACAGGTAATAATCCAGAATACTGCTGGGCTTGGTCGTCCACACGGGGCTGTGGAAAGTTTGTGGAAAAGGGCAACTTCGTCTGGAAAACTCTTTGAGATGTTTCCTCTGGCTGTTTACCCACACGCTCTGCAACATCTCCACTGAGGAAAAGTGGAAAACTTTTTCCAAATGCTACAAGCATAGGTGATAGCGTGGGTTGCCCGGAGGAGTGATTGTGGAAATTGCTCTTGGTCATAATGCGTTCGATTTCCACTAACTAGTTACAAAGACTGTCGATTAAACCGCTGACCGTATTGTGGAAAACGCTATCCTTCTTTATGAGCGTGTCGATCTTATCGTAAGAATGCATTACGGTAGTGTGATGCTTGCCACCCAGCTCGCGACCGATCTCTGGATAGCTGTGACTTGTCAGTCGCTTACACAGGTACATGGCTACCTGACGCGGAACTGCGACAGCACGGGAGTTGTTTTTCGACTTCATTTCTTCAACGGTGAGCTTGTAGTGTGATGCCACGATACGAGCTATCCGATCCATAGTCAATCCTTCGGGCCGCTCACTGTCGATAATGTTTTTCAACGCGTCCTGAGCGAGCATTTTTGAGATCGGAACACCCCGAAGACTCGATATCGCAACCAGCCGGACCAACGATCCTTCCAACTCTCGAACGTTTGACCGGATCTTCGTCGCAATAAAAATTGCAATATCGTCTGGCAGATGGATCCCGTCCAGATCGGCTTTACGTTTTAGGATGGCAACCTTTGTTTCAAGATCCGGCGGCTCGATGTCAGCGATCAGGCCCCATTCAAAACGCGAGTGGAGGCGTTCTTGAAGAGTCGGAATATTACGCGGCGGACAGTCCGATGTGATGACGATCTGCTTCTGATCGTTATGCAGCGTATTGAACGTATGGAAGAACTCCTCCTGGGTTCTCTCTTTCCCCGCCATAAACTGGACGTCATCCATTAGCAACACGTCGATCGATCGATACTTTTCTCGGAAGCTCTGCGTCTTGTCGTAGCGGATCGCGTTAATAAGTTCATTCATGAACTTCTCGGACGTGATGTACGAAACACGCAGGTGCCGGTCGCGCTCCTTTATCGAATGCCCGATCGCGTGCATCAGATGAGTTTTTCCAAGCCCCACTCCCCCATAGATGAAAAGCGGATTATAGGTCTTACCTGGAGCGTCCGCGGCAGCTAGACTCGCCGCATGAGCGAATTGGTTACTTGAGCCGACGACAAACTTCTCGAACGTGTACTTCGGATTCAGAGAGTTCTCAACCGGTTCAAGATCAAGAAAGTTTGTTGGGCTGTTATTGGTAAAGGCTGGGGACTTTTGTTGAATAGGAGCACTTGCTCCGGCGGTCGCCGCGAAGACTTGCTCGCTGCCCTTTTCCGGGTCACTCATTTGAGAAAGCTTCGCGTCAACACTTTCAGTTGTGTCGATTTGCCATTCCACGCGGCAGTCGCCGTCACTCGTCGCCTTGATCGCTTGATCGAGCAAGTCTGAATAATAAAGGGTTACCCAATCTTTAGTCACCTGACCGGCTCGGAGGTAGATCACAGCCTCGTCATCGTTCCTTCCCTCGAACTGAATGGGACGGAACCATGATTCAAAGATGTGCTTGTTAAGACGTTTCTCGACGAATCCCAGGATATCGTTCCAAACGTCGGTCTTCTGTACAAATGCTGCCACGTGGGGCCTCCGCACGGTCGCTGTTCGAATCTGAAAATTTAGTTAAGCAGGAGCATACGAGTCGCGTGCATCTTAAGCGGTCGGAGAGATACGGCTAAGCTGCACCAAACTCAGTTCATCATCACTGGTTTGGGCTCCATCAAGGACTTCAAGCTACCGGTTTTCCACAACCTTTTCCACAGCCCTGTGGAATGCCGCTTAAAATCTAAAGTGAAACTTCAACTAGTTTGTTTTCAATAGTTTACAGGGTTGCTTTTCTGAAAAACGGGTGACAGATTAGCATAGAAGAAATGCCATTGCAAACAGAAATCCACAGAAACTGAACCTCGATCATAATGATACGCAAGGCAAATTTTAACAATCACTTAACATGAATTTGAGCCCGTCGCGCCACCTAGAAACCCGGCGTGTATGACCGACTTCTCAATCTATTTTTATCCTACGCTCGAGCCTTCGATGTAAGGGAAAAAGTGTAATTCAGCGTTACGCACAGTGCGGCGTTGATGAAAGACGGAACGCGATCAATTTCTATAAAAGTAAACGAATGGTACACAAAATTTGATTGTGTGACGGAGGTTCTTCAAGAGGCCAGATCAGTGGGCAGACGGAATCTATTCCAAATGAAAATCGACATCGACGGACTGGTTTTCATCACCCTCGCGATTGTCGATCACCAAAACGTATGTCCCCGCTTCGAGCACCAGGTTCATCTTGCCTCCCGGAACGTAACCCGTCCGCGTAAGGAATGGGTGATCTGAACTGAGTTTCCAGGGTTGGAGGTGCTCTGCACTGATGACGAGGGTAGAAACCCTCGATCGTAGGTTTGCGGTGCGGAATGTGCCGGTTAATTTTGACCGCCGGTTCAGGTTGAAAGGCTTGGAGAAAAAATCCCTGGGCGGGATAGCTACGGGTCCGTTAACAAGGGGACCCATCGACGTGTAATGCGGCTGCGTCTTCTCCTCAACGGACGGGCTAGGTTGATTGACGCGCACGATCTGCATAAGGGCGAGGAGAAGGAGGACCACAACAACGATCGCCGACCAGGCTACTTTCTGATTCATGGGGTTTATGCGTTGACGATAAAGTTTACTCGTTATAGCCCACGCTTTAAAACAAATCGAGCCACGGAACTGGAGAACGATCCGTGACTCGCCTCTGATAGATCCCCACTAACTACTTTTTGTAAACCTTGCTCGCACCCGACGTGTCTTCTTCTACACTTGCCGGACTCCCGACGTACCCGATCTTGCTCGCACCAGACGCGTTGGCGACGAGTCTTTCGCTCACTGCGACGTTTACGTGACTCGCTCCGCTCGCCTTGATCGTGGCGTCCTTGGTATTCAAGCCTTCGGCGTCGATCTTGCTTGCTCCGCTGACCCCAACAGTGAACACGACGGTCTCTCCCGAAATGCTGACCTTTGATGCACCGCTTGTCTCGAGACGCAGTGCAGGGTTCGAGATACCAGTGACGCTGACCTTAGACACGCCGGACACGTCAACCATCTCAATATCAGGAGCTGAGACCAGGATCCGCAAAGGGGTCTGTGAGCTAATTCTCTTTGTCGTCTCGATCCTGAGAACACCGCCTCGAACCTCGGTCCTGACGTACTGAAGGAGGTTCTCATCCGCTTCGACCTGGACAAAGAAATCCTTT
>JANPJL010000134.1:0-14575 GCA_031425495.1 Acidobacteriota bacterium
TTCCGTATCGTAACCTTTCTTTGTTCGAGTAACGCGGATAAGCATCTGCGTTTTTTGATCGCCTCCGATCGGGATCGCCATTCGCCCGCCGATCTCAAGTTGTTGAACGAGCGGCTCGGGGATCGTCGGTCCGCCGGCGGCAACGAGGATGGCGTCGAATGGCGCGTAGACTTCCCAGCCGGTCGTGCCATCATCACAACGATACGAGATATTTCTATAACCGAGTTCCAAAAGCTTTCGTTTCGCCTCAGTATGAAGATTCGCGAGCCGCTCGACAGCAAACACTTTTCGAGCGAGGGTTGCGAGAACTGCGGTCTGATATCCCGAACCCGATCCGATCTCCAGCACTCGCTCCGTTCCCTTGAGCCCGAGCAGTTCGGTCATACGAGCAACAATGAACGGCTGCGAGATCGTCTGCCCGGCCGCTATCGGAAGAGCATTATCTTTGTACGCCTGCGAGCGAAGAGCGTCGGGCACGAAAGCGTGACGCGGAACTCGGTTCATCGCTTCTAGTACTCGCTCGTCCTCGATCTTGTAATGTCCGCGCAAGTGTTCAACCAACCGAGAACGGGGGATCTCGAAGCCATCTGAGCTGTTTGTTGTTTTTGCGATGCCAGTCATTCCATTTTGGATTTTAGATTTTGGATTTGGGAGCTTGTGCCGGGTGATACGTCCGAGATCGCAAATCCCAAATCCCAAATCCCAGATCCCAAATCCCCAACTCACTCTTCCCAGTTCTTCATTCCTTCCAATGCGGCGTGATTCGTGAGGTCACTTCGCATCGGCGTGACCGAAACGTAGCCTTCGTCGACCGCTTCAAAGTCCGTTCCGCCCTCGGCACGGAAGCCGGCGCGCACCTCGCCGATCCAGTAGTATAGTTTTCCGCGAGGATCGGTGTGTTCGCTGATAACCGGTTTCGCTTCCTTAAATCCCTGTCGTGTGACACGAATTCCTTTCGGCGTTCCCTTCGGAACGTTTACGTTGAGCAGGGTCCATTCGGGCAGGCCAACCGCCAGAGCTTTGCGCGTCACAGCTGCCGCGACCTTTGCGGACTCGGTGAAATCGTGTGTGCGTGTTGCGACTAGGCTGAACGCAATACCGGGGAGTCCGAGTATCGTCGCTTCCATTGCCCCGGCCACCGTTCCCGAATATGTCGCGTCGTCACCGAGGTTCGCACCGTGGTTGATCCCCGAAACGCAGATGTCGGGACGGTCGCCGTCTGTCAGGATCCGGTTGAGCGCGAGCGTTACGCAATCGGTCGGCGTGCCGTCGACAGTCCAGTGCCGTTCGTCGATCTGACGAATCCGAAGCGGACGCTCCAGCGTAAGGCTGTGTGACGCTCCGCTCATCTCGGACGCGGGTGCGACGACGTACACTTCTCCGATCTCACGCATCGCAGCTTCGAGCGCTTCGATACCTTCGGAATGGATGCCGTCGTCGTTCGTAATGAGTATGCGAGGTCGAATCAAAGTCATCTGTAATGTTTAAAAGGGAAAAGGTGAAAAAGTGAAAATGCTTTCCTTTTTCACCCTTTCACCGTTCCACTTTTATCTTGAATTATCGTCCCGGTCCGCCGCCCATCGGTCGCGGTGAGGAGTTCATCGGACGCTGCTGACGAAAACGACGTCGGTTTCGCTTTCGAGCATTGACCGATTTGAGCTTTGCCTTCTGTCCCGGCGGGATGAAGTGAGCGTGTTTTTTTAGATCCTTGATGATCTCTTCGCTGATCACCTTTCGCTTGAATCGGCGCAATGCGCTTTCTATCGATTCGTTCGAGTTTACTGAAATATAAGCCATTTTGTTGTCTCACCTCCTCTCGGCAAAGATTTCCGCCCGAGGGCGAACTGTCATTAAACCACTTTCACAGTCGAAAGCACAAGTTTGCGGCCATCTACGGTTGACGGAGCGGAGCCGTAAGCACATGGCCCCCGTACACGAAATAGATCTTGTTCTCGTTCTCTTCAACCCAAATATCGGAACTTCCTAACTGAATGTCCGGCAACTGTGTCACCGGAATGAAGGAGAACGAACTTTCGGCGTACAGACCAACGGTCGTAGTTTTCGTGGCAGCATCGTAGATCGCGGCCCACGCGGCACCTGCTGTGGACGAAGTCTGCAGCGGCTTGTAACGCGGATCCTCGATCGGACGGAACTCGCCCTTCACCGGCCTGACCGCACCTGTCGCCGCGTCCAGGAGCGAATATTGCGCAACCTTTGGCCGAGCGCCGACCGCAGCCGGGCCGGGCGATTCTGTTTCCATAGTTTCTGCATCCTCAGGATCTCTCAGACTGCCCGCTCTCGCCGGTCCCCGGTAAACGAGTACGCGCCCGTGTGCTGGAAGGAAAGCAATAGCTTGAATGCTCTCGTCGGCCGGAGCGGTAACTGGGAACTCCTTTCCCGTCCGCAGATTCACTCGCGTGAGCATCTGCTGTTCTTCATCGGTGAACTTGGTCACGACGACCCAGTTCTTGTCTCCCGATACGACGGGACTGTCGTAGTTTCCTGCACGTACCTGGACCGCTTCGCCTTCTTGCTTCCCACGAAAAATTCCACCCGGATAGCGGTTCGCGTAAATGTCCCCGTTTGTCAGGAAGCTTGGTGTTCGCGATCTGAAAAAGATTGACCGGTAATGCGCCGGCATTGTAGCCAGAGTACGGAGGAGTAATAGACCATCAGGCTCAGCGGCGGCCGGACCAATTTTTCCGTTTTGAAGGGTCCGCCATGACAACTCTTTACCCGCCGCCTCCTCGCGGCGCTTCTCGATAAGCTGATACCGGGCTGCCCGCTGTTTCGCCGCTTCCTCGTCGTCCAGGTCGTCGAGGTCGATCGCAGTATCCGCCCGCGTCTTTTCGTCGAGATCGCTAGCTATACTCTCCGCCATCGAAACGTCCGAGATCAAAACTCTAAAGTCGGCATCTTTTTTCCAGAATGCGTGAACCGGAAATTTGTTGTCTGCCAGGACGACCTCAAGACCTTTGATCCGTTCAGCGAGGCGATAATTCAATTTGAGGTCTTTAGACTTGAACGCCTCCAAGTGCGAGTCGATGACCGCTATCTCGTCCTTTGCCTGATAGCCCTGCACGTAGGTCCGACGACCGCCGTCTCGCGACAGCATGACAAACTCACTTGAGGGGCACCCGTGATGGCAGTTCGCGATCGACGGCGGAAGCGTATCGATCTTGCTGGACGCAATATAAGCATGCAGATCTTTGTACTCCTTTTCGGTGAGCGTGCGGCTCCAATAACGCGCCGTATCCTCGTACCAGGTGAAAGTGGCCCGGTCTTTGTATACACGAACAACATGCTGTCCACCTTCGCCCTCCGGCAAGCGTGCAAAGACTGAGAGCAAGTCTTTATCTCCGATCACCTCAGACTGGAGCTGCGCTTCGAACTTTCTGATCTTGGGCATCGGAGAAACGCTGCCGGCGGAACTATTCACGCTTTCAAAAACTGCACTCAGTGCCTCCGAATTGTTGTCGGCGTTTTTCGGATTCGGTACGAATGCCATGAAAGCACCAAGAATTCGCGCCTTTGCTGGATATCTGGCGAGTACGAATCGGCGGGCTTCGGGGCTATCTTCGGTTTCCAAATATCTTTCCGCCGCGAGCGGAAGGAGCGGATGAGACCCGCCTAGCAGGCCGGCGACCTCACCTACGGGAAGCTGGACTCGCAACAATCGGGCGCAACCAAGCATTGCGACCTGCGTCTCCGCGCTACCGGTGCCGAGTATACTCAAAAACTCTTCAGGGCTTTCGGAAAGGCACGCACCGATCCCTCTGATAAACCCACTCGATGAACGGAGGCTTGCGACTTCATTCGGGAGCTTTTCCCGGATCTGAGCCCGTTCCGCAAGGAGCGTCAGAAGCACATCGATGTCGGCCTCGTCGGAGCGCAGCTTGCGGAGGTTCTCGAGATAGATCGGCCCACCTTTCCATTTGCTTATAAATTCAGCGAGCCGTGCCGCAACTTCAGGGTTCTTTTTGCGAAGTATTTTTTCGCGCTCGATGACCCGAAAGGCAAGCCCCTCGTCCGGTTCTTGAGAATGTGCGAGAACCTGTCCCAAGAGGACCTCTAACGGTATCCGGCTCTGTTTTTTTGGCTTCGTTTTCGGCTTGGCACCCACTTCGGCTTCATCCTCATCCTCGGCCTCATACTCTTCGCGACCCTCCCGCTCGAGCGCCGATCGCCCCTCTTCCGTCGAGGTCATGACTGCGTAAGCCTCGACGTTCGCCATCTGTTCGTCTGCAGGCATACCGCCGCACGAAACGAACGCCTCGATAAGAGCCTGGCGGATCTCGCCGGACTCCTGGGTGATCAGCGATCGGAGTGCGGGTGCAGCACGCGGGTCTTTTTTGATACCAAGTACCTTGGCCGCGGCCGCACGGTGATCTGGTTCGTTCATCAGGACCGTGATCAATGCCGGGACCGCTTCCGGAATGTCATGATCACCAAGAGCGTCGATTATCTTTCCGCGTTCATTCGTTCGCGACTCCTTGGCCCATTCCGGGTTACTGATCCACGGCATCAACGCTTCGATGATCTCCGTTTCGTCGGAATAGATATTCACGAGATTACGCGCCGCCGCCGAACGGATCGTTTTGTTGTCGCTCTTTATAAGCTTCAGAAATCGCTCCAGCCACTCGTCGGTGGAGGCCGCGCCGTTCATCATTGTCGTCAGTCCGGTATTGCCCTTCTCCTGAATCTCGAGCAGCGTCTCGTCACTTAATAGGGAGATATACCAGTCGTCCCTGCCGTCCCAGTCGCCTCCGTCAACTAGCGCGTCAAGGGCCAGGTCTCGTCGCGACCATCTTGCCGCGCGATCCTCGACCACTTGCTGCAGTTTCCGGCGGTAAGTGTCCGTGTCGCTCGTATCATTCGCGGCAATCGCCCGTTGGTAGCGTACCCAATACGCCAGGATCTGCGAGTGGGGATTAGAGGCATCGGACTCGAGTCGCTCAACATGCGGACGAGCAGCATCCCAGTCGATCCCTGCGAGCGATCTGAGCGCTATCTGAAACTCGTTGCTGACGTAATCGTCTTTGTCCCGGATCTTCCGGACCTGTTTGCTCAAACTGGGGATCCCGTCGCTCGTATTGTTCGTCAACCATGAGCGAAGGGTGGTCGCACTGTAGGGAGCATTTGGATCACCTGACATCGCCGTGTGAATATCCCGGATCGATGCTGCAGTTTGTTCGTCTGTTGGCATGGCACCGAGATATTCACTTAACAGGTCGGGCCGGGCTTTGAAATGTTCAAGCAGTCGCTCGGCAACCTTGGGTGAAGCGAATTTCTTAAAAGAAACTGAGTTGGGCTCGTAGCGCTGGCCTTTCCAGTATTCCAGCAGATCCTCGATCGGGGCGTCGTCCGGAGGAACGTTGACCCACCGGTAAAATTCATCGGGTTTCGATCGCTCTCGCGTGGCAGAGTCGCGAACACGAGTTTCAACCTGGGCCGGGGCAGGGAGATCGAGCAGTCGTTTTAGTAATTCGTTTGCCTTCGGGGTCTGGGATCGAGCGCTCGTGAAAAGCAGCATCGCAACGGCGATGGCGAGCAGTACATATTGCATATTGGGAAATACTCCGGAGTTTGGTGCCTTGGTCGATTATAGTCAGTTAGTTCTAGCCCACAAGTAAAAAGTTGCCTAACGGCAGAAATTTCGGATATTGATCGTACGGAATGTAAAATGCCACGGCGGAAGTTTCCGCCGTGGCACCCGTGGGATCTGTTTGACTTATCTTATCCGCGTAGACTTAACACGCTTCCTATAAGCATGCTAACGAGATCGATGCCACCGCCATCCGCGAGCTCAAACTCGTCGCGTCCACTAAGTGCATCCTGATATCCCATCTCGTACCCCTCGCTGAAATGGCGTCGACTTTCGCCGATGCTCGACGAATAAGGATCGTACATCGCCTGTTCATATAGGTAAGGATCGTTGTAGTACTCGTCGCCCCAACCGCGGCGTCGAGCAGCCTGGCCCTCGAGCAATCCCTGGTTGTAGCCGGTGGCGAGTGCCCGCTGAATCAGTTCGCCCTCGAGACCGCCGGAATACAAAGCCACCATGTCGCTGTACGGCAGCGAGCCGAATGACGTGTTCTGATAGCCGAGTCCGTCATTTGCGTACTGATCATAGCCGTAGTACGACGCCGGTTCGTAATAGGAGTTCACCGGCTGATAACCGAACGTGTAATAAGGTGACGAACTGTACGGCGAATCGTAACCATAGTCGTTATAGGAAGACGAATAGTACTGCGGACTCTGATCGTAGTAACCGCTGTTTTCGCCGTTCGAAAAGAAGGTTGCGATCACGCTTCGGAAAAGCAATTCCTTCCAGTTAGATCCGTTATTGTAATCGGCTCCGTTGTAGTACTGGTCATAGTCGTCGTTGTAGTCGAATATACGACTCGTATAATTCGGGTAGTCGTTATATCCGTACGAACCCGGGTATTGCGGAGCAACATATCCCGGATACTGTGGAGCGGAATATCGCTCGCGATAAACCGGAGCCGTATACCCATCTCCGCGATAAGACTCGCGACCGCCGTCCCCGTAATACGGAGTTACGTTCGGTCGATAATTCCGATCGTCTCTTTGATAAACGCTACCCGGGCTGCGATAGACCCGATCATCACCGCCCCGATACGAATCGTTTTCAAAGCGCTGTTGTTTCCGCGCGTATTTTGCCGCGTTACGCTCGGCATGTCGTTGGGCCTTTAACGAATCCCGATAACGTTTTGCTTCGAATGCTTGTTCACGCCGAATCTGGCCCCAATTCTGCTGAGGCTGAGCATAGACGCGCTGCTGCTGGCGCTCAGCTCGTTGTGACTGGCGCTGCTGATGGCGCTGCGATTGTGCCCAGTCGCGCTGCTGATGCTGTTGCTGCTGCCACAGGCGCTGCTGATTCTGGCGCTGCTGATGTTGCTGCTGCTGCGCCTGCTGCTGCCACTGCCGCTGCTGTTCCATCTGCTGCTGGCGCATCCCGTCTCTCTGCTGACGCTGGACGTCGTGCTGCTGCTGCCGCTGTTGATGCATCTGCTGGCGTTGAGCCTGCTCTATCTGTCTCTGCTGCTGTTGCTGCTGGCGCATACCGTCATGCTGCTGACGCTGAACATTCTGCTGCCAGCCACCATTCCCACGATTGCCGCCACCGCGTTGTCGGTCGGCCCCGTCGTCATCACGCTTGCCGCCACCGCGTTGTCGGTCGCCGCCGCCGCCGTCGTCATGCTTGCCGCCGCCACGCTGACCGCCACCATCATGCTTGCCACCTCCGCCCCCCTTGCCTTTGCCCTGGGCGAAAGCGGATCCGACGAATAGTATCGCAACGGCGAATACCGAAACGATTTTTATAAACAATAAATTGGACCGCATATAATCCTCCGTGTCTCAAACCCCAAAATCGGTGTTGTTATTACTGCTAGATGAAGCAAACACCGTTCCGTGAGACCGAAACCTGCCAAATTCAGTCGGTAAAGAAACGTAAGGAACCGATATAGTGCGCAAAAAGACAATATGCGGTGCGAGAGGGTAATATTCCGTCTATGGAACTTTCAGTCATTGAACAAGCTCGCGATCGCATATCAACGCACGTGAAAAGAACGCCATTGCAACACAGCGAGACACTTAGCGACCATCTCGGCACCAACGTGTCAGTCAAGCTTGAGTTGTTTCAAAAAACAGGATCATTCAAGGTGCGAGGCGCGTTCAACAAACTTCTCAGCTATAAATCCGAACAACTTTCGGAAGGTGTGGTGGCCGTGAGCGGTGGAAATCATGCACAAGCGATAGCTCACGCGTCGAGCGTCCTTGGCGTAGATGCCGTCGTCCTGATGCCGGAATCGACGCCGCGAAACTACATCGACGCGACTCGAGGATACGGAGCGAAAGTGGAACTCACACCCACGATCGCCGACGCTTTTGTGGTGATCGAGCGGTACAAGGCCGAAGGACGCGTGTTCGTTCATCCATTTGACGACGAACTCGTGATGGCCGGGCAGGGAACTCTTGGGCTGGAGATCTTTGAAGATCTGCCCGAGGTAACCGACGTGATCGTTAGCATTGGCGGTGGCGGGCTGATGGCCGGTGTTGCCTCTGCAGTGAAAGCGAAAAACCCTTCGGTGCGAGTATGGGGAGTTGAGACCGTCGGTGCTGACGCAATGTCACACGCGCTCAAAGCCGGACATCCCGTCGAACTTTCTGCGATCACATCGATCGCGAAAACGCTGGGAGCTCCGTCCGTATCCGAATCAACTCTCGCGGCGGCACAGCAGTTTCTCGAGAGTGTTACGGTCGTCACCGATGCCGAAGCTCTCGACGCGCTTCGTCTCATACTTGAGCGGCTGAAAGTTTTGACCGAGCCTGCGGCTTCATGCACGCTCGCCGCGGCTGAGAAACTGAGATCGGATCTCGGCTCACACGTCGTTCTCATTCTATGTGGCGGGAATCTTGCGCTCGAGGATCTTTGCGCATATACGAGTTAATTTTTCGCGCATTGAAATTTCTATTTTGCTAAACTCGACTTACGGAATTTTTTAACTATTAACCCGGGAGAAAATATAGATGGCAACAAAGAAGAAGACTGCGGCGAAGACCGCGACAACAAAGAAGGCAAAGACGACGTCGGCAAAGAAGTCGACAGCGAAAGCGAAACCCGCCTCGAAACCAGCGGCGAAGAAAGTAACTGCGAAAGCAAAGACCACGACCAAAGCTAAGCCGGCGGCAAAGAAAGCGACGGCGAAAAAGCCAGCGGCAAAAGCTAAAAAGCCAGCGGCAAAAAAAGCAACTCCAAAGTCCTCGGCGAAGAAAACTACGTCGGCCAAAAAGCCTGCGAGCAAAGCAAAGGCACCGGCAAAGAAAACTTCTACAGCATCTGCGAAGTCGAAAACTTCGAGCCGGGCTAAAGCGGCGTCCAAGAAGACTCCGGCACGCGCCAAAGTAACTGCCAAGAAGAAAACAACCGCGGCGAAGAGGCCCACGGCGGCCAAGAAGCCGACTGCGGCGAAAAAACCTGCGAAGCGCGCCACCGCAACAAAGAAAGTAACCACCGCAAAAGCAGCTTCAAGTGGGAAGAAAAAGACCGTGACGTCGACCGCGAAGAGGCCGGTCGCTAAAGCGAAAGCAAAACGGCCGAGTGTGAAAAAACTTCCCTCGACGCAAGGTGTACTCGACAAAGCGAAAGAAGTTGTTCTTGATCTGTTCCAGGGAGCCCTTTCGGGTGCCGCCACCGGAGCACTGGGCGGAGCGGCCACCGCGGCCGGCACTCACATCGACGATGCTGCAGCGACTGCCGCCAAAGTTGAAGAGGACGCACAAAAAGAAAGGGACGCTGCCCAGGCGGGCAGTTCGTCCTCTTCTTCATCTGCGAGCTAATAGTGATTCAGTAGAGCCTATGGTCCCGGCCGCTAGTTTGGAGCCGGGATTTTTGTTTTCACGCTCCCCGGTCTTTTTTCACGCTCCCCGGTCTTCTTGAATTATCTGGAAACTGTAGATAGGAGCTCCCGATTCGCTGATTCCTTTTTTGTAGAAATGGGCGCGCTCTGAGACGCTTGTGTTGCGCTTGGTCGGAGCTTCGGAAGCCTTGCTCGGGAGAAAGATGCCCGGCAGCGGATAACTCGGCATGCGGATCGGCCTGTCTACGCTATTTCGATTGTTTGATTTTCCGTCCATTTCCCCTCCTTTATCGTAACCATTTGATACACACACGGTGTCACTACTTTGCTTTTGGCAACACGCGTACCAGAGAAAAAGGTAAGGGTCTTGCGGCACATCTCTTGCACAATGGATCGCAGAAGATTTCTAAATTAACCATCAGGCGAGGCAATAATGATCAGACAGTTAAGACAATCGATATTATTTTTGACACTACTTTCCCTTGGGTTGACCTCAGCGGCGGTCGCACAGGACAAGGAGAAAAAGAATAAGCAGGCTGGACCGATTACAAATCCCATGTTGTGGGAGAACGTCGATACGGCGAGCCTCGATCTTTTTGACGGTCCGGGCGGTACGGCAATGAGACCGGATATCAGCCGCATCGAATTCATAAAAGAAGAGACGCAGGGTCACAACAAAAAATTTCGCATCAAGGACGCAAAGGGACAGATCTGGGTAGCAAAATTGGGAACCGAGGCGCAGCCCGAGACTGCGTCCGTACGTTTGCTCTACGGATTGGGATACAAGACCGAGATCAATTACCTAGTGCCGGAGCTGACCATTCCCGGAAAGGGAACCCATAAGAACGTGAGACTCGAAGCACGTCCGGCGAATATTGAGCGACTCGACGAATGGAAATGGAAAGAGAATCCGTTTGTCGGGACGAACGAGCTACAGGGACTGAAGGTCATGATGGTGTTCCTAACGAACTGGGATCTCCTGGACTTGCAGAACAAAGTGATCCGCGTCGACAACAATGGGACTGTTGAGCACCATTTTATCGTTAGCGATCTTGGTGGGACCTTTGGAAAACTTGGAAACAATAACCTGCCGATCTTTTTCCGTCTCGGTCGAAAAACGAACGACCCGGGAACCTGGTATGAGTCCGGCTTCGTGAGCAAGGTCAAAGACGGCATGATCGATTTTGATTTTAAGGGCAAGGGACGCGGCTTGATGGAGGACATCACCGTCCAGCAGGGTCGTTGGATCGCAGATCGATTAGCGAGGCTTTCGGACAAGCAATTGGACGACGCGTTTCGCGCAGCGAACTACTCGCCCGATGAAGTTCAGCTTCTGCGCGCAGGAGTCCGTGAAAGGACGGCCGAGCTCGAGAAGGCCACACGAACAGCGGTCGTAGCAAACTAGATAAGAGCATCGATCACAAAACAGCGAAGCGGTCCGATCACGGGCCGCTTCTTTTTTTAAGCTATCGCTCGGGGAAACTATTGTAGAGGGCGGTTGTTTACCACGCGGCGATTGGAATCTTCCTGGTAGTTCAGTTTTGGCCCGATCACACGAAGCCTGTTCTTGAGTGAAGCAACCGCGCAATTCCAGAGGGCGCTGCAGATCAATCCCAATTTTTACAAGCCCAGAGCAGTTTACGAAAGACCCTTCAATGAGCCACGCTTTTCCGCATCTTTCCGTGTATTCCGTGTCTTCCTTCCGTGTAATCCGTGGTTCCTCTTTATGCCGTGCAGCCACGAAGCAACATGATCCTTCAATGAACAGCGTAGTTCCGACGCGCGGATCATTTCGAGGGTTTCATCTTTCGTGTGTTTGGTGTGTTTGGTGTGTTTCGTGGTTCGAATTTCTTAAAGCCGGAACCACGAAACACACTAAACACACGAAAAGAAAAAAATGACCTCGGGCAAAAGCAAAGAGGCCATCTTCGCAGACGGCCTCTTTCAATTCTTGCTAAATATGCTCGGCCTACTTATGCCGGTATGTGATGCGCCCTTTCGAAAGGTCGTACGGAGATAACTCAACGTCGACGCGGTCGCCCATCAATATTCGAATTCTGTTTCTACGCATGCGTCCCGAAATGGTCGCGAGGACAATATGCTCACTGTTCTGGATCTGTACCTTGAAGAAGGCGTTCGGCTGTTTGTCGATCACCACTCCTGCAAGTTCTATAAGCTCTTCTTTCATCCAATTCTAATTCCTGAATCGTCCGCATGCAGACGGCACTAATTAAATAACATAGAACGTTGCCTCCAGCCAGTGCAGGCTGGAGGCGATAACGTTTGGCTCCTCGGTTACGAGGCGCCACTCATTTACTACCAGCGGTTTTTTCCGCCGCCGTATCCACCACCGCCACCACCGCCGCTGTAACCACCGCCACCGCCGCCGCCACTGCGATTTTCGCGGGGCTTAGCTTCGTTGACTTTCAGGTTGCGTCCGTCGACCTCTTTACCGTCAAGTGTCGAGATCGCGGTCTGTGCTTCTTCTTTGCTCGACATTTCGACAAATCCGAAGCCACGCGAGCGTCCTGTTTCACGATCTTCGACCACATTAGCCGACTGGACGGTACCCGCCTCAGCAAACATTGTTTCGAGATCCTGCGATGATGTGTTGAAGGAAAGATTTCCTACGTAAAGTTTCGTTGACATTAATTGTTTTCCTTTTCCCTAAGGAGGGAATGTCTAGAGAAGTGTCGAGATCGAATAAGCTTCGTAGAAAAACGGTGTGCAACGAAGGATCGGTTTCGGATGCTCAAAATTTCAAGAGCTAACTTCTACGCTAATTAACAAACCTGCTCTTTTGAACTATCCAAAAACCGTCTTTGACGAGCCGGACCGCATCTAAACGGCCCCGCGAAGAGTAGGACTACGCTAATAAGATGCCCTATTTGCTGCATCGTTGCAAGCGGATTATGGCCATCGCCCTGTTTCAGTGGTCGGTTATCGTGTTCGATGGCCGGCAGGCAGGGAGCTTTCGTTTCGTGTGTTTCGTGTATTTCGTGGTAAGTTTTTCGAAATCCGAACCCCGGTACACATAAAACAAGGACGAATCCCCATTTCCCGTCATCTCTGGGTTGTCCGTGTGGCTAGCAAAGATTAACCGCGGAAGACACGAATCGGGCAGATGGTTAGAGACGATTCAGATCCGATCTAAATCGGCCCAATCCGACCAATCCGCCTGATCCGCGTTCAAAGAAAACATGCCCTACGATTTCGACGATACCTAACTCGAGCCTTCGTGCGGAGCTAGATTTTAACTTTGCTCCCCACGAGTGCTACATTTCCGGGGCGCAAAGTACGAGGGTTCCCGCAAAGTCGCAAAGCCGCAGAGAAGAACGCGAGGACGGAGGACTGTATAAGGTTAAAAGGGGAGACGCTATGGTGACAAATAACTTTTCATATTCTCGTCGAGATTTTCTCAAAGCTGCATCCGTTTTTGCCGCGGTCGCCGCTTCTGCCGACGCGCAAACGAAGCTCAAGAAAACAGATTTCCCGTTCGTTGACGGGTTGTGTTTGGACATTCTCGAAAAGCCGGAGGACATTCGTGCTTCGGGACTGACGGCGCTGATCTTTGATGCGTCGCAGACCGAACAGATCCAGACGAGCGACGGCAGCCCGAAGTGGCATCGTACTTTCAATGCTGCTTCGCGCTCGATCGTCGAGACGCGCCAAAAGCTGCGGCAAATGCCTGATGTCTTTCTCGCCACTGACGGCAGGCAGATCAAAGAGGCTTTCAAAAACGGCAAGACAGCTGTCTTCCTGCAGGTCCAAGGGGGAGGCGAGATAGTCGGTGAAGACTTGTCGCGGATTGATCTGTTGCGTGAACTCGGTCTGCGCGTATTGCAGATCACGCATCATCACAACAATCCGCTGGGAGGCGGAGGGCTCGAACGCAAGCTGAGCGGCTTGACCAAACTCGGGTTCGAAGCCGTCGAGCGGATGAATCGGCTCGGGGTCATTCCCGACTTGTCGCACGCTTCCGATCAAACCGGATTAGACACGCTCAAGACCAGTAAGAAACCGGTAATTCTCTCACACGGCGCGGCTCGTGCGTTGGTCAACAACGGGCGTTGTGCATCGGATGCGGTGATTCGAGGCATCGGCGAATCGGGCGGCGTAATGGGAATCTTTATGATGAGTTTCTGGTTGACGACCGATCCTGTCCCCACCATCGACTCATACCTCAAACAGATCAGACACGTCATCAAAATCGGCGGGATCAACGCCGTGGGTATCGCCAATGATTTTCCCCTTTCGGGAGAGCAAAGTTTGATTTATGCGAAAAACAATAATGCCGAAGCAGTAAAAAATTATCTGCCTTGGTGGAATTCGATTGCCAAGTTGGGAGTCCTCGGCTTCGACAAACCCCCGACCCACGTCGCGATACCAGAACTAAACAACATCCGGCGAATCCACACGATCCACGATGCTCTGGAAAAAGGCGGCTTCAAAACAAAAGAGATCGAGAAGATTATGGGTGGCAACTGGATACGCGTGTTGACCGAGTCAATCGCCTGAATAGAAGTCAGAAGTCAGAAGTCAGAAGTCAGAAGTCAGAAGTCAGAAGTCGGAAGTCGGAAGTGTCTTCTTGTTTCGTGCTTTTCGTGTATTTCGTGGTTATCTTTTTTCGTGTTCGTTCGTGTGATTTCGTGGTTACATTCTTCAAAGCATAACCACGAAATACACGAAACACACGAAACACACGAAACAAGAGAGATATGTTTTTCTAATGGGATTACGAGCCCACCCGCACAGCAGCAATTAATGAAGCTCGCGATCGCGGGCTTCTTCGTCTACTAATTATTAAAAGTCGTCGTTTTCTTATCGCCGTATTGTAGCCAAGGCTCGATGCGAGTATTTATCACACCGTTCTTCGCATAGATGACAAGGGTCGTGGGCACAAAGTCGCGCCGTAAGCGAGGTCGTGAATGGCGCTTGGGTTTTCTGACGGCGAGCCGGATCGTCGGTCGGACTAGCCTCCGCCGCACATGAGACTGAACGACATCGAGCCGATCGGCAATGTGTACAAAAGAAGAAACACCTAAGGTGAACGGCTCTTCGGGTAGCACTAGCGGGAGTTCGGTATTCTCGTTAGTCACAACGTCGGGCACGTCGGTTCGGTCTTTTATCCCAATCAAGATCGCACTCACAAGTACGAACGCGGTCATCACAAGAACACCGCTGCCCAC
>JANPJL010000135.1:0-6905 GCA_031425495.1 Acidobacteriota bacterium
ATGGCGCGGGTGCAGTACGAGATCCTGCGAAACGCCCGTTCGGATTGGGCCGATCGTCTTTATGTTTTGATCGATCCTTGAACGAACGCCCGCATCATTTCCGATTTATCAAACTCGCCACAAACCCAGCACCGAAACCATTATCGATATTCACGACCGTCACGTTCGAAGCGCATGAGTTGAGCATGCCGAGGAGCGCCGCGATCCCGCCGAACGAAGCGCCGTAACCGATACTCGTCGGGACTGCAATTACGGGAACCGCAACCAGTCCGCCGACCACCGACGGCAGGGCACCCTCCATACCGGCGACGACGATCACGACCCGCGAATTCTGAAGCAGCTCACGCTCGGCAAGTATCCGGTGGATACCTGCGACGCCGGCATCCCAGACACGCTTTACGGTGTTGCCCATTGTCTCTGCGGTAATCGCCGCTTCCTCTGCGACAGGGATATCGCTCGTGCCGGCCGTGACAACCGTAATCTCGCCGACACCAAGCTCGGTCTTGTCGCGAAAGACGCGGATCATTCTTGCCGATTCGTGCCACTCGGCATCGGTGTAAATATTCCGGATGTCGCCGAAAACGTCCTTGTTCGTCCGCGTGATCAGGACATTCGGGCGACGCTCGACGAGCTTCTCGAAAATACCGGCGATCTGTTGCGATGTCTTACCTTCACCAAAGATAACTTCGGGAAATCCCTGTCGCTCGGCGCGTGCGTGATCGACGCGTGCGTAGCCGATATCTTCGTACGAGAGGTTTTTTATGCGCTCGGCGGCGTCGGCTGATTCAAGGTCACCAGCCGCATGCTGTTTTAGTATTTGCTCTATATCCTGGCTGTTCATCTTTCTTGGCGACCTTAGCGAGCTTTGCGTGAAACCCGCTTTTCTTTCACGCAAAGCTCGCTAAGGTCGCGAAGGAATGCAAAGCAAGAATCTACACCACTCGGATCGCTCAAACAAAAAAGGCGGGAACACCGGTTCCCGCCGACAGGAGGATATGAATAGAGATCAGACTATAAGGGCCGCGTACTTGTAAGTCTTTGTGAGCGTAATGAACGCCCACGCTACGTAGTCATTGCTGACCAGATCCAGAACCAATTTGTAGATCGTGCATTCACAGACGTTCATCACTCACCTCCTTCGGAGTCCTTGATCACCTTCCGATCGCGTTCTACCTGATAACGCGAAGCCGAACCGGATTTCATATCAAGCTTTCTATTTATTTAGCGAAAAGCTAGAATTTATCCACACCATATGGAGTTAACAGTCGGTATTACCGGAGCTTCGGGGACGGTCTATGCTCATCGGACGCTGCAGTTATTGGCGGCCAGCGGGGCGGTAGAGACGGTGAATCTGATCATGTCCTCGACCGCCGCGATCGTTGCACAGGTCGAGATGGGGACAAATCTTCGCGACGCCGATGCTGCGAAGATCAATGAATGGCTCGGGCTGCCAACCGATTCGAAACTGATCCGTGTCTGGCGTTTGGACAATCTAGCGGCGAAACCTTCGTCGGGTTCGAACAAGCAGGCCGGGATGATCATCGTGCCGTGCTCGATGGGAACGATCGGTGCGATCGCCTCGGGTGCTGGAACGAATCTAATTCATCGTGCGGCGGATGTTTGTTTGAAGGAGGGTCGTCGCCTCGTCGTGGTTCCGCGCGAGACTCCGTACAACGCTATCCATCTAGAGAACATGCTAAGGCTGTCCCGCGCCGGTGCTCAGATCCTGCCGGCGAGCCCCGGCTTTTATCACCGTCCGAAGACTATTGATGAACTGGTTGATCACCTCTGCAATCGGATACTCGATCAGTTCGATATCCCGCATTCGAGGAAGAATGAGTGGAAGGGCGATGAGGTCGAGTAAATTGCTCCCCTCCTGGATAGGAGGGGTGGACGCGTTTCGCGGACGGGGCGGTGGACCTCAAGAATCAGATCTATTTATGGATGAACGCCAATACCGCGGAGCGGAAGAGTCGACCACCCCGTCAGCCGAAGCGGCTGCCACCCCACCTATCCAGGAGGGGAGCTTATGAGTGACACAGTTACACGCTTTTCCAACCGCGTCGCCAATTACGTAAAGTATCGGCCCGGATATCCGAAAGAGGTCCTTGAATTGTCCAAGACTGAGATGGGCTTGAATCAGGATTCCGTGGTGGCCGATATCGGTTCCGGAACTGGATTGTCGGCCAAACTCTTTCTCGAAAACGGAAATACGGTTTACGGTGTCGAGCCGAATGCGGTTATGCGCGAGGCGGCTGAAGATTACCTGAAGGAGTTCGCTAATTTCGTTAGCCACGACGGAACGGCGGAGAATACGAATCTTAACGACGAAACGATCGACTTCGTCATTGCGGCCCAGGCTTTTCATTGGTTCGACGCGGAAAGGACCCGGGTTGAATTTCAGCGCATCTTAAAACCGGGCGGTCTTGTCGTGCTGATCTGGAATGAACGGCAACTGGATACGACCGACTTCCTCAGGGGATACGAAAGACTGCTTAAAAAATACGCGACGGATTACGACAGTGTGCGTCACGAGAACATCGATCAGGAGAGGCTCGGTGTTTTTTTCGAGGGCGAATTTGAGCGCGCGACCTTCTCCAATGTGCAGGTATTCGACTTCGAAGGTCTGCGCGGCCGTCTGCTTTCCTCGTCGTACATGCCGGCGGAGGGTCACGCCTCGTTTCCTGCCCTGGAAAAAGAGTTGGCGGAGCTTTTTGCCAAGTTCGCCGAAAGCGATAGAATCAAAGTTTTCTACGACACCAATATTTACTACAAGAAGTACTGAAGTATGGAAACAGCCGCCGAAACCAGCCCCGAACCGCGAACGATCACGGTCGCTCACTCACCCGATTCGGATGACGCATTTATGTTTTACGGTCTCGCGACGAACAAGCTCGAGACTGATGGGATCAAATTCGAGCACACGCTCAAAGACATTCAGAAGCTGAACGAGGACGCCAAGATCGGCGTTTACGACGTGACCGCGATCTCGTTTCACGCCTACGCGTATGTGTCGGACAAGTACGCACTCTTGCCCCACGGTGCCAGCATCGGTGACAAGTATGGACCGATCGTGGTTTCGAAAGAACCACGGGGTGCCGATGAGATCTCGGATATGAAGATCGCCATTCCGGGCGAACTGACAAGTGCTTTTCTTGCACTCAGGCTATTCAGCTCGAAATTCGAATACGAAGTGTATCCGTTCGACCAGATCATCGACGCGGTCCAGAAAGGAAAGGTCGATGCCGGGCTGTTGATCCACGAAGGCCAGCTCTTCTACAAGGAACTCGGGCTCGCCAAAGTCCTCGATCTTGGGGAATGGTGGCACGAGAAAACCGGGTTGCCATTGCCGATGGGCGGCAACGTGATCAAGCGCGACCTGGGCGATAAACTGATGAAGCAGGTCTCGCGACATCTGCACCGGAGCATCATGTACTCAATGGAAAACCGCGAGGACGCGCTTGCCTATGCAATGCAGTTTGCACGAGACATGGCTCCCGAGGTTGCCGACCGATTCGTCGCGATGTGGGTCAATGACCTCACGCTCGATTACGGCGAACGTGGAAAGGAAGGTGTCCGCCGCTTACTCGAGGAGGGCTACAACGCCGGGATCATCCCGCACAGGGTCGACGTCGAGTTCGTCGACTAGAACAATTTGTTAACGCGGAGATCGCGGAGACCGTAGAGAACTTTAGAGCATTCTCTGCGGTCCCCGCGATCTCCGCGTTTAAATTCATGTAACGTTACTGACGTTCTTCATCACTTTCAAACAGACGGGCGGGCATGTGGTTTGTGATATGCTTTGGCACTCCGAATACCCTGTTTACCGGCCGGTGAGAGAACGATGAAGAGTCTTAATTGCCAAAGTCGGATTGCGGCTGCGACGGTCGCGATCGCGCTGCTTCTCCATCCTTTCGCGATAGTTGGTCAGATCCCAACGTCGGCCGCAGATATCGAAAAGTACAAGCAAGCGGCGACGCTATTCAAAGATGCGCACTCGGTTCCCGACGGTGCGGCGATCGAAAAGAAACGCGAAGCGATACGCAAATTCCTCTCGGCCGCCGATGCCTTTCATGCGATAGGCAGCCTTGATGAGGAAGCGAACGCATTAAACGCGGCCGCGGATGTACATGACGGCATCGGCGAGAAGCCCGAGGCCCTGAGGCTTTATCTCAAAGTAGCCGACCTCCTTCACGAGATCGGCGATCGCAAAAGTCTTGCCATCACTCTAAACAATATCGGTGTGATCTTTCGGGAGGCCGGACAGAAGCCGAAGGCACTCGACTATTTCAACGTTGCACTCGCGATCCGCCGCGAGCTAAAAGATCAGCAAGGGGAAGCTTCGGCGCTCGCGTTTATCGGAAACACATACGCCGACCTTGGCGAAAATCCGAAGGCGATCGAGGCATTCAATCAAGCCATTGTTATTCAAGAAAAGATCGGGGACAAGCATGGTGAGATGAACTCGGTCGGCAGTTTAGGTGTCGTTACCCTCACCGTCGGAGATTTTCAGAAGGCACTTGGTTACCTCGAGCGGGCTTTAAGGCTTGCGAAGGCGCTTGGCGACAGAGCAGGCGAAGCATCTGCTTGGCATAACACCGCCAGTATTAACGAAGAACTCGGTAACGAGCCGCTCGCCCTCGAGCAGTACCACCGTTCTCTGAAACTGGCGAATGAGGTTGGCAACAAGGCCGGTGAGGGCGTAACGCTAAACAATATCGGAACGATCTATCTGGGAAGAGGCGAGCCAAAGAACGCCCTCGACTATTTCGACCGGGCCGCGGAACTGCGGTTCAGCTCCGGCGACATGGATGGTGTGATCGATACATTGGTCAACATTGGCTTTGCTCATTCCGAGCTAGGCGACAGGACAAAGGCACTCGAGGTTCTCAACCGCGCTCTTTCGCTGACCCGCAAGACGGGTAACAGATCCGCCCAGGCCGAGACGCTTCATAACATCGGTTTTGTGTACGAAGAAAGCGGAGACAGGTCGAAGGCAATCGAGTATTACAACCAGGCGCTGCCGCTGCGGAGACAGGTCGGCGATAAGGCGGGAGAGGCAAGAACCCTCGCGAACATGATGCTGGACTGGAACGCACTCGCCAATGGCCGTCTCGCCGCTTTCTACGGCAAACAAGCGATCAACGGATTTCAGGAATTGCGTTCGGGGATCCGCGGCCTGACCACTGATGTCCGCAAGAGATATTTGAGCACGATCGAAGATACATATCGCATCTTGGCGGACATTTTGATCGAGCAGGGACGCATCGCCGAGGCGGAAGAAGTGCTCGGGATGTTGAAAGAGGAAGAAGTATTCCTGTTTCAGCGGGGCGAGGATAAGGTGGCGCGTGAACTCCTACAAACCTCAACTCTTAATGAATCCGAACGGGCGGCAGTTACTGCGTACGAGACGATTGCCCAGCAGATCACGTCGATCGCACGCGAATACGGCGAACTTGATCGAGAGCGCATCGGATATCCGGAAGGGAAGTTTCCAAAGCAATCGAGACTCGATGAGCTAGAGCGTCAGCGAGCGAACGCGAACCTAGCGTTTCAAAAGCATCTAGACTTGTTAAAGGTCGAGTTCGCAAAGTCGTCGAAAGATAAAGATGTCGCCCAAGTCGATTCGTCTTTGCAGGAAACTCTTCGTGAGATGAATGCGACTCGTACCGCGGTGGTCTCGACCATAGCGGGTGAGAAGCGTCTCAACATTATCGTTACGACCGCCGACGTACAGCGGGCGCACACGGTCGATATTTCCGAAGCGGCGTTGAATAAACTTGTCGCAGATTTCCGGCAGGCGCTTACGAGTCCCGCGGGCGGGAAGCCGATCGACCCGAGACCTGCAGGCCAGAAGCTTTACGACATTCTTGTGAAGCCGATCGAAGGCGATCTGGCGGGTATCAGGGCCGACACCATCGTCTGGAGTCTTGACGGCACATTGCGCTATCTACCGATGGCCGCCGTCTGGGATAAACAGAGGGGCTATCTCGCGGAGCGATTTGCGAATGCGGTGATCACTCTTGCCAGTCGTGATCGTCTTCTGCTCAGTCCCAAGAACGCGAACAGAACTGCGCTAGGTGCTGGAGTATCGACTCCGACCGAAGGCTTTTCCGCTCTTGCTGCGGTCCCCGACGAGCTCGACTGTATTGTCACGGATACAGTCGCAAAAACAGTCTCGGTCAAGCCTATTTGCACGACGGGCGTAATGACAGGCCAGAAGCTGCTTGACGAGAAATTCAGTGAAGCTGCATTTCGGGCAGCGGTCGGCCGGTACTCAATCCTGCACATTGCAAGTCATTTCAAACTTGTTCCGGGCAGCGACAACGATTCATTCCTTCTGCTGGGAGGCGGCCCGGACCGCCGGTTTACGATCAACAAGTTGAGTGGCCTCTCGCTCGCAGGCGTTGAGCTACTAGCACTTTCCGCCTGCAACACGGCGACGCCGGGCGGTGCAAAGGAGAACGGAGTAGAGATCGAAGGGTTTGGGGCGATCGCTCAAAAGCGCGGTGCGCGCTCGGTAATGGCTACGCTCTGGCCGGTCGCGGATCCATCGACGCGTGATTTCATGGTCGATTTCTACAAGCATTTCGGGACTGGTAACAAGGCGAAAGCTGAGTCCATCCGGCAGGCTCAGTTAAAGCTGCTGAGCGGCTCGTACAACGATGCTAACGGAGTAAAACCACCGCGCGGCGAACCATTCACAAGCTCGGCTCAAGCCATCGGACCTGCTTTTGTAATTGATAAGAAGGCCCCGTACGCCCACCCGTATTATTGGGCGCCCTTCATTTTATTCGGGAACTGGAGGTAACGCTGTCAACTTACGGCCAGCTTACAGCATCTATTCGTTTGCGCCTTACAGATTACCTGGTCGCCGCCGAGGCTTTCGGCATTCACGATGATGA
>JANPJL010000136.1:0-8326 GCA_031425495.1 Acidobacteriota bacterium
GTCGAGGCGACGTTAAGTGCTCGTCCCCGAGCCATGTCGAGTTCGACCCGCGATTTCGCAGCGATACCCGCAATGTCGTTCTGCCATTGTGCGACGTCGAGACCGATCTTTTGCGCGTACTCCGCCCAAAGCGCCTTATGATTTCCACTCGGACTGGACCAAACCGCCTGATTAGCGAATAACTGATCCTGCATCATCCAGAATTTTCCTTGTATGCCGGCGGCCTCGGCCGCGACCGCAGCGTCAAATGCCTTGTCATGCATCTGCAGCGGATAATTGCGAAAGATAAGTTTTATCTTGCTTCCGTAGATCGACTGGATCTCCTTCACGACCGGGTGAACCGCAGCACACGATCCGCACTGGAAATCCGCGAACTCTTCGACCGTTACCGAAGCTGTCGCCGAACCCAACATATTCGGCGGACTTGCTCCGAGCGGTGCGTTGACCGGCGGGGTGTTTCGCGCCTGATTTGCAGCCGGCGTAGAGTTTGTATTCACCGCAGGCTTTGAAGAGCTGTAAAGCCACCACCCTCCAAAAACAAAACCCGCTAGTACAAGCACAATGATCGCGACCGGAATAATGCTGTCGTTCTTCTTATTCTTTACTTCTTTCATTTTCTGTTCTTTCATTGCCTAACTATTTCACGGCCCTCAATCGCCGTTTGCTTTCGGGCACGTCTCGCAAAGACTTGAGCGAATTCTTGACAGTCTTCGTAATACCATCTACATCGAGCGAGTATTGAGCGAGCAAGACCTTCGGGTCGCCGTGCGTTACGATCTCATCTGCGACGCCGAGCCGCACGACCTTGACCTTGTCCTGAAATCCATTTGCTTCGAGCGCCTCAAGCAGGGCGGACCCGAACCCACCCGACAGATAAGCTTCTTCGACCGTTACTATAAGCTCGCATTCGGCAGCGACCCGCAAGATCATTTCCTCGTCGATAGGTTTGACGAAACGGGCGTTAACAACGGTTGCTTCGATGCCTTCGGCGCTCAACCGTTCGGCCGCCTCCATCGCCGGCATGACCATTGAGCCGTATCCGATGATCGCGACATCTGCGCCTTCGCGAAGCGTTTCAGCTTTGCCGATCTCGATCAGCTTAGGCTTCGCCGAAATATCCGCACCGACGCCGGTGCCGCGTGGATAACGAAGGGCGGCGGGACCGTTATGCTCGATCGCTGTTAAGAGCATGTCACGCATTTCGGCTTCGTCTTTGGGGGACATCAGGACGATATTCGGATAGCCGCGGAGATATGCGATATCGAGAAGACCGTGATGCGTCGGACCGTCAGCTCCTACAATGCCCGCCCGGTCCATAGCGAAAGTGACATTCAGATCCTGCAGGCAGACATCGTGTATCAATTGATCGAAGCCTCGTTGGAGGAACGTTGAGTAGATCGCGGCGACGGGCTTTAATCCTTCGCACGCCATGCCGGCACAGAACGTCACCGCGTGCTGCTCGGCGATCCCGACATCGAATGCACGGTCGGGAAATTTCTCCAGAACTTTATCGACACCCGTTCCGTCCGGCATCGCCGCAGTCAGGGCGACGATCCGCTCATCGTCGGCCATCAGCTCACACATCGTCTCGCCGAAAACCTGTGTGTACGAGGGCGGCGCGATCTTGGTCGACTTCGGCGAAAGACCCGTCTTCGGATCGAACGGCCCGGTCGCATGATATGCGTAGTAATTTTTCTCCGGGTTGGGGAAGCCTTTGCCCTTCATCGTAAGGGCGTGAACGATCACCGGACCGTCATCGATCTTCTTCGCTTCCTCGAGGGCTTTGACGAGATTAGCGACGTTATGTCCGTCGACGTAGCCGATGTACTTAAAGCCGAGCTCGTTAACCAGCGCACCCGGCAGAACCGCCGCCGCGATCGCATCCTTGACGGACTTCGCAGCGCTACGCAGATGCCGGCCGATCCCTGGAACGCTCCCAAGAGCATCTCCGATCTCTTCCTTAAGATGCTGATAACTCTGTGCTTCCTTAATGCGGTTCAGATAGCCGCTCAAGCTTCCGACAGCCGGCGCGATCGACATTCCGTTGTCGTTAAGAATGACGATTAGCCGTGACTTTAAATGTCCGGCTTGATTTATCGCTTCCATCGCCATGCCGCCCGCGAGACTGGAATCCCCGATGAGCGCACAGACATGGAAATCCTCATTTTTTTTATCGCGTGCGACGGCCATCCCTAGCGCGGCCGAAAGCGATGTCGACGCGTGACCAGCACCGAATGTGTCGTACTCCGATTCCTCACGCCGCAGGAACCCGCTCAATCCGCCTGCCTGCTTGATGGTATGAAGCTCATCGCGCCGGCCGGTAAGGATCTTATGCGCGTATGCCTGGTGCCCAACGTCCCATACGAGCCGGTCGTCGGGCGTGTCGAAAACATAATGCATCGCGACGGCAAGCTCGACCGCACCGAGTGAGGCACCCGTGTGACCGCCGACGCGGGAACACGTGTCGATGATAAATTGGCGAACCTCGTCGGCCACTTCCTGAAGGTCTTCGACGCGCAGCTGACGAAGGTCAGCGGGCGAATTGATCTCGGATAAAAATCTCATACTTTGACCGGCTTTGCCTGTCGTACCGATTATCGTCTCGACGTGTGTTCCGTGTATTCCTTCTTCTTCAGTGCATTTCGTGGTGTGTACTGACAAACCAACGAATAAACGACCGGAACTTCAAACCACGCATTTTACCAACCGAACACAGCGAAATCCAAGCAGACAGGCTAATTCTAGGATGACGACTTTCACCTAAGAAAGTTCTGTGCGATTTTTCGTGTTGATTCGTGTATTTCGTGTGATTCCTGGTTTTGGTTTTCGCCAGACGGTCGGGACGTCTCGTTTATGGTAAAGCTTCCGTTCAAATCTTACGCGATTGAAGGGCGTATGCGACGTCTTCAGTCCTCCTTCTCTTTCCGTGTCTTTCTCCGTGTTTTCCGTGTATTCCGTGGTCATCTTGCAGGCCTATAACCACCGAATACACGGAAAGCACGGAATAAGAATGCGAGTTTAACGAGCGTTCTTACATTTCTTTACAAGCCGGGTTTTAAATACTTTCGGCTAAAGCCCCTCCTCCAGGCGTCAAACATCACGAAAGCGAAAGCTGAAATATCAAATATCAAGAGGTACCCAAATGTCATTAAAAAGTAAATTCTCTTCCGCAATTACACTTGCCTTCGCCGTTGTGGCGTTCGGCATCGTCGCATCTGCTCAGGACGCGGCGAAAACACAAGATGACGGCCAGAAGCTTGAGAAGCACGAGCGCCGAGGGGATCGTCATCGCGGCATGCGCGGCGACAAAGCAGGTCGTCATGGTGGAAAACGTGGTGGCATGTTCGGACTACGCGGTATTGAACTGACCGACGACCAGAAAGGACGGATCCGCGCGATCCGCGAAGCAAACAAACCCAGCGAATCACAGATGGCTGAGTTGAAAGCGATCCGCGATGCTAGAAAAGCGGGTGGCGCGATCACCGACGCCCAGCGTCAGCAGATGAAGGCTTTTCGCGAACAGAGACGTGCAAACCAAGAGTCAGTCCGTGCTCAAGTGCTCGCGATCCTGACACCTGAACAGCGAACTCAGGTCGAGGCACGCAAGCTGGAAATGGAGAAGCGTCGGGAAGAGTTCCGCGAGAATCGTAAAGAACGCAAAGCGAATCGCGATGCTACGAAGCCGACGGACAATAACTAAGTCAGACTTCTCATAAAAGGCAAGAAGGCGTGGGACCGTTCCCGCGCCTTTTTGTTTGTGGACTTCATACTTCGTTCGTGTGTTTCGTGCATTTCGTGGTCTGGAATTAAAAAAAAGAAAACCACGAAACACACGAAATAGAACACGAAACAAGATTGGTCTCCAGAAGCACCGTCACCTGACCGGTTTAGGATAGACGACGGGACTTTTATTCCCAGCCTTATCAACCGCCCTTACGCCGAAGAAGTAATTGTCTTTCGATCTCGCCTTCATCAAAAAGGTCGTAACGTTCCCCGCAAAAAATGAATCCGTCCACTCCGCCGCGGTCGTGTCGCGCCAGACTATCTCGTAGCCGGCAAGATCGGCGTCGGTGTTTGCGTCCCACTTAAGCTCGGTATCGTTTGTGAGACGCGTAGTGACTATCGCAACGTTCTTTGGTTTCGCCGGTGCGCCGGCCAGTGAAGCTAGCGCGACCAAGTTCACGCGAGCGACATTCGCCGTATATTCGAAATCGACAAACTCGGGCGTGTCGCCGTAAAAGACTCCGCCCTCGGTCCGCAGGTTCTGATGCTGGTGTGTATAATCCTCATCCGACTCCGTGAATCGCACTCCGGCGAATCCGCGTTCCACGAAGGGGATATGGTCGCCGCCGCGTCCGTAGCGGTCACGACGGTAGATCATCCAAACTTTGAAATTCTTCAGATAGCGGTCGGACTGTTCCTTTATGTATCGTGCAAGTTGACGCGATGCCGAATCATTCTCGCCCCCAACGCTGCGCCGCGTGCCGGCCTGTTGCTCGGTCTCGTTCGATTGGACGCCTTCACTAAAAACACGGACGCGATTCCGGTTCGGCGAATTCTTCTGCGTTGTCACGCCGCCAATAATGTCGTTCGTGAACATCGCCTCGATATCCATCTTTTTCTCGACCGCCTGCTGTACAAAATACGCTGCTCCGAGGAGACCTTGCTCTTCGCCGGGCACGGTCATGAAAATGATCGTTCCATCAAACTTTCGTTTCGACATGACGCGTGCGAGTTCGATCACTGCGGCGGTTCCCGACGCGTCGTCGTTCGCTCCCGGTGCGTCGCATTTAGCGTCGGTCGGCGAAGTGCACATCGAATCGTAATGCCCAGAGACAACATAGACGCGTCCGGGATTCGTCGTGCCCTTCAAAGTCGCGATGACATTGGTCAGCGTCGTCGGTTCGGGGATGCGGTTCGCCTTGGGCTGAAGGAAAGATTGTTTCTCGACCGTCAGGCAATTACCGCAGTCCGCACTTATCTTTTGGAACTCATTAAAGATCCAATCCCGCGCGGCACCGATACCGCGCACCGGGTCGTTCTGCTGGCTCAGCGTGTTCCGCGTACCGAATGAAACAAGTTTCCGAATCGACGTTTCGATATTTCGCGCCGAAACTTCCTTGATCATTCGACCGACCTCCTGGTCGGGCTTTACTCGCGGGGCCTGAGAAGACGCCGCGGTTACAAAGGCCAACGTGGAGAGCGACATCAGAAGCAGTGATCTTAGTTTCATTTTTGTATCCTGATCCAATTCGTGTTCGTCCGCTTAATCCTACCTTTTCTTTCCTTGCTCCTCTCCGTGCATTCCGTGGTCCGGATCTGGCTTTGACCAAGGACAAACAGAACGCACGAGAGAGTAACAGCAATTTCTTCTTCGCGGCTTTGCGACTTTGCGGGAACCACCTTGTGGAGTGGTGAGACCGTACTTGTTCGAGAGGGAAGTTCTCGCAAAGTCGCAAAGCCGCAAAGAGGAAAAGTGGAGGTTCTAGGAACCCATCGCACCAACCAGTAGAAAAAAACTACGGAGTTACAACTTAGCAGAAAATTTCGCTTTCGTTCATGCGAATTTGGTATATATTTACGGCTAAGATTTATAAATTCGCAAATCCCGCTGCCGCGTTCGCAGAGCTTCTACGTCTCTACTTATGGAATGACGGTTTTTTGGAATTAAGAAATTCTTCAGAGAGATATCATAACTTTCTAAAGAGTTCGCCTGCCGCCATTCGTTATTTTCCTGCTATAGACTCGGGCTTTACGCCCGGGAGTATTTTTGGAGGCAATAAAATGAAGGCGATAATTCTGATACTTTTACTCGCAACTTTTGCATACCCGCAGCACGGTCACGGGACCAAGCCGGCGCCCGAAAAGCGAGCCGTTTGGCTAGACGACGGACTTGGAAAGATCGATCATCCGGTAACAACCCGGAACGCCGAGGCGCAGAAGTTTTTCAATCAGGGACTCGCTTATCTCTACGCGTTCAACCACGACGAAGGAGTCGCATCATTCAAGCATGCCGCTGAGCTAGACCCGGACCTTGCCATGGCCTACTGGGGAGCGTCGCTCGGTCTGGGTGCGAACTACAACGATCCGGGCAACACCGATCGTTTCGCGCAGGCTTATGTGTATCTGCAGAAAGCGATCGAGAAAGCACCCAAAGCCGGCGAGTCAGACCGGGCGTACATCAATGCTCTGGCGAAGCGCTATTCGAAAGACCCGAATGCCGACAAGGCAAAACTAGGGAGCGAATACAAGGCCGCCATGGCAGAGCTCGTAAAGCAATACCCCGATGACCTTGACGCGGCGACGCTCTACGCCGAAAGCATGATGAACCTGCGTCCATGGCAGCTCTGGTCGCTCGATGGGAAACCGGCGGAGGGAACTCTCGAGATCCTCGCGGTGCTCGAAGATGTTTTAAAACGCAATCCGAATCACACGGGTGCTAACCATTATTACATCCATTCGATCGAGGCTTCGCCGAATCCGGAGCGGGGAAGTGCCTCGGCCACGCGGCTCATGAGTCTGGCTCCAAACGCCGGACACCTCGTGCACATGCCATCGCACATCTATCTTCGGACGGGCGACTGGGCCGAGGCTGTCAAGAGCAATGAAAGCGCGATCGTCGCCGACCGCAACTACATCGCGAAGAGCGGAGCGACGGGCATCTACCCGGTGATGTACTACAACCACAACGTTCACATGCTTGCCTCGTCGCACGCCGCACACGGTAACTACGCGGGTGCGCTGAAAGCGGCACGCGAACTCGAAACGAATGTTCGTCCTCATGTCGCTGCGATGCCGATGCTTGAGATGTTCATGCCGTACACGATCGTCGTGCTCACGCGGTTTCACAAGTGGGATGAGGTCATGAAGTATCCGAAGCCCGAAGCGACGATGCTGACGACAACTGCCCACTGGCATATGGCACGCGGACTCGCACTCGCCGACACCGGAAAGCCGGTGGACGCCGAGAAAGAGCTCGCAGCTATGCGCGAGATCGTAAAGAAAATTCCAGCCGAAGCTGCGTTGTTCACGACACCTGTAAGCGTCGCGTTAAAGGTGGCAGACGAAGTGCTGGCAGGTGAGATCGCACAGGCCCGGGGCGATCGAAAAGCTGCGATCGCACTATTGCGGACGGCCACGCTTTCCGAGGCGAAGGTGAATTATGCCGAGCCTCCCGACTGGGACCTGCCGGTTCGTGAATGGCTCGGACGTGCACTGCTCCGCGACAAACAATATGCCGTTGCGGAGAAAACTTATCGCGAGGAGATCAAGCGGAATCCGCGGAACGGGCGGGCCCTGTTCGGCCTTGCGGAAGCGCTCGATAAGCAGGGGAAAACCTCGTCGGCCGAGCTGGTTCGCCGGGAGTTCACCCAGGCCTGGGCAAATGCGGATACGACGTTAAAGGTAGGGGATCTTTACGGGAAGAAGTAGTCAGAAGTCAGAAGTCAGAATTCAGAATTCAGAAGTCAGAAGCAGGATGCGGGGGCTTGCCCCCGCTGCCTGAAATAATAGGCTACCTGTTCATCACATCGAACGCTTGCAGCCGGGTTCCGTCGGCGGAATAAAGCAGGCTCATTGTTTCGTCGGTGACGAACTGCGGATCGGGATCCGACACGAGCACGACCCGAGCATCGCGACCGGTGTGAATGTTCACGCCGATAAGGCCTTTGCGGTCGATCGGTTTCGGCAAGTCGGTAAAGAAATACATATGGTTTCCGCGAATCTCCGCGAGACGTTTCCGGCGGAGAAGATAGCTTGAAAGTCTCTCGGCAAGCCGGATCGGATCGACACGATCGAGAACGCTTTCGCGGACTTCGCTGCGAGAAGGCGTAGCGCGATCGATGATCCCGCTAGTGATCCGGCCGCGAATGCTCGCTGGAGTGATCACCTGCAGATCGCCAATCCGGCTAGCGGCGGCGGTCGGGATACGAGCGAACGATCCAAACGAGTAGATGCGTCGGGTCACGTAGTTTCGCGCCGAGTTACTTGCCAGCGTTGTCAGATCGAACGACCCGAACCGCGACCTCAGACCCGACCAACGGAAAGAATTCGCGGCACTCATCAAACTCAATCCGCTTCGAGCCAGACCTATCGCCGATGTCGCAAGACCGCCATAACGAAAATACAACGCAGTCGCACGGAGCGCGATACCGGCAATGATCCGGAGAGCACCTCGGTCGGGTGCCTTGTGACGAACCCGCCAAACCTCGGCGGATTTGGGATTTGGGATCTGGGATTGCGGATTTGCGAAACCTGCAACCCGGACATCGGACCCACGAGGACGGAAATCCGCATTCCGCAATCCCAAATCCGAAATCCTAAAGGC
>JANPJL010000137.1:0-2394 GCA_031425495.1 Acidobacteriota bacterium
CAAGCTGATGTCCCAGAGGAACGTTGTCGTTTCCCAGTAGCGGGGCATAAGCGTCACATACGTCGTGCCGTAGATCGAGTGCGGCGTCGTGCGGCGAAAATAAAGCGCACTCATCACCGCCGAGTGATAGATACGCTTCACGTTGTCGTCCGTTGTCACCAACGTCGGCACGTGTCCCGAGAAAATACTGTTTCCGGGTGTGAACGCTGCCTTGAGCTGGGCGTTCCATTCGTCCGTCGTGGCTTTCGCAACGGCGTCGAAACTATTCACGATCGCGTCGTAATCTTTTTGCGCCGCCGCCGGCGAACTGCCGATTGAATTCACGAAGACGATCGACGCCGATTCGCGCGGAGCAAGATCGAAGTCGTAGACCACCCACGAAGGAAGCAGGTTAGCCGGTTTCGGCGACGTGCCCTGCAGCACATACGCTTCCGAGTGCTTCGACTTGCAGAGTACCGCGTTTCTGTCGCGGTCGATCGTCCGAATGTTGTCGTACTCACCCGGTGAATATGCTGCGTTCCACGGTTTGACGCTTTTCGCTGCACCGCCGTTAATGGCCAGCTTGATCTCGACCTTGCGGCGAGCTTTCGTCATGTTGGTCACGGTGAATTTCACAGCGACGGACATGGTTTCGAACGGTACGATGGTCGTGCTTTTGAGCTCGAGACCTTTGTAGAGGGATTTGCGCTCGATGCGATCGGGCTGCCATACGAAGTCGATCGGTGTTTTAGTCGCGGTGAAATATTCGCCATCGACATATAGAACACCGCTGAGCAGCTCGCCGCCGGAACCGAGTGGAGCTACGTTCATCTCGCCTTGGGCAAATGGCGGGAACGCGATACTGCGAACCGCGGTAACGTCCATCGATGCCTGCGCGCATCCCCACTGGTTCGTCAGACCGGGCCAGGCGTAGAGGTCGAGAAACTTATGCGTCATCGTTACGGACCGCATCGATGTGCAAGTCGGGATGTCCGGCAGCGGTACCGCGGCGATCGGTTCGGTTTCACCCTCTGAGGAAGCGATGCCATTACCGGCGAGAGCGGGTAAGATCGCCGCCGCAGAAAACGCTTTTAGAAAGTCTCTTCTTTTTACTTTGTCCATCGTATTTCTTTTCCTTCCCTTTTCTTCTTTGCGACTTTGCGACTTTGCGGGAAACCTTCCGTTACAGGCGACTGTGCCGTGTTCCGACAAAGCCGCCAACTCGCAAAGAAATCAATTTGAGATGACGTGGGCCACTGATCCATCCCTTAAGCATGCGCCATTTATCCCGACATTTCTTATCGCCAACGGCGACGAACATTAAAGCCTAGGGTGGAATGAGTGAAACGAATGGAACCCTAGGAACAGTTCGTAAAAGGTCGATTGACCCTGAAGGGGTCTAACAAATTGCAGTCGTTGCTCGTTTTCAGCGAGCAGGTCGTACTACCTATCCTCTTAGGGTTACGCTCGCTTCACCCCAGGCTTTAATGTGTGTCGCCTTCAGCGATTTCTACCGTCGATTCAAATCAATCGAATCTACTCGATCTCGATCCTAACCGTTGCGCACTCGTAGGGCCGCAACGTAACCATGAGAGGCGAAAAAGCGTCGATCTTTTTGAGCTCGACACTCTCCGTAATATTCATTAGCGATGCCGTTCGTATTTTCGCTGGAAGACTCACCGTTACGTTCCCAGGGCGACCGGCAAACTCTTGCAACCTGATTATGAAAACTTTGTCGACTTTCGGATTCAAGGGTGCCGATGTGACCTCGCCGCGGTTTACGTCGTCCGTCCGTGTTTTGACAACGACGATCTGAACGTTTGGCTGATCGACGGAGAAATACCCGCGAAGCGTCTGAGCCGGGGCGACGTTTACATACTGAGTTCGGAGCGGCAGGTTGAAGTTTGCACCGAGCCGCCATGCGCGAATCGGATCGAAAACACCTTCGCCCGTCATCGCATATTCGAACACCATTGAATCTTTTCGGCCAGGCTCGACTGTCGGAACGTTGATTATCCCGAGGTCGTTTGTGTCGGCCTGACTTCCCTGTCGGATCGCTCGGGAGTAAAGAGTTGCCTCGGGGAGCGGAAACTTTCCCGAATACATCGCGGGGAATTCGGCAGGAGCGTTCTGTGGACGGACCTTTGTCTGCACAAACCCCGCGTACACCCAATGGTAAGCCTGACGATGCGCCAGCAAGGCGCTTGTGCTCCCGTCGGTTAGCCCGATCAGATGCTGCGTCGAGACTGAATCGCGACGCGCACCCGGAAGATAATCGTCGGGCAGACGGTCGAACCAACGTTGTCCGCCTCGCATGACCTTCAAACCCTCTTTCGGGATGTTGAATGGAAATGCAAAATAATACGAGTCATGCCAGTTGTTGCTGCCACCGACGAATGGAAACTTTGTCGGATC
>JANPJL010000138.1:0-3607 GCA_031425495.1 Acidobacteriota bacterium
AGCCACGAATCTCGACTGTTCTGGAATTTCCACGTGGTGCATCATTCGAGCGAGCAATACAACCTCAGCGTCGCCGTCCGGCAGAGTTGGTTCTCGGGCACGCTCCACTGGCTGTTCTATGCACCGATCATGCTTCTCGGATTCGCTCCGTGGATGTTCGCCGTCATGCATGGATTCAATCTGATCTACCAGTTCTGGATCCATACGAGGTTCGTCGACCGCCTGGGATTTCTCGAGCGCATCTTGAACACGCCGTCGCATCACCGTGTACATCACGGAGTAAACAATCCCTATCTCGATAAAAATTACGCCGGCGTATTGATAATCTGGGATCGCATGTTCGGCTCGTTTGTCGAAGAGACCGAGGCACCTAGGTACGGCATCATAAAACCACTCCGAAGTTTCAATCCACTTTGGATCAACACACACGGCTGGGCGGAAATGGTTTCAGCAATGCGTGAGCGATCTACGCTTGCTGGGAAACTTCGATGCGTTTTTGCGTCGCCGAATATCGACAGTGTAACTGGGCAAAAGGTGCGAGCGGTGACCTTACAACCATGAATCCCAACCTAACCCTTTGCGTATCCCGAACGCTGTCTTCTGTCCTCATCATCATTCTCTGTCCTGTCACGACGTTTGCACAGACGGTCACGATCACGCCGCGAAAGTCCGTCCATCGTCGCCCGAAACCGATGTACGACTCGAAACGCACATTCACGGTTAGAAGGCCGATCGTCAAAGCATCGACTCCAGAGCTCTCGCGAAAGATCACGACAGCGATCAGTCCCGAGACGGTCCTTGCACTTAATATTCGCGAGGAACTGACAGAGTACCAATGGGTGGAGGAAGCTGACTACAAAGCTCTCTTCAATCAAAACGGAGTTCTGTGCGTTGAGCAGTGGATGACTGGAACAGGTGCCTATCCCGACAGCGTCACAAAAACCGTCGTCGTCGATATCCGTACGGGAAGGCGCGTCAGGGTCGCAGCCGTATTCTCCGGGTTGCCGCAACTGGCTGCCATGATCCGCTCAGCGCAAACCGCGGAGATAAAGGCGGCTACTAACGTGATGAAGTCGGATCCTGACGCCCGTCCGGAGGATCTATTTCGCGAGACTAATTTCACCGTCAAGGATCTGGATGAGTTTGCGATTGATGCTACGGGTGTCACTTTCATCTACGATTACGGGTTTCCACATGTGCTCGAGGCTCTTCAGCCGAACGGCCGATTCCATTTCACATGGACCCAGCTCAAGCCCCACATCCGTGCCGGCGGTTTGCTTGCACGGTTTGTTCGCTAATATACTCACTGCAATATGAGTCAACGAAAGATAAGGGTCCTGGTCGCAAAACCTGGACTCGACGGGCACGATAGAGGCGCAAAGATCATCGCTCGTGCCCTCCGCGACGCCGGTATGGAGGTGATCTATACGGGTCTGCGGCAGACTCCGGAAATGATCGCTGCGGCCGCGCTGCAGGAAGACGTCGACGCCGTGGGCATTTCGATCCTCAGCGGAGCGCACAAGACGCTCTGTCCAAGGATCATCGATCTAATGCGTGCGAACGGAATGGACGATACGCTGATTTTGGTTGGCGGCATTGTTCCCAATGAAGACATCCCCGATCTAAAAGCTAAGGGCGTCGCCGAAGTATTCCTGCCGGGAACATCGACCGAGGATATCGTCACATTCATAAATGAGAACGTTAGAGCTTAGCCAACCGTGCTAATCTCGTAGTATCGAACAGAGTTCGGTAGAACAAGGAGTAAGTACATGAAAAGACTAATCACTGTATTCTTCGCCGTCGCTATGCTAGCTTCGGTCCCGTTTATTGGCTCGGCATTGTCGTCTGATGCTTCGTCCGTAAATGCTCAAACTGTCACTGTAAGAAGAACTCGACGACGCGGTGTCGCGAGTCGGACATATCGAGGAGGGCGTTACGTCGTCCGCCGAACATGGGACGGCACGAAATACGTTTCGCGAAAGGTATGGGTCGGAACAAAATGGACAGGTCGTAAGACTTGGAAGGGCGGTCGGAAGGTTGTCAGCCGTACGAAGAAAATTGTTTCTTAAACAATAATTTCACTAAGACTGCAAAGGCGCTTCGTAGAGGCGCCTTTCTTTTTTGGCACGATTGATGCTCGCAAATAGAATTGAATCCACCGATTCAAATATCTTTTTCGAACAAGAGGTTAAGTTATGAAATTTAATAGACTTTTCAGTGTCGTAGTCTTCTCTGCGTTTGTCCTGTTTGCGTACGGCACGGCCGACGCGCAGGTTGTGGATGCAGTGAAAGACGCGGCGGGCAAAACGAAAGACGTCACGGTCGACGCGGCAAAGAAGACACGAGTGGTGATCACGGATGGCTTGGAAAAAGCCGGTGACAAGACCGAAGATGCCGCATCGGCTACCGGTAAGGCGGCAAAATCGACCACTAAGACGATCGGCAAACACGCCGTGACCGTGAGCGAGAATGTCGCCGGTACGGCTTATGAAGGCGGCAAGTGGTTTGTGGTGAAAACCTGGGACGGAACTAAATGGGTTTCGAAGCGGACTTGGTACGAGACTAAGAAAGTAGCGAACACTCCGTAAATAGCCAGACAGATATACTTTGGATCTATAACCGGGCAGTTTCAATTGGTTCTCGAGGCCGATTGTTGACCGCCCGGTTTTTTTGTCCTTTAATCTAATCCTAATGAAAGAGAAAGTTAGGGTCGCAAGCGGCCAGGGATTTTGGGGCGATCTGCTGACGGCGCCGGTGGATCAGGTTCGCGGTGGGCCTATCGATTACCTCATGCTCGACTACCTCGCCGAGGTCACCATGTCGATCATGCAAAAACAGCGTGCGCGTGATCCGTTGTCTGGATATGCAAAGGATTTCATTGCTCTGATGCGCGAGATCCTGCCCGACTGTGTAGAGAAGAACATCAAGGTCCTTTCGAACGCCGGTGGCGTAAACGTATCGGGGTGTGCCGAAGCGATAAAGGACGTCGCTGTTGAGCTTGGATTATCCGGAAAGGTGAAGATCGGCGTGATCACCGGGGACGACATCCTCGGGCGGCTCGATGAATTTGCCGATCGGGGCATTGCGATCACAAACATGGAAACCGGCGAGGCGCTCTCGGAGATTCGCGACAAGATCCAGTCCGCCAACGTATACCTCGGTGCCGCCGGTTTGGTCGAGGCTCTCGACAAGGGTGCACAGATCGTCGTTGGCGGACGACTGACGGATACCGGTTTGACGCTTGCTCCGTTGATGCACGAGTTCGGCTGGAAGTTTGATGACTGGGACCTCGTCTCAGCGGGAACTATCGCCGGACACATCATCGAATGCGGCGCTCAATCCTCGGGCGGCAATTGTCAGTACGATTGGAAAAATATCCCGGATCTAGGGAACGTCGGATTCCCGATCGTCGAAGCGACTTCGAACGGCGAGTTCGTGATCACCAAGCATGACGGTACCGGCGGTAGAGTGAATATTCAGTCGGTAAAGGAGCAGCTTCTTTACGAAATGGGTGATCCGAAGGCGTATATCACTCCCGATGTCGTCGCCGACTTCTCTTCCATCAACCTCGCACCCGACGGAGACGATCGTGTCCGCGTCTTTGGTA
>JANPJL010000139.1:0-26318 GCA_031425495.1 Acidobacteriota bacterium
GTCGAACGTCGGGACGAGCAGTCCCGCATATCTCGCAAGCTCGAACGGATCCAACCGCTGATCGTCTCGACGGAGTCCGGCAAACTCGCGCAGCCCGCGGCCCCGCATCTCGTGATGACGTCCTTTCTGAGTTGGAGGAAGGTGGTCCATTTGGGATCTGGGATTTGGGATTTGGGATTTGGGATCTGGGATCTGGGATCTGGGATCTGGGATTTGGGATCTGGGATTTGGGATTTGGGATTTGGGATCGGAAGATGGAATATACGCCGACGCTTCACCTCGAGCAATCCCAAATCCCAAATCCTAAATCCCAAATCGCTAGACTTCTTTGTATTCCGAATCGACGTCCTCGCTCGAGAGAGCGACGCGATAATTGCTTGATTGTTTTTGTGTAGTGATAAGCAGGTCAGTTTTTGTCTTGAGCAGATCGGCTCTGTTATAGACCGAAAGCTCGAAATTATAGCCGTGCGTGATCGCGTCCTTTGGACAAGCCTCAACGCAGTAGCCGCAAAAAATGCAACGGCCATAATCGATGTTGTAGACTTTCGCGTAACGCTCGTCGCGGCCGATCCGCTCTTCGTAAGGCCGTGAATCGGTTTCTGCTTCGATGTAAATACAATCGGACGGGCAGGCGGCGGCACAAAGATAACAGGCGACGCACTTCTCCTTGCCCATCTCATCGACGTGAAGCAAATGCTGCCCGCGGTAACGGGGCTGGACAGTGATCGGGACATCCGGATACTGCACCGTCCATTTAGCACGCGGTATCTCCGAGATGGTCCGCTTCATTCCCTTGATGATCGAAACCGTTGATTGAATTACGTCTGAAATAAGCGACATAAATTGCGCTGTCTAGCTCGCGGCGTCCATCAGCATCGCCATGCCGCCGAAGAAGATGATGAATATCCAGTACAGGATAGAAAGGACTCCAAATATTCCGCCCAATATCATTCCCGCCATTGCCAGCCCTTTCCCGCCAAAATTCTGCGGATCGTTGTTGGCGTTCTTCATGCCGATAAATCCCGTGACGAGTGCAGCGGCGCCCGTCAGCGGCGAAATGTAACAACAAAGCGAGGCTATCCCGAGCACCAACGAAATGATCGGCAGCGTTTGGTTAACACCACCGACACCTGCGGGCGGTGGCTGGAATGGTGTGTTTTGACCGATCTGCTGATTCTGCCACCCGGCGTCCGGAGCCGGCGGTGGAGTCCATTCGGTCTGGGCCATTTGTCCGCCGGACGGTTGTTCGAAAGGATTAAAAGCCGGCTCGTCGCGAACGGGTTCGGGCTCCGCGAAAGACGGAGGATCATACGCCGCAGGTTTCGAAGAATCGAAGGGCGACGGAATCGGCGGAACGCTCATTCCTATCGGATCTGGCGTCGAGTACGGTGAAGGTGGCGTGGCCGGTTGTGAGAACTTCGGCGGCTCGGGCTCCACAAGAGGTGGAATATCTATTACGTTTTCTTCACCGCCGTCGCGTGCTTTCATCTCGGCCCGAATTTCGTCTTCCGACGCAATCATCGTCTTTGCGAAATCCGGTTCGTCAGGCAGATCGAGCACATCGTCAGATACCGCAGACGACGTCGCTGCGGCAATGTCTTCGGGTCGGGCGACCATAGTCTTGTACGGATCGAGCGGGGCATCATCGGCCAGCGGCGTACCGTCGGACTGGCAAAAACGCATGTTGTCGTCGAAAGTCTTATCGCAAGTCGGGCATCGTCTCATAGATGTTTAGAGTGCGGGCTTCGGCCCGTTTCCTAGATGTTCAGAGTGACGGCTTCAGCCCGTTTCTGATTCGGAGTGAAATATCTACCCAAGTGTACAGGCTCTAGGCCTTTACACAAAACTAAACCAATTCAAGTTTGCTAAAGAAATAGCTGATCTCGATGGCGGCATTCTCGTCTGAGTCTGATCCGTGAACCGCGTTCTCGCCCATCGACGCAGCAAAGTCTTTTCGAAGCGTTCCGTTGGCTGCCTCCGAAGGGTTAGTCGCACCCATCAGATCGCGCCACGATTTGACCGCGTTCTCTTTTTCCAGAGCCAACACCACGCACGGTCCGCTCGACATGAATTCCGTCAGCTCCTCGTAAAAGCCTTTACCAGCATGAACCGCGTAGAACCCTTCGGCCTGTGTCTTCGCCTGATGGATCAATTTCATCCCGCGGATCTTGAATCCTGCGCTCAGAATGCGGTCTACGATCTTCCCATGATTTCCCGCGCGCACCGCGTCGGGCTTTATGATTCCAAATGTTAATGTGCTCACTAGTTTCTTCTATTCCTTCCTTTAATTCGTTCTCGTAACTCTTAGGCTCCGCCCACCGATGAGCGGAAAGGCTTCGCCCTTCCGATAGTTCTGAAATAAACCGATGCGGGCTACGCCGCGGAGGCTTAGCCTCCAATATTTCTGGTCGATTGACGGAAGGGCACAGCCCTTCCGCTCATCGAGCGGCAAAGCCGCGGATCGAGTCTGTCAGTTAGATCAAGCGGCAGCCTTCGACCCCAAAACCTCAAAAATCGCCTGACCGATATCCGCCGGCGACTCGACGACGCGAATTCCAGCTTCAGTCAAAGCCTTCATCTTCTCAGCCGCAGTTCCCTTTCCACCCGATATGATCGCACCGGCATGACCCATGCGGCGCCCCGGAGGTGCGGTCTGTCCCGCGATAAATGCCACGATCGGTTTCTTGACGTTCACCTTCGCGTACTCCGCCGCTTCTTCTTCGGCGGTTCCGCCGATCTCGCCGATCATCACGATCGCATCCGTCTCGTCGTCTTCCTGGAATAGTCTCAGAGCGTCCGTGTGGGTCGTTCCGATTATTGGATCCCCGCCAATGCCGATCGCCGTCGATTGCCCAAGGCCGAGAGCGGTTAATTGTCCGACAGCTTCATAGGTCAGCGTGCCCGAGCGTGAAACAACTCCTACCCGTCCTTCTTTGTGAATATGCCCGGGCATGATCCCGATCTTGCATTTGCCCGGCGAAATGACGCCCGGACAATTTGGCCCGATCACTCGTGTGCTTCTGCCTCGCAGATACTCTTTCGCCTTCACCATATCGGCGACAGGAATTCCCTCGGTGATGCAGACGACGAGCGGAAGTCCCGCATCGCCTGCTTCCATGATCGCGTCCGCGGCGAAAGCCGGCGGCACGTAGATCACCGACGCATTTGCGCCGGTCTCTTTCACGGCCTCCGCAACGGTATTAAAAACTGGGATGCCCTCGTGCGTCGTTCCGCCCTTTCCAGGTGTGACACCTCCGACAACGTTTGTGCCGTAGTCACGCATCTGTAAGGTGTGGAAGGTTCCCTCTTTCCCCGTGATGCCTTGAACAATAAGGCGTGTATTTTTATCGACTAAAACTGCCAACGCGGTTCTCCTTTTTGTCAGTACCGGGAGCGGTAGCGACCGGGTCTCGTTCTTGTCAGTACCGGAAGCGGTCGCGACCGGGTCCTCCTGATATGAAGCAAGCATGGAGTATACCAGTTCCAAATGCGGATTGCGGAATGCGGAGTGCGGAATTCGTGAGCAATAAGGACGCTACTTCCCCCTGCCAGATTTTTTTTGAACATTTTTGCTGGCTGGTACGTTTGCCCTTATGTCCTTGGTTCTTCGATGGCGGATCGCCGGTGCCCGACAATCCAAAATCCAAATCTAATCCGAGATCGACATGCGCCAGCTCTACTCTTTTTATACCGACGCTTTCTGGATAGCCATAAAATCCATCCTCGAGCATAAGCTGCGCGCATTTTTGACGCTCATCGGCATTATCATCGGCGTGGCCGCCGTGATCGTCGTCGCGGCGTCGATCAGCGGTCTGAAGACTTATGTTGTGGAAACCGCGTCGAAGGTGCTTGGTTCGAATCACTTCATGATGAACCGCATGGCGTCGATGGGCCGCATGTCAGACGACGACTACGAACGTCGCAATCGCCGCAACAAGGACATCAAGTGGGAAGAGTACGAACACATCCGCGAAAATTGCCAGCTCTGTTCGGAAGTCGGAGCGCAGATCAATTCAGGTACAGACCTGAATTACAACGGAATCGAAATGCCATCGACGCGGATCATGGGTGTGACCGGCAACATGGTCGATATCGAGGACAAGACCGTCGGCGAAGGACGCTTTATGACTGACGAGGAAGCCTCGAGGCTGACCTACGTCTGCGTGATCGGGTGGGACGTCAAAGAGAAATTCTTTCCGAACGAATCGCCTATCGGAAAAGAGATCAAGGTGCGCGGAGCTCCGCTGCGAATAATCGGCGTCGAAGAAAAACGTGGATCATTTTTTGGTGAATCGCAGGACCGGCATGTTTATATCCCGATAGCGGTGGCGGGTCAGTTATTTAATCGGACCGGTGGTATTCAACTTCACGGGAAAACTGCGAACTCCGAGAATCTAAAGCCGGCGATCGAAGAAGCGAGACAACTCTTGCGCAATCGTCGGCAGCTTATCGGCAGCGAAGAGGACACTTTCGGTCTCGTCAACGTCGACGAATTCAATTCAACGATGGACGAGATCACGGGGTCGATCGCTGCGGTCGTACTGCCGATCACGATGATCATACTCGTCGTTGGCGGCATCGTCGTCATGAACATAATGCTCGTCTCGGTCACCGAACGAACGTTCGAGGTCGGGCTTAGAAAAGCGCTGGGCGCGACACGCAAACAGATACTTCTACAGTTCCTGATCGAATCGGCCGCTCTCTGCATAGTCGGTGGAATTCTCGGATTGCTCCTGGCCATGGGTGCGACCCAACTCGTCGGCTTTCTGCTTGGAATCACGATGACGATCGAGTTGTTCTACATCTTTGTCTCGATCGCAGTCTCGAGCATTATCGGCGTTGTCGCCGGGTTATATCCCGCGTGGAAGGCGGCCCGGCTCGATCCGATCGTGGCGCTTACTCAATCGTAGGACAGGCTGTGAGCTTGTCCATCCGACGGACTAACAGTCCGTCGTACTATTTATGAAGTTATCGACATCGTTACCGGTCGAGGTCGTCAAAATGGCGATCGACAGCATCTTGGGACACAAGTTCCGATCGGGGCTGACGATTCTCGGCATTGTTGTCGGTATTATTACGGCCGTCGTCGTCGCCTCGATCTTGACCGGTATGCGCCAAAGTATCGTCTCTATCGTCGAGGAATACGGTACGAACAACATCTACGTCTTTCACCTGTCAATGGGCGGAGGGCCTCCGAACCGCGACGAACGAAATCGCAAGCCACTGACCGATGCGGACGCCGGGGCGATCATCAACCAATCGACGACCGTCGAAGACATCACGTTGATCAACCCCGGCATCGGCAACTTCGGCCCCAGCTTCGACGACAATATGAAGTACGAGGGCCGCAACTATCGATGGGCAAGCGTCGACGGTGTCTCTACAAACTACGACCGGATCGTCAATCTCGGCATTCGTGAAGGCAGATGGCTGAACGAAGCCGACAACCTGCAGCGGCGAAACGTGCTGGTTATAGGAGTAAGCGCCCGCGAGGCGCTGTTCCCGAATCCCGACGAATCTCCCATCGGGAAAGTCGTCCGCATGAATGGTGACACGTGGGAGATCGTCGGTGTAGTTGAAAAGCGTAAGTCGGGATTCTTCGGCGAGAACGAGGAAGATCAGAAAGTATTCATGCCTTACCGAACGTCGCGAAAGGCAGCTCCGCTTCGCGACTTCGCACTATTTATAGTTCAGGGCAAACCCGATCGCTTGAACGATACGGTCGCTGAGATCGAATCTGTTCTTCGTCAGCGTCGCGAGGTAAAGTTCGGGGACAAGAACGACTTCGATATCAAAACGCCCGAGGCATTTATTTCACAATTTGACTCGATCATAGGCGGTGTTGGGGCCGCGGCGATCGCGATATCGATGCTTGGATTACTGGTCGGAGGAATCGGGGTCATGAATATCATGCTCGTCTCGGTTACCGAGCGGACAAAAGAGATCGGTATCCGGAAAGCGATCGGCGCGACGCGGAATGCTATCGTCTTTCAGTTCCTGCTTGAGGCAATGACACTTACGGCTATCGGCGGAGTTATCGGCATCGTGCTCGCAGTTGGCATAAGTAATCTGGTGATGCTGCTCATCCCGACGATCCCGGCGACCGTTGAGCTATGGATGATCCTCTTGTCGCTGGGGGTGTCGGTCGGTATCGGACTGGTCTTTGGTGTTCTTCCGGCAAGAAAGGCGGCGAAGATGGATCCGATCGAATGTCTGCGCTACGAGTAACGACTACTCGCATTTCGTGCTCAGGTACGGAAAGTCGATCCCACGCGACTTGCCGTTCATCGATCCTTCGGTGCGAGCGGTAAGCCTGTTGCCAGCCAGTTTGTAAATTATTCTCTGTGGGAAGTCGTGAGCCGGGTTCTCGAACACGACCTCACTACCGGACGCCTTGGTCAGCTTGAATCTGGTTTCGTCTTTGTTGCCCGTCGGCTTAGCCACGTAAAAGATCCCGTCCGCCTCTTCGACAATTCTTAGAAACTCGTAATCAACCGCCTTCCCGTTTTTCACTGTCCGACCCGCACCGATCATCATTCCGCCCGCCGGTTTCATCCACTGTTCGGTGATGACGAGGTTATTAGCGGGTGCGTTCATTTCCCAGCACCCGGCAAGCCAGTTTAGTTCGGACAATTTCGTGGGCGCAGTTTGTCCTGTCATGGAGAAGGCAAGAAACAGGACTATTGCGAATGCGGATGGATATTTCATTAGGTCTCGCGGGAACTAAGGTAGTTCAGTCGTTTGTTCGTACTCAGGCACGACCACATTCCAGCCAAACCGATCACGAATATGCTGCGCCATCGCTGCTGCCGCATCCGGTTCGCCGTGGGTGGTGAAAACAGTTTTCGGAGCACCCGGCAAGCCTTCCAACCAACGGAGTACCGCTTTCCAATCTGCATGCGCCGAGAAACCTTCGACCTTCTCGACATGGCATCGCACCTGTACCCAATGTTTCATTACCCGCACTTCCCCCTCGCCGTCCTGAATCCTGCGGCCGACGGTGCCCGCTGCCTGATAACCCACGAAGACGATGGTCGCATCCTCATCCGGCAATACACGCACGGCGTGATGAAGCACTCGACCACCCGTTAGCATTCCCGACGCCGAGATAATTATCCTCGGACCCTTCATGTCGTTGAGGCGCTTGGACTCGTCGCGGCTCGATGCGGTCGTCATCGAATGCGTTCGCAATGGATGCTGCTTTTGACTCACGATCGACGCGTACTCTTCGTCATGTTCTTCATGCCACTTGCCGTACACCTGTGTCGCTTTGGCGGCCATCGGTGAGTCGACGATAACAGGAAGGATTGGTATTCGTTTCTCGTCCTCAAGCTGACGGATAAGATATAGGACTTCCTGGGTTCTGCCGACCGCGAACGCGGGTATCAGGATAGGCGCGTTCCGCTCGGCGGCTTCGTTGATGATTCGCGCCATCTGGTCATCGGACGAGACTTCGCCATGGAGGCGATTCCCGTACGTAGACTCCACCATTAGGTAATCGCATTCGGGCGGTGCGGCTGGATCCTTTACGATCGGCTGGTCGTAATGTCCAAGATCGCCGGAGAACAGAAATCGAATAGGGCCAGCATTTGTTTCCGACATTTCAACCAGCACCAAACTCGCGCCGATGATATGACCTGCTACTAGAAAGCTCGCGGTAAACCCGGGAGCGACGTCGGTCGCTCTTCCGTCATTGGCGATTGGATGCAGCAGGTCGAGCGCGGCGTAAGCGTCTTTTTCGTCGTACAGCGGTAGGGCGGGAGAGTGGCTCGTCAACTGGTGTCGATTTCGGTAGTCGGCGTCTTCTTCCTGAAGGCGGCCCGAGTCAGGTAGAAGTATCTTAAGGAGATCGGCGGTCGCCTTCGACGTAAACACCGGACCGCTGAAGCCAAGCTTTACGAGCCGGGGCAGCCATCCAGTGTGATCGATATGGGCATGCGTAATGATCACCGCGTCGATCGATCGCGGGTCGAATTGAGGATCGTTCCAGTTACGCTCGCGAAGTTCTCGCGGACCCTGGAACAATCCGCAGTCAACAAGGATTCGTCGACCATTGTGTTCGAGCAAGTACTTCGATCCGGTAACAGTCCCGACCCCGCCGTAAAAAGTAATGTTCGCCATTCAGAAATAGTAAATCAAACGAGTGGTAAGTGGTAAGTGCTGAGTGGTAAGTGAAGAACGCTGCCGCATCTTTCACTTACCACTCAGCACTTACCACTTACCACTAGTTAACGTATTCCTTTGGGAACTGCAGAACCTTCGCTGGCTCTTCAGATTTCGCTTGCTGTTTTCGGACCCGTGCGTTTTGTAGAAGCTGTTCGGCGGTCTCACCATCTTGCCAAAAGGTCGCCCAGCCGAAGTTCAGCCACACCTTGAGATCTTCAGCTTCCGATACGCTGAACGCCTCTTCCGAAAATCGCTGGCGTATTCGCTGGATGATCTCGTCGGCAACTTTTTGAGACGCGGTCGGGAGGATGATCAGAAACTCGTCATTCGCCGACCGCGACAGGAAGTCCATCTTCCGCAGCTGGGATGCCACATTCTCCGCGGTGAACTCCAGGATCCGGTCGCCCACCGTGAAGCCAAAACTCTGGTTGGCCTCTGCGAAATTCTTGATATCGATAGCCAGGATCGTAAGCGGTCGCTCCGACCGAAACCGATGTGATTCGGCGAGCTGATTTTCGAGGATCATGTAAAATGCCCGCTCGTTGGGAAGGCGTGTCAGGGTATCGGTCAGCGCGTTCGACATCGAACGCTCAGATGAGAACGAACTCAGAAATAGCGGCCCGATGCGATCACCGATCGCCTGCAGTACGTCGTGCATACTCGGATCGGCATCGAGCTTTTGGTCCGTATAAAGCACCAGCACCGCAAATACTTTGTCCTCTTGTAAAAGAGGAATCGCCGCCGCCGAACGCGTCGCGACGATCGCATCGGCGGGCATCGCCGCTCGTTCCAACCTAAGGTCAAGATCCAGCTCGATCTCCCGGCTAACCCAGGCCATCCCCGCCAGTCCCCGATCAAGTGACAACCCGACCTTTAAGAGCGAAGCGGTATTCGGTCCCGTAGCCTGGACGACCAGAATGGAGTTGTCAGATTCGCCCGCAACGAACAGAGCGCTATTTGCAAAAGGAAAAACCTGGGTCAGTCGATTTGATACTAGGCGAAATAGGTCGGCCGGTTTAAGACTAGAACCGAAAAACTCGGTGGCCTCGCTGATCGCCTTTATATCATCCTCGATCGAGTCCGCGTTAGACCCTGCGACGTTTCTCGCTTGATCATCTCCAGGCTGCGAGCGCTTAAACGCCCATAAGCAGATAAGTGAATAACCGATAGCAAGTGCCACTAGCACGAATATCTTTATCCACTCAGGGAAGCTCGACACGGCTAAAACAAAGGTCAGTACCGGCGCTAACAAACCGAAGAGACCTAACGCGATCTGCGTGGTGGTCAGACTGCTATTGATATTTTGCCGCGAGTCTTTATCGAGATGCATAGCGAACGGAAGGATGGAGCGTGGGATATCGATGGTGGAACGGACGTCTTTAACATCAACTTCCAAGCTGAAGATACCGTTTGGGAACAAGCTAGTCAACAAGTTCCTCCGCCCTCGGAGCCGGGGACCTTGATGCTGGGTAATCCAGGTTACGCTCGACGAAAATATGTGTGCGACACAGCGATTTCGACGTAATTTAAGTTGACTTCCAAACGACGTGATACTTATAGTGTCGTTTGTTCCAACATCTTTGAGACGGGGCAAGACGCTGCTGATTGGTTAGCAGCGGTCGAAAGTAATTTCGAGACTTTGAAGAAGACAGGAGATTAATAAGGGATTATGAAAAAAATTGCACTTACATCAGTTTTAGCACTTGCCGCGCTTGGAATGGCGTGCGGAGGCGCAGCAAACAATACCGTCAATAACAGCAACATGAACGTGAATCGCACGACCGTGTCTACTCCGATGCCGGTGGCGACCAGCACACCGATGCCTACAAACACGAACATGAACAGTAATGCTAATTCGAACATGCGTCCGATGAACTCGAACATGAACTCGAACGCCAACCGTCGTCCGTAGTCGCTCGGTTACTATTGCATTCAACAAGTGCACCTCTCTCCATTGGATTGAGGTGCCTTTTCGCGCATGTCGCGGCATTACCTCGGGACTGGACTGCCATTGGAGCCCTGATTTCACGGATTTTAGGACCCAAGGCTTTCTCGAACAAATAGTTTGTTTAAGCTGTAGAGGGGTTGACTAATGTATGCCGGATGACTATATTGTCGATTGTTCCAAAATTTGACAGTTCTGGGGCAATGCCGCTCACAAGGCGGTAGGTAAGTAAAAATAAGTAGTTATATTCTTTGAGAAAGACAGGAGTCCACTTAGAAAATGAGAAAAATTATTGCACTTTCAACCCTTTTGGCGCTTAGCGCATTAGGAATGGCTTGCGGCGACGCTGCTAGCAACAACACGGCAAATACTAACGCTGTGAGAAACTCGACCGTGGCGGCCAACAATGCCAACACCACGATCAGCACCACTACCAATACACAGGTGAACGGAGCGACCGGAGCTACGAACACAACAACTGTTACCAACACGGTGAACGCTAACGCAACGCGACCGGCTGGAAATGCTAACGCGAACGCAAAGCCGTAATCAAGGTTGCTTGGTTACTTAGAAAATTTAGGCGTCGTCTTCGGACGACGCCTTTTTCGTTGATCAAGGACTGTATTCCAGATCCTCGAGTAATTCTTGAAGCTCCCCGAGCTCCGTTACCGGTCGCTGACAGACGAAATTTTCACACACGTAGGCGGTCGGCTTCCCGTCGATCTGCGGGCGGGCAGTTAGAAGCGGAAGTGTCTCATCGGTCGCCTCGACCGCAAAGGCGGCAATCATCGAAGGGAGATACAGCCTATTCACTTCTCTCTCGAGTTCGTTCCCCGGCTCCCCGACTACTACGACCTCTTTTACGGGTGAAAGGTGAAACTCCATCGCCGATAGCGCTCTGCCAAATCCCTGCGCGTGCCGTTTCACTTGCGGCGCGATCAAACGCAATACTGTCACGGCGAATCGATCGTACTTTTCGTCTCCGTAATACTTTGCCAGCCGCAGCATCACATCAGCGGCAGACGAATTTCCAGATGGCGTAGCGTTATCGTAGAAATCTTTGTTGCGCACGATCAGCTCTTCATGATCAGCCGAAGTGAAGAAAAATCCGCCGCTCTCCCCATCCCAATACTCTGTGATCATCCTATCTGCGAGACGCTTTGCTTCCGACAGGTAACTGATCTCTCCCGACGCTTGATAAAGTTCGATTAGACCATCCGCTAGGTTTGCGTGATCTTCAATGTACGCGTTCAATTTAGAGCGACCGTCTTTCCACGTCCGCAGTAGGCGACCATCGTTCTGCAGCGACCCAAGCAGGAAATCGGCATTCCGCTTCGCGACTTCCAGGTACTCTTTGCTGTCGAGAATGGCGGCGGCTTCCGCGAAAGCGGCGAGCATAAGTCCGTTCCATGCCGTCAAGATCTTTTCGTCTCGAAATGGCTTGATCCGTTTCTCGCGCTCCGCGAATAATTTCGGCCGAGCACTGTCGAGCACGGTAGTCAGGCGCACCTCATCGATCTTCAATCGCGCGGCGGCCGACTCAACCGTGTGGCGAACGTTGAGAATATTCTTCTCTTCGAAATTCCCTTCCGCGGAAATGTCGTAAAAGAAATTAAAGATCGCGGCATCGTCCGCACCGAGGATCTCCTCGATTTCCGTTTCGGTCCAGACAAAGAATTTTCCTTCTACACCTTCGCTGTCGGCATCCTGAGAAGAATAGAAACCGCCCGACGCATCAAGCATTTCACGGCGGACATATTCGAGCGTCTCGATCGCGATCCGCTTAAAGAACTCAGCATCCGCATCGGCTGAACTCTGCTTGCAAATTTGATACAGATGCAGGTAGATCCCAATCAACTGCGCATTGTCGTACAGCATTTTCTCGAAATGCGGAACGAGCCAGATCGAGTCGACCGCGTACCGGTGAAACCCTCCGCCGAGTTGATCGTAAATACCACCTTCGGCCATTTTCCGTGCGGTGAACTTCACGACATCGAGCACATTCTCATCGCCCGTCCGCTTCCAGTACCGAAGGAGGAATTCGAGCGACATCGATGGTGGGAATTTGGGAGCTCCGCCAAAGCCACCATTGGTCTTATCGAATGACCGAGCGAAGCTCTGAAACGCAGAATCGAGCAGCTCGGCAGACAGCGGCGCCGCCGAAAACTCGCTCGTGCCGACGCGTTTCAATTCCCCTAAAATCTCATTTGCCGAGTGCAGCAGCTCGTCACGCCTTTCACGCCAGGCCTCGGCGATGCTGATCAGGATCTGCTGCCACGAAGGCATTCCATGGCGTGGTCCCGGGGGAAAGTATGTCCCACCGAAAAACGGAAGCTTCTCAGGCGTTATGAAGACGTTCATCGGCCATCCGCCGCGCCCGGTCGTTAGCTGTACGAACGTCATGTAGATCTGATCGACGTCCGGCCGCTCTTCCATGTCGACCTTGATGTTCACAAAATGTTCATTCATAACGCGGGCAGTCGCCTCGTCTTCGAATGATTCGTGTTCCATCACATGACACCAGTGACATGCTGAATAGCCGATGCTCACAAGCAGCGGTTTGTCTTCGGCCTGAGCCTTCGCAAAAGCCTCCTCTCCCCATGGATACCAATCGACCGGATTGTGCGCGTGCTGTAAGAGATATGGAGACGTTTCGTCGATCAATTTGTTCGTGTAGGTCTTAGCGCTCTGCATGATTCCATTCTTTCACGCGATGAGATTTTTTGAAACTTTGTCCGCGGTCTGATATATTTAGCCCGTTCAAATGACACCACGCTGCATAGCAAAACTTCGCCCCGCAGACAAACGTGCCGATCTCTTCGGCGGCGACTAATTCTCCATCCGCTCAGAGTGCGGGCTTGAGCCCGTAAACCCCTTTACGTAGGACGCGATAAATCGCGCACTCTAAACTGAGGAGAAAATCATGACACCGACAACCGAACTTCAAAGACCGAGTATTAAGACTGAACTTCCCGGACCGAAATCGCGTGAGATCATCGAGGCCGATGCACTATACGTAACGCCGAGCTACCCGCGCCCCGATTACAAGCTCGTCGCAGAACACGCCAACGGCGTATGGATAACCGATCCCGACGGCAACGTATTTCTCGATTGCAATGCCGGCGTCGCTGTCTGCTCGACGGGTCACTGCCATCCCGAGATCGTTAAGGCCGTGACCGAGCAGGTCAACAGTCTGATCCATCTCTGCGGCACGGATTTCTTTTACCGGCACATGCCGGAGCTGGGCAAAAAGCTGAACGAGATCGTTCCGATCGACGGCCCGACGAAAACCCATTTCGCAAACTCAGGAGCCGAGGCGATCGAGACCGCCTTGAAGCTTGCGATGTATCACACCCGACGACAAAAATTTATCTCGTTCTTCGGGTCGTTTCACGGGCGCACACTTGGCGCATTGAGTCTGACCTCGAGCAGGAAAGCACAGCGGCTTGGGTTCATGCGTCAGGCTCTCGACGTGGTGCACGTACCGTATCCAAATACATTCCGCCACTTCGCCAATGAGATGCCGACCGACGATGAGACGATCAGCCGCGACGTTATCAACTGGATCGAGAATCGCCTTTTCAAAACGACGACGCCGCCTGAAGAAGTCGCGGGAATTGTACTCGAGGTAGTGCAGGGCGAGGGCGGTTATGTTCCTGCTCCGAAACAGTTCGTCAAAGAACTGAGACGGATCTGCGACGAGAACGGCATCATGCTGATCGTCGATGAAGTGCAAAGCGGAATGGGACGCACGGGCAAGATGTTCGCACTCGACCATCACGAAGGGGTGAAGGCGGACATCGTCTGCATGGCAAAAGGTCTAGGGTCGGGATTCCCGATCGGTGCTTGCACGGCGCGTGCGGACGTAATGGATTGGCACAAAGGTGCACACGCTTCGACATTCGGTGGGAATCCGGTAGCACTCACCGCCGCGTTGAAAACGATCGAACTGCTTGAAGGCGGCTTGGTCGAGAACTCGAAGAACGTCGGTGCTTACCTGGAAGTCGGCCTTCGGAAGCTTATGGAGAAATACGAGTGCATCGGTGATGTACGCGGTTTCGGAATGATGCTTGGAGTAGAGTTTGTGACCGACAAGAAAAGCCTGACACCTGCTCCGGAGCTCCGCGACAAGATCGAATACGCATGCTACGAACGCGGCCTGATAATTTTAGGCTGCGGCAGCAATTCGATCCGCTGGTCGCCGCCTCTCATCCTGGCAAAAGAACACGTTGATGTCGCGCTCGAGATTTTTGATGAAGTGATCGCGGCGTCGATCTAGATTGGACTGGTGACCGGAACAACGCCGGCCGACAAGCAGACTTTCTTTAGACAAGAGCGACTCGCCGATATGCGAGCCGCTCTTGCATTTGGATAACGGAAATTAAATTTAAATGTCGTAATACATGGAAAATTCCAGCGGATGCGGCCGCAGGCGAAGCGGCGTTATTTCTTTCTCGCGTTTGTAGGAGATCCAGCGTTCGATCATCGATGTCGTAAACACGTCGCCCTTCAGCAGAAATTCGTGATCGGCCTCAAGCGCTTTGAGTGCATCGTCCAACGAACCGGGCAAGCTCGGAACATTCGCGAGCTCTTCGGGAGGAAGATCGTAGATATCCTTCTCGAGAGGCTCACCGGGATCGATCCGATTTTGGACACCATCGAGTCCTGCCATCAGTAGAGCCGCGAACGTAATGTACGGATTGCAGCTGGGATCGGGCGGACGAAACTCGAGCCGTTTCGCTTTCGGAGATTGGGAGAACATCGGAATGCGTACCGCCGCCGAACGATTGCGCGCCGAGTACGCAAGATTTACAGGAGCTTCAAAGCCGGGCACGAGACGTTTGTAACTGTTAGTCGTCGGTGCGGCGAACGCCACCAAGGCCGGAGCGTGTTTTAGCAGACCACCGATGTAGAACTTCGCCATCTCCGACAAACCGGCGTACTGATCTCCCGCAAATAGCGGGTTGCCGTCCTTCCAGAGAGACTGGTGACAGTGCATCCCTGAACCGTTGTCACCGTAGAGCGGCTTAGGCATGAACGTCGCCGTTTTGCCGTAAGCGACGGCCGTGTTCTTAACAATGTTCTTGAAGAGCATTACGTTGTCGGCGGTGTGTAGAAGATTCGAGAACCGGAAATCGATCTCGCACTGACCGGCCGTCGCAACTTCGTGATGATGACATTCCACGTCGATCCCGACCTCAGCAAGCGTCAGCGAGATCATGTTGCGGATGTCGATAAGTGTGTCGAGAGGAGCAACCGGGACGTAGCCCTCTTTAGGCCGGATATGGAAACCTGTGTTTACCGTGGAGCTGTCCGAGCGGCCCGAGTTCCAGTGACCTTCTTCAGAGTCGACCGAGAAGCCGGCCGACTGCTGGTTGTTGTGATAACTGACCTCGTCAAAGATAAAAAACTCGGCCTCAGGCCCGAAGTAGACAGTGTCCGCGACACCAGTAAACTTTAAATAGCTCTCGGCACGCACGGCGACCGACCGCGGGTCAAGGCCGTAGCCTTCCTTGGTGATCGGATCGACGACATTTGCGATGAGACACATCGTTACCTCATCCGTAAATGGATCAAGCCAAAAGCGCGAGGGATCCGGGATCAAAAGCATGTCCGATTCGTTGATCGCGGCCCAACCACGAAGGCTTGACGCATCGAACCCGAATCCTTCTTCAAAAGAATCCTCGGTCAGATGGCTGATCGGATAAGTAAGGTGGTGCCACGACCCGGGGAGGTCGGTAAACCGGACCGACACGAACTTCGCGCTCTGGTCCGCTGCGTACGTTAATACGTTCTTAGCGTTCATCAATGCTCCTAAATAATCGGTTAAAGAGTATTGAGCGTCCGACCGGCGTACCAATAAAAGACCGCGGCCCGGCAAAGGGTCGCGGTACGAAATAATCAGTGTCAAATGCTGGCCTTGCTCATGGCGTTGAACTAAGCAATGTCCATGCCGCAACCGGTATCATCGGTTTTGCTGGGCATCTTCTAGGCATGGGCCGGATATTCTTACATTTCTGTGCCGGCGATAGATGCGTCACGACACTTTTGTTCGATTAGACACTAGGCGGCTAGCCCCACCAGAAATAGTCTGACGGTAGTGATCATACGAGTATGGTCGCTGCAATCAGCCTCTTGTTCGTCTTGAACAGCGCTCTACGTTCTGAGTGCGGCGTCTCCTTCCAGCGCTCGGTTGCGGAGCGTCTCGCACCTTTTTTGCACGGATATGCCATCCATCATCCGCTGAAAAAACTTTGTGTTGTCTCACTTTTTGATTTTTGTTAGATTTTTACTATGCTTTAAGTTTTCGCGTTGGCCTTCGAGTTTCGGATAAGCACGCTGGAGTATGGCAAATTGAGTTCAGTAATAGAGCGCACGATCGAGACATACGGGATCGATAACTGGGGAGCTGACTATTTTGGGGTAAACCGCAAGGGAAATCTTGTCGTCCGCTCTCCCGATAACGCAAACCTGACAGCTGACGTAAAGGCGATCATCGACGATCTCGCCAAACGGGGGGTAAATACCCCGGTCCTGCTGCGCTTTCCGCAATTGCTATTCGGGCAGATCCGCAAGCTTCACACCGCATTTAAGAAGTCTATAAAGGAGTTCGAATACGAAGGTGAGCACATGTGCGTTTACCCGATGAAGGTAAACCAGAATCGCGCGGTGATTGAGGAATATCTCAAGGAAGGCTCGCGATATAACTTCGGACTCGAGGCCGGTTCAAAAGCAGAACTCTACGCAGCTCTTGCGCTTGAGCAACCTGCGGAAAGCCTGCTCGTTCTCAATGGTTTCAAGGATCGCGACTTTGTGAAACTTGCTTTCGCCGGTGCAGCGGCGGGCAAGAACGTGGTGATCGTGATCGAGAAGATGTCCGAACTCGAGCATACGCTGAGCCTCGTGAACGAAGTTACCACAGAGAATCCCGCGACCCCGATCCCGATGGTGGGTGTACGTGTAAAGCTCTACTCAAAAGGGACGGGCAAGTGGGAGAAGTCCGGAGGCGAAGCAGCAAAATTTGGATTAACTACCACCGAGATCCTTGACGTTATTCGCCAGCTCCAGGAAGCCGGCCGCATTGATATGCTGCGGCTTTTGCACTTCCATATCGGCTCTCAGCTTACCGACATCAAGCGTATCAAGAACGCGATGAAGGAAGCTGCACGGACGTACGCCAAGATCCGGCAAATGGGGATCCCTATCGATTATCTCGATGTCGGCGGAGGTATGGCGGTCGACTACGATGGATCGCGGACTTCGTTCGAATCGTCTGCAAACTACAATGCCCGCGAATTTGCGAACGATGTAATCTACGTGATCAAGACCGTTTGTGACGATGAAAACGTTCCTCACCCGACAATAATCCAGGAATCGGGGCGTTACCTGTCGGCTTACCATGCCATCCTCGTGACCAATATCCAGGACGAGATCGAAACAGTGGTCGAAGATCTTACCCCGATGACTGTCGAAAAGGAAGATCCGCCCGTGATCCGGGAGCTTCACGACCTTCGCGAGACCATCAATGCGAAGAATTATCGCGAGTATTACCACGACGCCCTCGAGCATCGTGAAGCGCTTTTCACGATGTTCAACCTGGGTCTTATCGATCTCGAGGCCAAAGGGAAAGGAGAGGTTCTGTTCTGGGACGTTTGCGAGAAGGCGGATCAATTCGCCCAGCAGAAAAAGTACGTTTCAGATGAATTCGACGACCTTCGACAGCTGCTTTGCGCGAAGTATCTTGCCAACTTTTCGGTTTTCAGGTCGATGCCTGATAACTGGGCGCTCGAGCAGCTATTTCCAATCATTCCAATACATAAACTCAACAAAAAGCCGACGGAATATGCTACCCTATGTGACATAACCTGCGATTCCGACGGTATTGTCGACAAGTTCGTGGACCTGCACGATGTAAAACCCGTGCTTGAACTTCACAAGCTGGTGAAGAACGAACCGTATTATTTGGCGATGATGTTAGTCGGGGCTTACCAGGAGGTTATGGGTAATAACCATAACCTGTTCGGCGTTCCGCACGAGGCCCACATTTTTATCGGTGAGGACGGACATATTATCAGGAAGGTCATCTACGGCGCGACCCTTGCCGAGACGTTGAGTACTGTTCGCTTTGACGCGGACCAACTCCATGACCAGTTTCGTCGAGCAGTGATGAAACGCATAAAAGACGGCCAGCTTTCCACGAAGGAAGGTAATCAGTTGATCGAGTTCTACGAAAATCAGGCCGAAAGCTATACGTACCTCACGCCGAACGGCGAAGCGTGAAAATAGAGTGTTCTCGTATTTTTTAGAAATTATTGTATTGGAGAAAGAATAATGGCGGCTCAAAAGAAAACTAAGGCTTCAAAATTTTTAACAGTTCCGACACGACCGGTCCCTATCGACCGCGACCGGTCTGTTGCGGGGTTGTTGGAGAAGATGGAGGGAGCCGGGTTCGGTGCTAGACAACTTGCTGAGGCTCACAGAATCTGGCTCGACATGCTGGACGACAATTCGACCATTTATCTGTGCGGTACGGGCAATTTGATCACGTCCGGGATGCGTCGGCTGCTTGCGTACGTAATAAAAAACCGGTTCGTCGATGTCATCGTAATGTCGGGTACCGTTCTGTTTCATGACATCCACGAGACGCTAGGCAGAAATCACTACCAGGCTCATCCGAGCATGGCCGATGACGAGCTCGAAACATCGGATGTCGCGCGTGTCGGCGATCTACTTGCGAACCGAGACGAGTATCGAGAGGCCGACGAATGGATCGGTAGCGTAATAAATCAGCTCGATTCGAGCCGTGCATATTCCGTTCGGGAGTTCTTGCTTCTAATGGGACGCGAGCTCGCTGAGATCGCACACGAAGACGGAATAATGACCTCGTCTTTCAAAGCCCGCATCCCCGTGTTTTGTCCCGACCTTCTGAGCACTGAACTGTCGGTCGGCATCGCCCGAGCGCGCTTTGAGAAGAAGTCGCAGTTTACGTTCGACACCACGGCGGACACGATGGAGATGATGCAGATCGCGCAGAAAACGCGTAATTCGGGCGTGATCACGCTCGGCAGCACCTGCAGCCAGAACATGCTGCACATGGCCGACATCTCGTCCTATATGCTTCGCAACGCCGCCCGCGGTCACAAATACGCAGTATCGATCACCACCGACACAGTGCCACTTGATATTCGGACGCCTTCGTATGCCGGCAACCACACGGCCGTCTTTGGCAAATTGCTGCGCGGGGCGACCACCGCATTCGTACCCAGCGATCCTTCGATAGCTCTGCCGATGATCATCACAGCCCTTTCCCAAACGGCCGCGAAGTTCATGAAAGGACGCAAGCGTCCCAATTTCAGTTTCGCCGGTAAGGACATGACGATCGACGTACCTTAGCCATTTTGGGTTTTAGATTTTGGATTTTTTGGAGCGGTACGCGGCTCGAGATCCGGAATCCAAAATCCAAAATCTAAAATCCAAAATCAGAATGAGCGAATCCGATTCCCTTCCAATGAATTTCGGCGGTATCGACGAGGAAGAATTCTCCTCGTTCGATCCCGCTCGCATTGTGGTTTGGCCGGTTTCGTACGAGGGGACAGTTTCTTACGGCACGGGAACGGGCGGCGGGGCAATGGCGATCGTTGAGGCGTCCCGTAACATGGAGCTTTACGAAGAGGAAACCGGATCGGAAGTTTACAAGCTTGGTATCCATACGCTCGAAGAATTTGAATCGCGCGACACCCCCGAATCGATGATGACCGCATTGTACGATCGAACGCGGCAGCTTCTCGAATCCGAAAAATTTATCTGCATGCTGGGTGGGGAGCACTCAGTTTCTGCTCCCGTTATCAAAGCTCACGCCGAAAAGTTTCACGACATGAGTGTGCTGCAGATCGATGCTCATGCCGATCTTCGTGACACGTACGACGGAACGCCTCATTCTCACGCTTCGATCATGGCCCGCGTCGTGAAGGACATGCGGATCCCATCGGTGCAAGTAGGGATCCGGTCGATCTCCGCCGATGAGGTACGCCTGCTAAATACCGGGTTGCCAACCAAAATATTTTGGGCAAAGGACATCGTCGGAAAGACTGACTGGATCGATGAGGCGGTAGATTCTCTAACGGAGAACGTCTACCTGACGATCGATATCGACGGTCTCGACCCGAGCCTTGTTCCAACGACAGGCACGCCTGAGCCCGGCGGACTTGGCTGGTACGAGACTTTGGCGTTGATCCGAAGGCTCGCAACAAAACGCCGGGTCATCGGGATGGATCTGGTCGAGTTCTCCAAGACGGAGAATTCCGATGCACCCGCCTTCCTCTGTTCAAAGCTCGTGTATAAATCCCTTGCATATATCTTCAACAACGACGCACCTAAAATAGCTGCCGTATAGAAACGCTGTTTTTTCGAACCAATAGCCGCCGGGTCTCGTATTCATTCATATATTTGCAAGCCTGTGTGTATTCGTTAGAATTTACGTAATTATTATTGGGAGACGATTTGATGCTAGGAAGGAATATTTTCTCGATCTCGTTGTTGATTGTCGCGTTGCTGGCCGGCGGTTGCCGGACCGGTCTTTTCGGCGAGGACGTGGCGCCGGCCGCCGAACCGGCCGCACCTCCGCCTCCGATGGTGGTCGATGGTGTACGCACGTCCTACGCGGATGTCGTAGAGAAAACTTCGCCGGCCGTCGTGAGGATCGAAGCCGAATCCAAGTCCCGCCGTGCCCAACAGCCAGCCCAGTCGAATCCATTTGGCGGCGACGAATTCTTCCGGCAGTTTCCGACGCCGCCCCAGAACCAGCAGCCGAGATTGGAACGCGGCCTCGGATCGGGCGTCATCGTAAGCGCGGACGGCACGATTTTAACCAACAATCATGTAGTTGAGGGTGCCGATAAGATCACCGTTCTTCTCAGCGACAATAAGTCGTTCGAGGCAAAGCTCGTCGGTTCCGACCGGCCGAGCGACATGGCCGTGCTAAAGATCGAAGCCCAGAATATGCCCTTTCTCTCTCTGGGCAATTCGGACACGGTTCGGGTCGGCGATATAGTCCTTGCCATCGGAAATCCACTCGGCATCGGCCAAACCGTGACGGCCGGGATCATCTCGGCCAAAGGTCGACGAACCGGTCTTAGCTACGGCAACAATAACGACACATTTGAAGATTTCCTTCAGACGGACGCTCCGATCAATCGGGGAAATTCGGGCGGAGCGCTTGTCAATCTTTCAGGAGAGTTGATCGGCATTAACTCTCAGATCCTCGCGGGCGGCCCATCCGGCGGAAACATCGGTATTGGATTTTCGATCCCATCGAACATGGCAAAGTCCATCATGGAACAATTAGTCCGTGACGGTCGCGTACGCCGCGGAATGCTCGGCATCGGGATCCAAAACATTTCTGAAGTCACGGCCGAGGCGCTCGGATTGAAAGACACCTCCGGCGTCCTTGTCAGCGATGTACGAAAAGGAAGTGCGGCCGAAAAGGCGGGATTCAAACGCACTGATGTAATCACGGCGATCAACGGAGAAAAGATAGAGGACAGCAATGTGCTGCGTAATAAGGTGGCCGGGACACTCCCGGGAACTGAGATCAAAGTCACCGTGTTGCGTGACGGCAGCGCGGTCGACCTCGTGGCCACTCTCGACGAATTCGAAACGGCCGGAGACAAGGACGGCGACCCCTCGACGCCGGGCGGTGATCCGGAGCAGCAGTCCGACACGGGTAAGCTGGGACTTACGCTTCAGCCCGTGACGCCTCAGATCGCGAAGCAGTTCGGTATCGAAGAAGGAACCGAGGGCATGCTGGTGGCCGCGGTTGACGAGTCGGGATCCGCGGCCGAGGCGGGTATCACGCGTGGCGACATAATCCTTGAGATCAATCGACAGGCAGTTTCGACTGCGGAGGCGGTACAGTCGGCATTGGCGAGCGGAGCGGGAAAACCGATTCTCGTACTCATTTCTCGGCGAGGCCAGACGATCTATGTTTCGGTAAAACCTTGAAAGTGGAAAGGTGAAAGGGTGAAAAGCTTCGGCAATGTCACCCTTACGCTTTTTCACCCTTTCACTTTGTTGGTCGGGACGACAAGATTTGAACTTGCGACCTCTCGCACCCCAAGCGAACGCGCTACCAGACTGCGCTACGTCCCGGACAGATTGATTTTCAGATTAGATTCAGAGGTTAGGTTTGTCAAACCACGCTATTTTCGTGATCGCTCTTCCGACTCTCGGCCGTGACTTGTCTTTAGAAGCTCGCGTAGCTCTAGTAACTGAGACGCGAGAGATCGAAGAGCTTCCTTATGTTCCGAGCCTGTCGACTGGATGAGCGGTGATTCAAGTTCCGCCTCGTCGAGAACAAGGTCTTCGTCGAACAGCCCCTGAACACCGTTCGAACTCGCATATTCGTCATCCGTTTTTGGCTCGGGATGAACCACCTTAAGCTTTGGTGCCTCACGCATGTCTGCCTGGAGCTTTTTCTTCGCTCCGGCGATCGTGAACATCTCTTCGTAAAGCAGCTGCTTGATACGAAATGCCATTTCAACATCTCGCCGCCGATAGCTCCGCTGACCAGAACGGTTCTTCTGAGGCGACAGCATCGGAAACTCGGTTTCCCAATATCTCAAGACGTGCGCCTGGACACCGACAAGCTCACAAACTTCGCCGATCTTAAAGTAGATCTTCTCTGGAATTACAATCGCGCTCTGGGCCATCGGGTCTCGAACTGTGTTAAAGTTTTCGGTAACTTATATCGCCGTTATTGTATGAGTTTATTAAATTTGTGTCAATAGGATTGTATGCCGACGGAGTTCGAGTTCATCCGAAACCTTAAGGACAAATACGGGTTAAAACGTGTTGGCGATGACTGTGCGATATTGCCCAAGGACTCTAAGGCCGACCTCGTTATAACCGCTGACATGCTTGTCGAGGATGTCGACTTCCGGCTCAAATGGACCTCACCGGAACATATCGGTCACAAGGCCCTCGCGGTTTCCCTTTCCGATGTCGCGGCCATGGGCGGCACGCCGAAATGGGCCATGCTGTCGATTGCTGTACCTGCGGGAGTTTGGGATGAAGGGTTCGTCGATCGATTTTACGAAGGGTGGTTCAAGCTGGCCGAACGGCACAACGTCGAATTAGTTGGCGGGGACGTTTCCCGAAGCTCGGCCAAGATCGTGATCGACTCCATAGTCGGGGGTGAGGCGGTCAAGGGTCGCGCGGTTTTGCGAAGCGGAGCGAAGCCGGGCGATTCGATCTTTGTGACCGGCTCGGTGGGAGGCGCGGCTGGTGCATTGGAGCTTCTCGAATCGGGCGTAAGCTACACGGAATCTCGCGGAAAGAAACGTCGGTTACTTGAGCGACAGCTATGTCCAACGCCACAGATCGCGATCGGACACTATCTCTCCTCGCGGAAGCTCGCATCGGCGATGATCGATATTAGCGACGGACTCGGCGCCGATCTTTATCACATCTGCGACTCGAGCGGCGTCGGTGCCGTCATCGACCTTGATGCAATACCAGTCGACGAAGATCTCGATTCGTTCTCAATCGTCGAGAAACGAGCGTTTGCGATCGGGGGCGGCGAAGACTTTGAGTTGTTATTCACGTCGAGACAAGAAAATATTTGCGACCCAACACTTCCACCCATTCATCGCATCGGCATAGTTACCGCAAACGGCGGGATCGTTGAGCTTGTCACTGATGACTCGCGTGCTGTACTGCCGCGAATTGGATATAGTCATTTCTGACTTTCAAACGCGGATTCAAATTAAATTTTTGAGAATCGCTTGACAACTATTTTTTAGACGTGGTACAACTCTCTTCCTGTCGCGTGAATGCGCGGCAAATTTTTTTGGAGATAGATTTTGTGATTCGAAGTTCGATACGTACAACGAGAACATTCAACGGCTTACCCGTCGGCGCAAGCATGTGCTCCGGATCAGGCTGGGATGCCATCGTATATTTCCAATTCGAAGGCGCGAATTATCAACCAAAACAGGATCGCAATATGAATCCTGAACTAGTTACTTAACATTGCGGGAGCGGCGTTCCCGCTCCCGAAACATCGAAAAGTGCAACGGACTTTTTAGTCTGTTGAAACGATAAGCAAGGAGCGGTTACGCCACGATCATTGTGAGATCCGAAACGTAGCCGCTCCTTTACTTTTTGATGTTTGAAAACTGAATAGCCGTATTTTAACGGTGAGTGGTGAACGGTTAGTGGTGAGTGAATAAGCGTCGGCGCTTTTTCATTTATCACTCACCACTCGCCACTTACCATTCACCACTTAGTTTCGGGTTCGTCTAACCGGCAGGACGGCTGGCTCTGAACCAGGAGATAGAGGTTCGATTCCTTTTCCCGAAGCCAAATACATTTTAGATTTTGGATTTTAGATTTTGGATTGTGAACCAGGAAGTTGAACATCGATATCCGCTCGGCCCAATCCAAAATCTAAAATCCAAAATCGAAACGCGGGTATAGCAAAGCGGCGAAAGGCGGCGGTCTGCAAAACCGTCAAGCATCGGTTCAAATCCGATTACCCGTTCCAGTCATATTCGGGCGAATGCAGTTGCGACTACATGGTCAGAGCACCTGCCCTAAAACGCAGGAGGTCGCCGGTTCAATTCCGGCCACCGCGAGGTGTAGCTCAGAAAACAATGTCGCTTCACTTTTGTCGCCCGGTTTCGGGGGAGACGCGATGTCGCGCGTCTCCCCAAGGACTCCGACGATTTGCGTGGGACTTAGCTTAACCGGCAAAGCACCGCACTGTGAATGCGGACCATGCGGGTTCAAATCCCGCCGTTCCACCCAGCTTTTCAATTTCGAATTTGAAATTTGAAATTTGAGATCGATTACGGGGCCGTGGCAGAAAGGCGTATGCACTTCCCTGTCGAGGAAGACGATGACGGTTCGAGTCCGTTCGGCCCCGCCAATTCCATTTTGGATTTTGGATTTTGATTGCCAGATCAGCAGCGAAGTGCGCCTGGCCGTTCCACCCTCTTCCAATCTAAAATCCAAAATCCAAAATGGAAAGGCCATTTTTATTTCATAAGGAGAACAAAAACTATGTTTGCACTCAAGAGTCGCAGCGGTTGCGCGATCTGAATCTTCAGCTTTTCCTAGTTCGCTGAAAGTTCGGTCGCCGCAATCAATCATCAACTTTCAGAAATTCGAACAATTGAGGAAAAGAAAATGAGCAACAAATATCATGTTCGCGAACGGGCGTTCCTGAACATAAAAACTGAGATGCGTGCGTATATCATCGGCGTCGTCGAGGATACGCGCGAGATACCAACCTCGGATCGAGACAGATGGCAGCGAGGGACGATCCAACTCGAACTCGCCGACTGCCACGACGATGTCTCCTATTCATTCGATCTGAACACTCCCGAGGAGCGCGAGAACAGCCTATTCAAGATCCAAAAGATGGCGGAGGTGATCAACGCCGTCAAGGAAGCGATCGAGAAGGAAGCTGCTTCGATCGAAACTCGAGAGTCGTTCAAGCCGGAAGCCCAGGCAGTAGCCGCTTCCGCATAACCAACTTCTCCCACAACGTGCCCCCGGCCGTTTCACTCGGAAGCGGCCGGTAGAGGGATTTGGGATTTGGGATTTGGGATTTGGGATTTGGGATTTGGGATTTGGGATTTGGGATTTGGGATTTGGGGTCCGCTATCTGAGATTTGAAATTTCAAATTTGAAATTGTCGCTTGGGTTACGACCCTTGTTTCCAGCATGATTCGCAAATCCCAAATCCCAAATCCCAAACCCCAAATCGATCTGGCGGCGTAGCTCAGTTGGAAAGAGCAAAGGTCTCATAAACCTTGGGTCGGAGGTTCGAATCCTCCCGCCGCAACCACTCTCCATCTGGGATTTTCGATTTGGGAGCCGCAATCTGAAATCTGAAACTCGGAATTTCGAAATTTGAAATCTTGGTTCTTAAAAACAAGAACGTATCATTCCGAAATCTTGTCGCCCGCATCATAGCTGGATGACGTTTGGAGGACGAAGGATGAAATCTCTGTTCATCCTTCATCCTTCCGCCTTCATCCTGCAAAATAGGAGGAAACATGCCATATAACAAACTTAATATTGGCGGAGCATCGGCGGACGTCCTCTCGTGGGTTACTCATGAGATGTCATCCGACGAGCACAACATGCTCCGCAACGTCTCGCGTCTGCCGTGCCTTTTCAAGCACGTTGCTCTGATGCCGGA
>JANPJL010000140.1:0-3912 GCA_031425495.1 Acidobacteriota bacterium
CTCTTCGCCTTTTCTTCGCTCGTGATCTCGATCGTGATGTGGCAGTAGTGACGTTGCTCACGATACGCACGGCCCTGCGGTGCCGGACGCATACGACGCCTGTTCTTGGTCGGCCCCATATCGACGAAGCAAGACCGGATCCACAGTCCGTCCGGATCGATCGCGATATTCTGCTGCTCGGCAGCATAGGTCGCGTTCGCGATCGCAGAGTTCAAACACTTCGCGATCGGATCAGCCGCACGCTTGTTCGTGAACTTCAGGATCGCAAGCGCCCGCGAAACGTTCTGTCCGCGGATCATATCAATAACCAGGCGAGCCTTTCGCGGACTACCCTTCAAATGCTTTGTCTTTGCTATCGCTTCCATATTCCCATTTTGGACTTTCGAATTTGGATTTTGGATTGAAGAGTTGGCTGAACGGCCAATCCACAATCCAAAATCCAAAATCTAAAATACCTACTTCCTCTTTGCCATCTTCTCGGCCTTAGTTCCAGGATGTCCCTTGAACATTCGTGTCGGCGAAAATTCACCTAACTTGTGACCAACCATATTCTCGGTGACGAACACCGGGATGTGGCGTTTTCCGTTATGAACGCCGAATGTCAGTCCGACCATATCCGGCGAGATCGTGGAACGACGCGACCAGGTCTTGATCGCGGGCGGTTTCTTCGCGCCTTCAGCGATACGCTGCAGCGTTCTAGCAACACTAAGATCGATAAACGGTCCCTTTTTTAATGAACGAGGCATATTTCAACTTCCAATTAACAATTACGAATTACGAGAACCCGTAATTTGAAATTCGTAATTCGTAATTACTTACGTCTACGGTCCTTCACAATCATATTCGTCGTGCGTTTATTGCGGCGCGTCTTGTATCCGCGTGTCGGCTGTCCCCAGGGGGTTACCGGATGACGTCCGCCCGATGTCTTACCTTCTCCACCACCATGCGGGTGATCGACCGGGTTCATCGCTACACCCCGAACCTTTGGTCGCCTGCCCATCCAGCGGCTACGTCCGGCCTTTCCAAGCGAAACGTTCTCATGCTCGGTATTACCGACCTGGCCAACAGTTGCCATACAAACGACGGGAACTTTTCTTACCTCGCCCGACGGCATGCGAAGCTGAGCGTAATCGCCTTCCTTCGCCACGATCTGTGCGAATCCACCCGCGGAGCGAACCATCTGGCCGCCCTTGCCTGGACGAAGTTCGATGTTATGAACCTCAGTACCGAGCGGGATGTTCTTGATCGGCAACGCATTTCCCGGCAGGATATCCGCATCCGCGCCGCTGTGGATCATGGTGTCGACCTTTAGTCCGACGGGTGCGATGATGTAACGCTTTTCACCGTCGAGATACGTGATCAGCGCAATGTGCGCGGAACGATTAGGGTCGTACTCGATCTGCGAGACCTTACCGGGGATACCCGACTTGTCACGCTTGAAATCGATGATCCGGTAATGACGCTTGTGACCTCCGCCACGACGACGAACCGTGATCCGACCGTCATTGTTATGACCGGAAATTCTCTTCTTCGGTTCGAGCAACGACTTCTCGGGGGTTGCTCCCGGCGTCAACTCGTCGCGCGTCAGATAAGTCTGATAGCGTCGTGCCGGTGATGTCGGTTTTAATCTCTTGATTCCCATATTTCCATTTTGGATTCTGGATTTTGGATTGCCGATTTTGGATTTTAAGAGTTAGCCGTAAAGCCAATCCAAAATCCAAAATCTAAAATCCAAAATCGTTAAATTGCTTCCGCGTAATCCACCATCGGCTCGCCTTTTCGCAACGTCACGTAAGCCTTTTTCCAGTTCGGACGTCGTCCTTCCTGACGGCCTCGTTTCTTGATCTTCCCTTCGTATTGGAGAGTGCGAACGCTCGCCACCTTTACGTTGAAGATCTCTTCGACCGCTTTCTTGATGTCCATCTTTCCGGCCGTCCGCTCAACACGGAACGTCAAGACTTGTCCCGCCTTCCGGTCGGTATTCTCTTCGGTCGAATCTTCCTTCAGGATGACACTCTTTTCGGTGACGACCGGTGACTTCAAAATGTCCCAAACGGTAAAATTACTCATTGTCAGCGGCCTCCTTCTTTACGGCTTTAGGCCTCGCTTCCTTCTTTGGTGCAGCAGCCTCATCCGATTTCTCAGCCTTCGGCTTCGCTTCTTTCTTCGGCTTCGGCTCGTCCGAGGATTCCGCCTTTTCCGCCTTTGCTTTTACAGCTTTCTCCGGCTGCGGAGCTTCTTCGGTTTCGACCTTTGCACTCTCGCTCTTCGGATCCAGGAGCTGATTAAGCTCTTCGATGGCCGCCTTCGAGATGAGCAGCTTTTCGTGATAGAGCAGATCGTAGATATTCAAGCCGAAGCTGTTAGTAACCTTCGTTTTCTCGACGTTACGCGACGACAAAATGAGGTTTGCGTTGTCGAGCGAATCAACGATAAGCGTCTTTGTACGCTTCCGATTCTCGACCAGTCCCAGAGATCCGACAGCCGCGAGAAAATCTTTCGTTCTCGGACCTTCGAAACCGAACTCGTCGATCACGATCAAGTTCCCCTCGCGGAGCCTTTCGGAAAGTGCAGATCGCAGAGCTCCGCGCCGCATTTTCTTCGGCATCTTGTACGACCAATCGCGCGGCTGCGGGCCATGAACGTTACCGCCGCCCTTCCAAAGCGGAGAACGAAGCGATGCAATACGTGCGCGTCCCGTGCCCTTCTGCTTCCAAAGCTTGCGACCCGAACCGGAAACGTTACCGCGCGTCTTTGTCGCGGAAGTTCCCTGCCGGCCGTTGGCCTGATAATTCATCAAGGCGGCGTGGATCAGCGCTTCGTTCAGCTCTACGCCGAACACGCCTTCAGCCAGGCTAACCTCGCCGACCTCTTTATTCTTCAAATTGCGAACCTTTACGGTAGGCATAATTTCTCACTCCGTTCGAGTGGTCAGTGGTCAGTGGTCAGTGGTCAGTTCGTGTATGGACTGCCTTCCGCCTTCTGCCTACTGCCTTCTCAACTAAGATTTCTTAACAACCACCAAACTTCCATTCGCTCCCGGCACAGCACCGCGAACCATCAATAAATTGTTTTCGGCGTCGACACGAGCGACTGTCAAGCCTTTGACCGTAACCCGATCGTCACCCATGTGACCGGACGAACGCGTTCCCTTGATCACACGCGACGGGTATGCCGACTGTCCGATCGATCCCGGTGCACGTACATTCATCGAACCATGCGACTCTGGTCCACGCTTGAAGTTGTGCCGCTTGATCGTACCGGCGAAGCCTCGTCCCTTCGATGTGCCGACCACTTCGATCTTGTCGCCGTCAGCAAACAGATCGACTTTGATCTGATCCCCGATCGCGGCATCAGGTTCGTCGACCAGACGGATCTCTTTCAAGATCCGCGTCGGCGGAACGCCACCGCCGGTCTTCTCGAAATGGCCCCGAAGCGGCTTAGTCACATTCTTCAGACGGATCGGATTATCTTCTACGAGCCCGAGCTGAACAGCATTGTATCCGTCTCTGCCCGCAGCGCTTTTTGTCTGGACGACGACGCACGGCCCGGCCTTGATAACGGTGACCGGAGTTACCGTTCCATCCGCCGCAAAGATCTGCGTCATTCCAACTTTTCTACCAATGATTCCGCTAATCATATCTTTCCATTTTGGATTTTGGATTTGCGATTTTGGATTGGGGGAGTCAGCCACACGGCCAATCCAAAATCCAAAATCTGAAATCCAAAATCGGGCTAGCTTTTACCAAATGCCTTGATCTCGACATCCACACCGGCCGGAAGATCGAGCCGCATAAGGGCGTCGACCGTCTCCGCTGTCGGATCGAGAATATCCATCAAACGCTTGTGCGTTCTGATCTCGAACTGCTCACGCGATTTCTTATCAACGTGCGGCGAACGAAGCACAGTCCA